>CAIYYW010000035.1 GCA_903930515.1 uncultured delta proteobacterium | reverse complement strand
TCTGCACCCCAGAGGTGTATTCAGAGCTATCGCGCCTTCCGCCTTCGCCTACAGATTGTCCGAGCAAGAAGTGGCTTCCGGCCTTCGCCAAAGCTTCGGCGGACAAGTCGGCGGACAAGGAAGGCGCTCGCACATTCAAGAAGCAAATGGCGACTAAAGTCGCCCGCACAGAAAGGTCTAGAGACTTGCTTCGGGAAGGAAGCTATGGTAAGAACTATGGCACGGGAGGAATGGAAATGCCGAAGCATAGTTACGATGAACTTTGCGGGAAGAAGGACAAGGAATTGGAGGATATTTTCAAGCAGGGCAAGACCCCTGGATTCAAGAATTTGCTTGGATCCGAGTTCCGGGGATTCAATGTCCCGATCATCACCAAGATTTTAGGGATGCAGAAATTCAAGAAAGGCTTTTTCATTGCGCCGGGTCAGAAGCCGGACGGTCAGGAGGTTATGGGCTTCAATGTTCTGATTTCGCAGAAGGAAGCGAAGGATAAATGGGTGGCGCTCCCGAATGAGCAGGCCCCGAAGCGCTACGGTTTTTACCGGGTTTACAAGGTGAACCAGCAGGAGCGCGATAATAAATATCCCAATGCCTTGCTCCTGAATTACGGCATTTCCAGGAACGGCCTTCATCCGGCGCGTTTGCTCCGGGATTACCTGGTCCAGGTGGATCCGGACAACCCGAACCTATATTTGGGCAAGGCGCATTTCGCGATCGGGCCGCTCCGCCTGTTCCCGAGTTTCTTTGTCCTGGAGAGATATAATCCGATTAAAGGGGAAATCGGGTATTGATTTAGGCGCAGGTCTTGCTTGGGGGCGGGATGCCCGCTCAAAAAAAAGGGCGATTGCAGGTCGCCCGGATTGATCAGGGGAGCCAATAATGTTCAGGAAGAACCTGTTTTTTTGCCTTATGCTGATTGCCCTGCCGGCTTTCGCGGCGCAGAAGTCCTTTAATCCCAAGGCGACTCCAGCGGAATTCTCGCAATGGCAGGTTGAGACTCGGGGGTTGCTTTCGGAGATTTTGTTCAATGGGTCTCCTCCCCAGGCAGCGCCGTTTGAGGCCAAATTCGGGAAGCAGGAGACGCGGGAAGGATATAGGCTTGCGGAAGTCAGCTTCACCGACCGGCAGGGTCATCTCAGCTCGGGCTGGATGGCGCGGCCGCTCAAGGCGGCGGGGGAAAAGCTCCCGCTGATGATCGTCTGTCACGGCCACGGCGGCAAGGGATACGATGCCTTTGACTCCAAGACCATTTATTATTTCGGGGAACAATTCGCCAAGATGGGCTACCTCGTGTTCGCCCCGAACATCGGCCACGAGGTTCTGGAGGGACTGCCGACCGGGATCAGTTGGGGCCCGCTTCCGAAAGATGTCCCCTTCCCCTTTATGGGGCAGCGGGTCTGGACGGTTGAGCGGGCGATTGATTTTATGCTCACCCAGCCTGGAATTGACCCGGACAAAATCGGGATCGCGGGATTGAGCAACGGCTCGGTCACCGCGATGTATGTGGCCGCGCTTGATCAGCGGGTGAAGCTCTGCATAGCCTCCGGATCGTTGATTATGCACGAGCGGATGTGGCATCGCGAGTTGGTTCATTGCCGGTGCCAGTACCTATATCGGATGGAAGGGGTCCTGGATTATTATGATATTTTCGCCTTGATCGCCCCGCGTGCCCTGGTGGTCCAGAGCGGATTTGAAGACCCGATCTTCCCGGTAAAGTCCTCGGTGGAATCCTTTGAATACCTCAAGAAGGCCTACCTGATTGAGAACGCCACCGACCAACTGATCCACGACATCCACTCCGGCAAACATGAGTTCCGGATGGAAATCCCGATCGGATGGTGCAACCGGTTCCTGCCGATGCCCGGCCGGCGCTGAGTCCGGCCCGGGATCAAGAATAGACACCCGGGCTTCTTTTAATTAGAATCCAGCTGTGGCTTCCGACCAGTCTCCATCAAACAGTCATCTCCAGGAATTGGGAATGGACCTCACCCGCGGCTCTATCCCGAAAAACCTGCTGGTCTTTTCAATGCCCATGCTCGCCGGGTCCATCCTCCAGACCGCATACAGCCTGATCAATGCCTTCTGGGTCGGAAAATTCCTCGGAACCAACGCCCTCGCAACCGTCACCGTAAGCTTTCCCGCGGTGTTCGTCCTGATCGCGGTCGGAGGCGGGCTAACCATCGCCGTCAATATCCTGATCGCCCAGTATGTCGGCGCGAGAGAATGGGGCCGGCTCAAGGACGCGGTCCAGACCTCGGTGATCCTGATCGGCTCCTTGAGTCTCCTCTTCCTCGGACTCGGATTGTATTTCGCCCCGCATCTCCTCCGCTTGATGAACGCCCCAGAAGATCTGTTCCTCCCAGCCGTCCATTACCTCCGAATCTTCTTCTGGACACTTCCCTTCAGCTTCGGAACCTTCCTGATCGGGTCCATCCTGCGCGGGATCGGCGACTCCAAAACCCCGCTCTATTTCCAGACGGTCGCGGTCGCGGTCAACACCGTCTTGGATCCGCTCCTGATCTTCGGCCTGATCGGCCTGCCCAAACTCGGCCTGAACGGGACCGCTTACGCCTCCATCATCTCCCAGGCCCTGGTCGTGATCGGCTTGATCATTTATATCCCCCGCCGGCGTCCCCTGGTAACTGCGGATTGGCGCCATTTCCATTTTGATCCCCCAACCGCCTGGCTCCTGGTCCGGATCGGATTCCCCGCGATGATCCAGCAGTCCGTGGTCTCGGTCAGCCTGATCTTTATCGTCAGCTTAGTGAGCAAGTTCGGAGCAGCGGCTGACGCCGCCTTCGGAGCCGCGGTCCGGATTGACCAGGTCGCGTTCCTCCCGGCCCTGGTGATGGGTTCCGCGGTCTCAACCCTGTCCGGACAGAACCTCGGCGCCGAGCAATACCAGCGGGTGAAACAAACCTTCTGGTGGGGTATCCTGCTCACCGGTTCCATCTCCCTATTCATCTCCATCCTGGTCCTGTCCATCCCGCAGGTCTTCCTCCGAGCGTTCCTCAATGACCCCGCCGTAATCAAGATCGGAGTTGACTATCTCCATATCGTCGGAGTCACCTATGTCATCTTCGCCGTAATGTTCGTCAGCAACGGAGTGATCAACGGTTCCGGGCATACCGTCCCAACCACCATCATCTCCATCATCGCAATGTGGGGAATCCGCATCCCGCTCGCTTGGGTCCTTCCCGACTACCTCCAGTCCGTCCGAGGGATCTGGTTCGCGATGCTTATCAGCGTTTTCTCCGGGATGATCATCAGCCTCGCATACTATTCCACCGGCCGATGGAAAAGGCCCGTGATCAAACGCCAGCCCCGTCAGGACTAGACCTTGGTCTCTATCCGCGCGTCCAAAGCAGTGCTCTGCCTGAGCTCCGCCCTGGCATTCCATCAGCTTGCGGATTTTGTTCCTGATCAAATCCACCTGGCCCTGAAAAAAAGCACAGAGCCTCCCCGAATTCCGCAACCCCCGGTCCGGGTCTATAGCCCGGAAAAAACTCTTATGGACTGCTTCAAATTCCGTCATAAAATCGGCCCGGAAATCGCGGTTCAGGCCCTAAGGCGATATGCTCAAAGGGACCGGATAAATCTGCCTGAACTCATCCGCCTCTCCCGCCTCTGCCGGGTAACGAAAATAATCAAGCCTTACCTGGAAGCAATTTTCTGAGAAAGGGGCAAGGGGCAGGGGAAAGAGATGCTCTCCGCGGGAAACTTTATATGGATCTTCCGCGGATCGCGGACCGGTAACCTAAGAACGCGGACCTTGCCCATCGTTCCAGGAGACCGGCTTTGAATTCCAAGGAAATTTATGTTAAATAGGAGCCGTCACGATCAAGGAAAATTTCGCGGGAGGTTTTAGGGATGGATAGGCAGTTGTTCCGGCCGATGAAGATCAAGGGATTGGAAATACGGAACCGGGTGGTGATGCCGGCGTTCGGGCTGCTTTACACCCAGGACCGGAAGGTGAGCCAAAAGCTGCTGGACTTTTATGAGGCGCGCGCAAAAGGCGGATGCGGGCTGATCATTGTGGGCGGATGCGGGGTGAATTTCATCGGGGGAGGGCCGATGATGCTGGGGTTGGATGATGACAGTTTTATCCCGGGCTATGAGAAGCTGGCCGAAGCCGTTCACAAGCACAACGCCCGTCTGTTCCTGCAATTGTTCCACTCCGGCCGTTATCAGTTCTCCTTCCTGATCGGCCAGAAGTCCGTGGCGCCGAGCGTGGTCCGGAGCAGGTACACCAAGGAAGAGCCCCGGGAACTTTCGCGGGACGAGATCATTGAAACCGAGAAACAGTTCGCGGAGGCGGCCTTGCGCGCGAAGCAGGCGGGCGTGGACGGGGTTGAGCTGATCGGCAATGCCGGCTATTTGATCAACCAATTCCTGTCTCCGGTGACCAATTTGCGCACCGATGAATACGGAGGGAGTTTTGAAAAGCGCGCCACCTTTGTCTTCAATATTATTAACCGGGTCCGGGAAAAGGTCGGCCCTGATTTTCCGGTTGCGATGCGGATCGGCGGGAACGACTTTATTCCAGGCGGGAACACCAACGAGGAGATGAGCGAGTATGCTCGGCTGTTTGTGGAGCGGGGGATTGACGCGATCAATGTCACGGGCGGATGGCACGAGACCAAGGTTCCGCAGCTGCCGATGGAGGTTCCGGCCGGCGCTTATACTTATCTCGCGCTCGGGATCAAGCGCAAGGTAAAGGTTCCGGTCTTCAGCAGCAACCGGATTTTCGATCCGGCTCAGGCGGAGAGAATTTTGCAGGAGGGATGGGCGGACGCGGTCTGCATCGGGAGGGCCCAGATCGCGGACCCGGAATGGGCGAACAAGGCAAGGGAAGGACGCGATCCCGAGATCCGTCCCTGCGTGGGATGTATGCAGGGGTGTTTGGACAAACTGTTCTCGGGCAAGCCGGTGGAATGTCTGGCCAACCCGGTGTCCGGGTATGAGGGGGAGCGGAAGCTCAATCCGATGGAAGGCAAGAAAAAAGTGTTGGTGGTTGGCGGAGGACCGGCCGGGTCGGAGGCCGCGATCACCGCGAAATTGAGGGGATACCAGGTGGAGTTATGGGAAGCCTCGGACCGGGTCGGGGGCCAGTTGGACCTTGCCGCAGCCCCTCCGGGGAGAGGGGATTTCGCGAGGCTGTCCCGTTTTTACGAAAAGGAATTGGAACGGGTCAAGGTCAAGGTGAGGCTCAACAAAAAGGCGACCGTGAACAAGATCGCCAAGGCCGGCTTTGATCAGATTATTCTAGCCACCGGCGCCAAACCGATCCAGCCGAAAATTCCGGGAGTAAACCTTGAATTTGTGCATCAGGCCTGGGAAATATTAAAAGCAGACCAGAGTGGCTGCGGCGCTTTGGGGGAGAAGGTGGTTGTGATCGGCGGGGGTTCCACCGGGATCGAGACCGCTCTTTTCATCGCGAACCAGGGCACCGTCTCAGGGGAGACCCTGAAATTCCTTTTTCTCAACCAGGCCGAGCGGATTGAAAAACTTTACGAGATTTGCACCAAAGGCTCCCGCCAGGTCGTGATCATTGAAATGCTGGAAAAGGTCGGGCCGGATTTGGGGGTGGCCACCAAATGGGTTTTGCTACAGGACCTTTCCCGCTTCGGAATAAAAACCATCACCCGCGCGAAAGTGCTCAAGATCAAGCCCGGGGAAGTGATCTATGAAATTGACGGGGCAAGCAGGAGCGAGCCGGCGGATTCGGTGGTGCTCGCGCTCGGTTCCAAAGCAAACCGCGACCTGGCGGCGGAGCTGGAGAAAAACGGGACCAAGTTTATCGAGATCGGAGACGCCAAAGGGCCGAGGAAAATTATGGACGCGGTTCAGGAAGGATTTTTTTCCGGGAACCAGATCTGAATCTCGGTCGGGAGGGTGATGCGACAATCATATTACCAGGGGCCGCGCCGGTCATATCTCGGCCAGGCCACGCTTTATATCATCATCGCCAATGTCGTGGTTTTCGGCCTCTCCATTTTATCCCCGGAATTGACCCGGACCTGGCTGAGCCTGATTCCGGTCCGGCTGTTTTTCCGGTTTGAAATCTGGCGGCTGGCGACTTACCTGTTTGTGCACGCCGATTTCAGCCATTTGTTTTTCAATATGATCGGCCTGTTCTTTTTCGGGCCGGTCCTGGAGCGGACCCTGGGGGAGCGGCGGTTCTGGATTTATTATTTCCTGTGCGGGTGCGGCTCCGGGGTGATGGCCGCGGCGTTTTATTTTTTGCTCGGGAACGGAGACGCCAATGTGATCGGGGCGAGCGGGGCGATTTTCGGGATCATCACGGCCTACGGCCTGCTCTTTCCCAACAACACCATCCTCCTGAATTTCTTAATTCCGATCAAGGCCAAATGGCTGGTGCTGATTTACGGGGCGATGGAATTGTTCGCCACCGTCCAGTACGCGGGAGGCGCCCGGAGCGGCATCGCCAATATCGCGCACCTGAGCGCGATCATCATCGGCTATTTCTACATCCGCGGGATCGGCGATTTCCGGAAGCTGATCTATAAATATAGATACCGGGCCGCGGAGCAAAAGCGGAAGAAGCGGTTCAAGGTTTATGACGGAACGGACCGTCCTACTTTCCATTAAGGCCGGCTGATCCCGGCTTCAAAATTTCAGGAATTCCGGATCGCCGGCGATCATTTCTTTTTCCGCCTGGCTTTTTGCCCCGGGCGTGTCAATCGGGATCCAGAGGCCGCTGAAAATGTAACCGAGCACCGTTTCCTTTTCCAGGACCTTGAGGTATGCCTGCTCAATGATTTTGCTGTGTCCGTCCGGCAGGCAGTCCAGCAAGTCGCTCCGGATCAGTTGCGCCCCGCAGAAATTATAAGCGGAAAGCCCCGATCCCGAATCCGCGTCTTCCGGCCTTCCCCCGATCTTCCTGACCCTTCCCTCAAAGTCCGCGAACACGGCATTGAACTTTCCCAGCCGGGATTGGGAAAGGACCATGGTGGCGATCGGGGTATGCTTCCGGTGAAAAGCAATGAGTTGTTTCAGGTCCAGGTCAATGATGGTGTCGGAGTTAAGCGTGAGCCAGTTCCGGGCCGGGAAAATGCGGTTCGCGTTCTTGACTCCGCCCCCGGTGCCGAGGATTTCCGGCTCATCCAGATAATGAACCTTGACCCCGAACGCGCTCCCGCCGAGTTCCGCTCTGATCTCTTCCCCGCGGTGATGGAGATTGATCACCGCTTCCTTGAACCCGGCCCCGGCCAGGAGCCGGAGCGGGTAATGGATCAAAGGCCGCCCGCAAACCCTCACCAGCGGCTTGGGGATTTGCTCTCCGCCGATTTTCATCCGGGTTCCAAAACCAGCGGCCAGGATCATCGCCCGAATTTCCGGTTCCATCATCGCCCCCTCTACGGGATCAGAAGCGCCTGGGGATTTTTCAGCCAGTCATTAACGCCGTCCGCGATCCCCTTGGCAATGGCCTTCTGGTACCCGGTTGAAGCCAGTCGTTTTTCCTCGGTCTGATTGGAGATGAACCCGACCTCCACCAGAACGCAAGGCATCCTGGCCCCGGTCAGAACCCAGAACGGCGCTTTTTTCACGCCCAGGTTTTTAACGCTGGAATAAGTCCCGGCCAATTCGTCCACCAGGTTTTCCTGAACGCTGCGCGCGAGCGGGACCGACTGGCTGACCTTGCTGTTGGTGGTCAGGTCGGCCAGGATCTTGTTCACATCCGACCCCATCTGTTCCATCACTTCCTCGCTCACGAAATTCTCCCGAGCCGCCAACTTCAGGCTGGCCCGGTCCGTGGTATTGTCCAGGTAATAAGTCTCAATCCCGTAAGCGGACCCGTCCCGGGTGGCGTTCACATGAATTGAGATGAAAATCCCTTGCTGGTCATTGGCCAGGTCCGCCTCCAGGGCATTGGCCTTGGCCGTCCGCTCCTCCAATTCCAAAAACCGGTCATCCCTCCGGGTTAAAACCACCTTGGCCTCCGGATATTTCTTCTTCAACTCCTGCTCCAGGTATTTGGCAATGTTCAGCGCGATGATTTTTTCCTGATTCCTCTTGCCGAGCGCCCCCGGGTCCTTGCCCCCATGACCCGCGTCAATAACGATCACCGGTGGAAAAGCCTTCGCGACCGGCTTGGGAAGAGGCATGGGCAAAGGATTCGGAGTCGGAACCGGTGTCGGAGAAGGCGCGGGGGTCTGCCCCGGCTGAGGATTGGGAGCAGGCGCCGGCGCGATCTCTTCATCCGGTTTCCTTTCCCCGAAAATATCCACCACGATCCGCCAGGTGCCGTTCTCTCCCGGAAGGGACCGCAATTGAAAATCGCTGATGGACTGAAGGTCCAAAACGATCCTGACCACCTCCGGCAGGTTCTGACCGGCGCGCGCCCTCCGGAGCAGGCCGTCTCCGATCATAAGTTCATAGCAATTGTCCTGGTATTGAAATTGATTCCGGAATTCAGGGCTGAGCCGGGTCTGCAACAGGTCAAAATAAATCCGGGGCCCAACCCCGCGGCCGGGATCAGCCGGAAGCAATTTCGGATCGGAAACGCCGGCCTTCCGGCTCAGGTCCATCACCACCCGGGTATAGCTGGGCGCCGACCAATACCGGATCCGGAGCAGCTCCGAGAGCGGAGTTGAAACCGCGCCGGACAATTCGGACGTATCCGACTTATCCAGCATCAGCGCGATCGCGTCATTGTTCCGGAGCGGGGCCTTGCCCGGAGCCGCGGATTGGGCTTGGGTTGACTGCGAAGAAAAAACCCGCTCCGAGCCGTTCCCCGCGGGACCGCTTTTCACCCCCATCCCGGACAGCCGCTTCTTCGCCTCCGCGGCGCGATCCCCGGCGGGATATCCGGCCAGGATTTTTCCCAGCTCCGCCTGTCCCGAATCCCTCTCTCCCAGGGATAAATAAATTTCCGCCCGATAGTAAAGAGCGTCGTCCGCCAAATTGGATTTCGGATAGCGCTTGAGCAGTTCCGCCAACGCGGCCAGGGCCTGATCCTGATCAGAACGGCTCCTCGAAATCTGATAGCAGTCCAGCCAGACCTTCCCGGCCTTGAGCCAGGCGTCATCCGCCTTTTCGCAATCCGGATAGGTCATCCCGATCCGCGCGAACTTCTCCGCCATCTTTTCCCAGTTCTGATGGTATTTGGTTTTTGAACGGTCCTTGACAAAAGCCTGGTAAGCCTGGTCCGCGGCCTGATAGGATTGCAAACAGACATTGGCCGCGCCCAAGCTTAGCGCGATTCCCATCCCCAAAATCAGATATATCCGCTTCCGCATCCGCTTATCTTTATTCTAACAAAATTATCCCCTTTCCGCCAATTTAAATTTCTCGCCGCTCCTGCTTGAACCGGACATTGCGCGCAGTTGCCTTCGGCAACGGGCGGGGGCGGGGTGAAAAAGGGGAAAAGACCGGTAAAACGAGAAAAGTTGAAAAAAATATACTGATCGGTAGAATTATGGTGGGAGGCAGAGAAATGAAGACGACAGCCAGGGCGCTGGTAGTAGATGATGAGGCGTCGGTTCGGAAGCAACTTTCGCGCGGGTTGAGCGAACGGGGGTACGCGGTTGAGGATTGCGAGGACGGTCTGACCGCGTTGAAAAAGATTGAGTCGGCCCGGATCAAAGGCATCCCGTATAACTATGTGATCCTGGATTTGCGCCTTCCGGACATCGCCGGCCTGAAAGTTCTGGAACTGATCCGGAGCAAATATCCCGATTTGGCGGTGGTGGCGATCACCGGGTATGGGGACGAGGATACCAGGGATGCGGTCAAAAAGGATTTGCGCAACGGTTATTTGGACAAGCCGTTCAAGCTGGAAGAGTTGGAAGCGGAATTGAAGCGGCTGGGTCCCGGGATCGCGGAACCCCAATCCCAGTCCGAGCCTTCGGTCAGGCATCCGGCTGGCGCGTATATATTCATTCGGGGCAAGAGCGACGCGGATCTGGAAAAAATTTTCGTTCAACTTTATTCCAATAAAAAGGTGATCTATTGCGACGCGGTGCGGGGGGACTGGGACCTTGTGCTCTTGGTCCAGGCCGAGGATCGCAAGGCCGTGGAAGAGTTGGTGAAACAGCAGGTGAATTCCATACCCGGGATCGCGGAGATTGAAGTCCATTATTCCGAGCGGGCCCCCCTGGCCGCGGAGTTGGAATCTTTTATCAGCGCTTACGCGTTGAAACATTCGGGAGAGACCGGGACTGATAAGCGGGACCGGAAACAGGTGAGCGCCTACGCGGTCCTGGAAGTGGACCGGTCGCAACTGGCTCCCTTGTTCGCCAAACTGTCTCTCACCGATACCGTGGTAAATTGCGACGCCACGGACAACGGCAGCCAAATCATTTTGCTCCTGCAAGGACGGGACTTTGAACAAATCCGCAGGACTTGGTCCAGCCAAGTCCGCACTCAGCCGGGCGTGGTCCGGATGAAAATGCTGGACATAATGGAATTGATGAAGATGTAAAAGGCGCAGAGACCCTGCTTCGCTCCTTCGGAGCTTCCCAGGGCAAGCAAGAGGGTCTGCGCCACGAAAGAGAAAGAGGAGTGAAAGATGACCGAGGCAACTGCAAGAACATCGGAAGGAACCGTTTTATCGCCATTCAGCAAGATGCTCTGGAGGCATCACGGAGAGCCGGGGATGCTGATCCCTCTGCTCCAGGCCGCCCAGGACGCTTACGGTTATATCCCGTCTCTGGCGATTGAGCAGATTGCGGAAGTGACCGCGATTCCCGCGAGCGAGGTCTTCGGCGTGATCACCTTTTACAAGCAGTTCCGGCTTCTGCCCCTGGGGAAATATGTGCTCCGGACCTGCAAGGGAACCGCCTGTCATGTTTCGGGCGCGGAGCTGATCGCGCAGACGGTTGAGGACGAGTTGGGGATATATCCGGACGAGACCACCAAGGACGGTCTGTTCACCTATATGGTGGTGGCGTGTCTGGGCTGTTGCAGCCTGGCGCCGGTGGTTATGATCGGGGACCAGGCTTACGGGAGGTTGACCCCGGAAAAGGTCCGGAAGATCATCAAGCAATATCGCAGAAAGAAAGAGCAAGCCGCCTGAGTTGTCTTCATTTTTTCGGCATCGTTACGAGGAGGTTGAGATGAGAGAAGTAGTGGTCGGGCTGGGCGCCTGCGGGATCGCCGCGGGAGGCATCCCTGTTTACGACCGGCTGAAGGAATTGATTGACCCGCAAAAAGACCAGGCCGTGCTCAAGCAGACCGGCTGCGTGGGGATGTGCTATCGTGAGGTGCTGGTGGAGGTCCGGGAACAGGGCAAAAGGACCCTTTACGGGGATGTGACCAAAGAGCGGGTGGACCGGATTGTGGAAGAGCATCTGCGGGCCGGCAAGGTGATTGAGGAATGGAAGGTCGGCGAGGAGAATGAAGTGCTGGCCAAGCAGAAGCGGATCGTGCTTCGGAACTGCGGAAAGATAGACCCGTTCAGCTTGGATGAATATTTGGGCGTGGGCGGGTACCAGGCCCTGGTCAAAGTATTGAACGAATTGAAGCCGGAACAGATCATCGCGATCATCGCCGAGTCCGGCCTGCGCGGAAGGGGAGGGGCCGGGTTCCCGACCGGGACCAAGTGGAAGTATGCGGCCGCGGCCAAAGACCAACATAAATATGTGGTCTGCAACGCGGACGAGGGAGACCCGGGGGCGTTTATGGACCGGAGCGTCCTGGAGGGAGACCCGCATTCCATCCTGGAAGGGATGGCCATTGCCGGGGCCGCCATCGGAGCGGACCACGGATACATCTATGCCCGGGCCGAATACCCGCACGCCGTGCGCCGCCTTAGACACGCGATCGGGCAGGCCGAGGAAAAAGGGTATTTGGGGAATAATATTCTGGGCAAGGGATTTAATTTCTCCATCCGCTTAAAAGAAGGCGCGGGGGCGTTCGTGTGCGGGGAAGAGACCGCGCTGATCGCCTCCATTGAAGGAAGGCGCGGGATGCCCCGGGTTCGGCCGCCGTTCCCGGTGGATTCCGGCCTGTGGGGCCATCCCACCTGCATCAACAATGTGGAAACCCTGGCCAATGTGCCCTGGATCATTATCAACGGGGCCAAGGCCTTCAATATTTTCGGCACCGGCAATTCCAAAGGCACCAAGGTGTTCGCTTTGGCCGGAAAGATCAAGCGCGGCGGATTAGTGGAAGTGCCGATGGGGATCAGCATCAACGAGGTGATCTACGACATCGGAGGCGGGACTATTTCCGGGAAACCCTTCAAGGCCGTGCAGATGGGAGGGCCCTCCGGGGGATGCATCCCGGCCGCGCTCGGAGACACCCCGGTGGATTATGAAAAGATCACCGCCACCGGAGCCATTATGGGCTCGGGCGGGATGGTGGTGATGGACACCGATACCTGTATGGTGGATGTGGCCAGGTTCTTTCTCAATTTCACCCAGAACGAATCCTGCGGCAAATGCACCTTCTGCCGGATCGGCACCAAGCGGATGCTGGAAATTTTGGAACGGATTTGCGCGGGCAAGGGCGAGGAAAAAGATTTGCTGACTTTGGCCGAATTGGCCGAGCAGATCAAGTCCAGTTCCCTCTGCGGACTCGGCCAGACCGCGCCCAACCCGGTCCTGACCACCATCCTCTATTTCCGCGATGAATACCAGGCCCACATCAAGGACAAGAAATGTCCGGCCAAGGTCTGCGGGGCGTTGGTGGACTATGTGATCAATTCCGAGCTTTGCACCGGATGCGGCCTTTGTCTCAAGGCCTGCGAGTCAGGAGCCATCAGCGGCGAAAAGAAAAAACCGCATCTGATTGACCCGAGCAAATGTATAAAATGCTCCAAGTGCATCACCGTGTGCCGTCAAGGCGCAGTGGAAAAGAGGTAAGGCAATGTCAGGGAATTCTACCGAACCGGGAAAAAAATCAAACCTGATTGAACTTAGGATCAACGGGCAAGCCATCAAAGCGAGACCCGGCCAGACCGTCCTGGAAGTCGTGCACGAGCAGGGGCTGGACCAAATCCCCAACCTCTGCAACGACCCCAAGCTGGAACCCTTCGGGTCCTGTTTCCTTTGCGTGGTGGAAGTCAAGGGCGCCCGCGGCCTGGTCCCATCCTGCATCACCCGGGTCCGGGAAAATATGGAGGTGACCACCAATAGCGACAAGATTCAATGCGCGCGCAAGACCGCGCTGGACCTGCTCCTCTCCGACCATTTCGCGGACTGTTTATGTCCGGCCCAGACCAACTGCCCGGCCGGAGTGGATGTTCAGGGATATCTCTCCCTCGCCAACCTCGGCTTTTACGACCAGGCGCTCCGGCTGATCAAGGAAACCAATCCCTTGCCGGTGGTTTGCGGAAGGGTGTGCGTGCGCAGGTGCGAGGTGAATTGCCGGCGGAATATTGTGGACGAGGCGGTCGGGATCAATTATGTGAAACGCTTTGTGGCTGAAAAAACAGACCGGGAAAAACTGCTCCCCCCAAAAAAAGCGCCGACCGGGAAAAGAGTCGCCGTCATCGGCGGGGGCCCGGCCGGACTCACCGCGGCTTACTACCTTTCACTGATGGGCCATTCGGTGAAAATTTTCGAGGCGATGTCGGCATTGGGCGGGATGCTCCGCTGGGGCATTCCCGAATATCGTCTCCCCAAGTCCGAGTTGGACCAGGAGATCGCCGAGATCCTCAGCCTGGGAGTGGAAGTGGAATTGGGGAAGAAGCTCGGGAAGGATTTCACCATTCAAAGCCTGCGCGAGCAGGACAAGTTTGACGCGGTGTTCCTGGCAATGGGAGCGCCGCTGGGGAAAAAGATGGAAATCCCGGGCGAGGACGCGGAAGGGATTGAATCCGCCCTGGAATTCTTGCGCGACTCAGTGCTCAAAGGACCGCGCAAGCTTTACGGCAAAGTGGTGGTGGTGGGAGGGGGAAACTCCGCCATTGACGCGGCCCGGACCGCGCTCAGGTCCGGCGCGGATGAAGTGATTATTCTTTACCGCCGGACGCGCAAGGAGATGCCGGCGCATCCCGAGGAAGTGGAGGCTGCGGTAAAAGAGGGTGTGAAGCTGGAAATTTTGGCCGCGCCGGTGGAAGTGATCGCGGAAAAGGGAAGGCTCCAGGCCTTGAAATGCATCCGGATGGAACTGGGAGCGCCCGACGCTTCCGGCCGAAGGAGTCCGGTTCCGATCAAGGGCTCGGAGTTTGAATATTCCTGCGATTTTGTCTTCGCGGCCATCGGCCAGGGCACGGACCCGGACCCGCTCAAGAAAGAGTCTGAGGGGTCGCGGCCGGCTTTAGGCCGGGGCAACACGGTCAAGGCGGATGAGGACTTGATGACCACCAATATCCCGGGGGTGTTTGCCGGGGGGGATTTGGTGAGCGGGCCGTCGGTGGTGATTGAAGCCATTGCCCACGGCGGATGCGCGGCCCGGTCCATTGATCAATACCTGAAAACCGGCGAGGTGAAAAAGGAAAAGAAAATATTTGTCAGCAAGCGCGAGGTGTTCGGCCCGATCCCGGACAAGGTTTATGACGAAGTGGCCCGGTCCAAAAGGCAACCAATGCCGGAGCGGGATCCTTTGGAGCGCAAAAATGATTTTAAAGAAACAGAGTTGGGACTGGCCGAGCCGGGGATGAAAGAGGAATCCTTGCGCTGTATGGAATGCGGATGCAAGGCCCAGTTTGATTGCCGGCTCCGCGAATACGCCACCCGATATAACGCGGACCAGCTAAGGCTTTCCGGCGCCGTGCGCAGGCACAAGGTGGACAGCAGCCACCCCCTGTTGGTCCTGGATTCCAACAAGTGCATCCTGTGCGGAAGATGTGTGCGCGCCTGCGCCCAGGTCCTGGACCAGTCGGTTTTCGGGTTCGTGAACCGCGGCTTCTCCACGGTGGTCAAGCCGGCAATGGGCAGGCCGCTTGCGGAAAGCCCCTGCATTTCCTGCGGGGCCTGCGTGGAGACCTGTCCCACCGGAGCGCTCAGCGCCAAGCTGCCGTTCCGCCGGCAAGGTCCCTGGAAAACCAAAAAGATCCACTCCGTGTGCGGCTTCTGCTCGGTCGGGTGCGAAATGGATTTAAATGTGGTCACCGACGGTCTGCTCTGGGCCGGCTCGCGAGCCACTGCCCGGATCGGAGAAGGAGACCTCTGCTACCGCGGCCGGTTCGGGACCGGCCTGGTCCAATGCGGGGAGCGGATTACCAAGCCCCTAGTCCGGAAGAACGGGGAATTGGTGGAAGCGAGCTGGGACGAGGCGATCAAAACCGCGGCCCGGATATTAAAAGAAGCGCAAAAGAAAAACGGGCCGGGATCAACCGCGTTCCTGTCCTCGGCCCGGATGACCCTGGAAGAAGCATACCTGGCCGGAAGGATGGCGCGCTCCGGATTGGGAACCAGCCTGATCGGGAGCTTCAGCCAGTTCCGCAAAGGCGGACCGCGGAATGACCTGGATAAAATGATCGGGGCAACCATTTCCACCTGCTCCCAAAGCGAGCTTAATTCCGCGGACCTGATCCTGGTTTTGGGAGCGGACCCCTCAACCACCCATCCGGTATTGGCGATCAGGATCAGGCGCGCGGCGAGGAAAGGCGCCAGGGTTGTGATCATCAATTCCAGCAATATGGATCTGGCGCATTCGGCCAAACTGTGGCTGAATCCCAGGCGCGGAACCGCCGGAATTTTGCTCGCCGGGGTCCTGGCCGGACTGATTGAAAAAGGAGCGGCCCAGCCGCAGGAATCAGAGGGCAAAGAGGATTTTGAGTCTCTGAAAAAATCGCTCACGAAAGTTTCTCCGGATCAAGCAGCGAAGACCGCGGGGGTTGACGGCAAAAAATTGGAAGAACTCGCGGGCCTGATCGCGGGCGCGGAAAAGATGGTTGCCATTTATGATTTGGATGACACCATTGAACAATCCCCGGAGGATCTGAAAATGCTGGCCCAGATTCTGATCCTGACCGGGCATCTATCCGGGAACGGAAACGGACTGCTCCTGCTCCGGCCCGATTGCAATTCCGAGGGCGCCCGGCTCGCCGGGATCCTTGACAACCATTTGCCCGGGAAAGATCAAGGAGGTTTATCCCAGGCGCTCGCTTCCGGCAAGATCAAAAGCGCGTTGGTGATGCTGGAAGACCCGTTCTGCGACCCGCAAGCGGACCAGGCGCTCGGCGGCCTGGAGGCCCTGGTGGTGATTGATCATTTCCTGACCGGGACCGCCCGGCAGGCCCAGGTGGTTCTTCCCGCGTCCACCCTGGCCGAGACCGACGGCACTATCATCAGCCTTGACCGAATCGCCAAAGCCGTGAACCGCGCCGACCATCCCGCTTCCGGCAAGACCAGTTCCGAAGTCCTCTGCCTGCTTGCCGCCGAACTCGGACACCAGATGCCCTCGGACCCCGCGGAAATACGCAAGGAACTTTCCGGCCTGCTCGGAATTCCCCCGGAACAATTGGAACAAGCCCGCCAAAACAGAAAGGTCTGGCCCGCGCTGGAAAATTTCCCCGGACCGATCCATTTGCAGCCGGTCAAGATCGAGGCCCAAGCCGGGATCCCGCTCCCTTATTTTTACGCCAGCCTGGACGGCTATCTGCAGAAGCGGCTGATCCAGTTGGGTTGGTTCAAGCGACCCCATTGGGGCCAGGCCTAGGATATTTCACCGGCTATTTTATGCAGACAGGATTCTTTCGCCCCCTCCCGGGATTGGTTCGGCGGTGAAACAGGAACCCGGGTCATTGACTTGGATTATTATGATCGCTTATAATCTGAGGGCAGATGAATCGGAATTTTACCGGAGCGGCCTGGTTGATTGTTTTTGCGCTGCTCTTCTCCGCAAGCGCGGCCGGGGATCAGCCGCTATACCGGACAAGCAGCGAGACCCTGCCGGAATGGGCGGAGCAGGGTAATTTCCGGTTCCTCCGTCTGGACGGCGGGGGGATTGAAAGCGCGAAGGCGGCTCGGACCTGGTGGGGGATGAATTTCACGGACCAGGAGCAGGACACGCTCGCGCATATTTACGACCGGGATTTTGAGAAGATGCTGGGGTTGTTGAAGCAGGCGGAGTTCAACTGGATCTGGGTGACCTGGAGCAACGGCTGGTCTTGGGAGCGGGAGTCTGATAATCGGGAGGATTTGAAAAAAGTGATCGGCCGTTGTCACCAGGAGGGGATCAAGGTCACCGCATATCTTTCCGCGACCAATATGTTCTGGTGGAGCGCGTTCCGGGACGACCCGGAGACCAGGGGATTGGTTTACCGGGTCGCGGGCTTGCCGATGCATTACGGCGGGTCCCCGCACCGGATTTTGGCGGATCCGAGCAAGCCGGAATGGCGGGGCTATCTTTTGAAAAAGGCGCAACTCGCGATTGAAGCGGGCGCGGACGGAATATTTTATGACAACATCTTCGGGGACAATCAGGCGGTGAAACTTTTGATCAGCGAGACCCAGTTGCTGGCCGAGGCGGAATCGGAAAAAACCGGAAGGCCCAAGGCTTTGGTTTACGCCAATACCCATGCCGACCCGACCCGGTTTGAGATCAATGACCACTGCGACGCGATCTGGGACGAAGGCGGCAAGAACACTCCCGGGATCTGGGAGAACGGCTGGTATCTCGGTAATGTCCGCAAATTGAAATTCCTCAATGGCGCCAAGCAGGATTGGCAGCCGCTCAAATTTGAGCATGACAAAGATCATTGCGGCCCGCGCGAAACCTGCATCCCCGCTCCATCTGAGCAGAAGCTGAGCATTGCCGAGGCTTATGCCTTCGGCGCCGCGCTTTCCCGAAACATTGAAGGCCGGTTCCTGGACGGACTGATCCGGGACGATCCCCAGGCGCTTCTCGCCTGGGCCGCGATCGCGCAATACCATAAATTCATCAAGGACCATCGCGAGCTTTATCATCAGGTCATCCCGGTGGCGAGGATCGCGCTTTTGTCCGGGACCGAAACCAATCCCTTTGCCGATGCATTGATCAAGAACAATGTGATGTTCCAGACCAAGGTCCTGGCTCGGCTGGAGCAAGGAACTCCGCTCAATAATTTTAAAATCCTGGTGGTCCCGTTCCCGGTCGGGAAACTCTCTCCGGACCAGGAAAAAATTCTTGCGGATTTCGTGGAGGCGGGCGGAAAAATTATGGCGCCGGAGGGAAGCCTAGGAAACTTGGGCAGAATTTCCGAGGACATCATTCCCATTCCCAAAACCGTGCTGGTTCTGGGAGAGGCGGGCGAAAAGATTGACCGCTGGATCGGAGAATTGGAACCGCAGGCCGGGGGGCCGGT
>CAIYYW010000034.1 GCA_903930515.1 uncultured delta proteobacterium | reverse complement strand
TTGAATTCTCTGAGTAGGACTATTGTGTCCCTACGTTTCTCTTTGGTGTAAACTAGTGCGTTGCCCTTGACCCAATTTTTTGGTTGTTGCTAAACGCGACCAGCACCGATTGAATTCTCTGCGTAGGACACTTGTGTCCCTCTGTGTCTCTGTGGTCAAAAACGGATTGGGTTTTGCGTGGGTAAAATTCATCGCGAGCCAAGGGGAAGATTTGCGGATGGAAGGGGCAACGGGCAGGATTTCAGTTTCCGATTCAGTTAAAACCTGGACCTCAGAAACCCGGCTAGGGCGGTATAAGCCGAGCCGGATCTTGGATATTCCTCCAGAGTGCCATTCAGCGTCAACATTGCCTCTACTTGATCGCCCTGGCGCCTGGGCAAAAAGAATATTTGCCCTTGAAACAGCAAAAGGGAAATTGAAGGGAGAGGTGTATTCAGAGCTATCGCGCCTGAAGGCGCTCGCACATTCAAGAAGCAAATGGCGCCTAAAGTCGCCCGCACAGAAAGGTATCACGACTGAAGGCGCTCGCACATTTGAAGCGGGAGCGGGGGAGGAAACGGCTCACGCGAGAAACTTTACAGCCCGGCTTTCCGATGGTATCATTATCATTCGGCAAGAATGGGAGAAAGTAAAAAGAAAAATCGATTGACCGGGCCCCGGATTTTTGAGTTCGGGATAATCCTGTCCGTGGCCGGGGCGATGGTGGCGCTTTATTTTATCGGTCGGGCGAAAAATATGGAGCAAAAAACCCACACCGCCAAGGCCGACCTGGAGCTCAAGGGCAAAGTATTCATGGCCCGCTTTGAAAACGGTCAGCTCCGACTTGCTTCCAGCGGACGCGATTTGCTCTACCAGCAGGAATCGGGGGAAGCGGTCTTTTCCCAGCCGGCGGCTGAAATTTTCGATCCCAAAGGCCCGGTCCGGATCCAGAGCCGGGAGGCGCGATATTATCAAGAGGAAGGCCGGATCCGTTTTCAGGACGATGTGATGATAGATTTCCAGGGATACCGCGCCACCACGGCCACGATGGATTACCAGGTCAAGGACGAGCTGGCGACCGGGGATGGGGAAATCCGGATTGAGGGAAAGGATTTGAACCTGACCGGCAAGGGGTTTGTCTTTGACGGCAAAAAAGGGGAAATGGAGTTGAAATCCAGGGTCAAGGGCAAAATCCAAAAAGTAAAAACGGAATGAAAAAAATCTTCATATTCGCGATCCTGATCTCGCTCGCCCTCTCCGCTCAGGCCGGCAAGAAAAAGGGCGGCAAGGGCAAAGGCGCCAAAGCCCAGGCCAAGGCCGCAGCGGCAGCAGCAGCCGCATCCCCGGAAACGGCAGCGGCCCCGGTCTCGGCTCCGGTCTCGGCTTCGTCCGGCGCCAGCGCGGAGGTGGCCTTCAGCGGGTTCAACCTTCAATCCGGGGAAGTGGTGGAGATCAGCGCGGACAAAATGAATTTGTTACTCAACCAGCGCCAGGCGGTGTTCAGCAACGGGGTGGTGGTCAAGAAAGGCAAGGATATTATTTACTGCGACCGGCTGGAAATAAAATATCTGGAAGCCGGAGAGATCAACCAGCTCAAGGCGATCGGCCGGGTCAAGCTGGTGGAAACGGACGCTTTCGCCACCGGCGAGGAGTTGGAATATTTCAAGGACCGGAATCTATTTTACCTGCGCGGGAATCCAAAATTAGTGAGCAAAGGGCAGATCGTCTTAGGCACGGAAATGGTTTTTGACCTGGCACATAACCGGCTGAAAGTCACCGACCCGGAAATCCAGTTTGAGAAGGAATCCCCATGACCTCTCTTCCCTCCACCTTCCGCGCCCAGGGCCTGATCAAGAGTTACCACGGACGAAGGGTGGTGGACCAGATCGGGTTTGAGGTCCGTTCCGGGGAGGTGCTCGGACTGCTGGGGCCCAACGGCGCCGGCAAGACCACCACCTTCTATCTCCTGGTCGGCCTGATCAACTCCGAGGGGGGAGAGATTTTCGTGGACCGGGAAAGGATTGACCATCTCCCGATGTGGGAGCGCGCCCGGAAAGGGATCACTTACCTCCCCCAGGAGTCGTCCATCTTCCGCGGCCTGACCGTAGAGCAAAACCTCATGGCGATCGCGGAGATTTCCGGCCTGAGCAAAGAGACTCAGAAGGAATCGGTGGAAAAACTGCTCCGGGATTTCGGGATCAGTCATTTGCGGAAACAACTCCCAGATACCCTCTCCGGGGGAGAGCGGAGGCGGACCGAGATCGCGCGCTCCCTGGTGATCAATCCCCGCTTCATCCTGCTCGACGAGCCCTTCACCGGGATTGACCCGCTCGCCATCGCCGAAATCCAGGGACTGGTGCGGGACCTCAAAACCCGCGGCATCGGCGTGGTGATCACCGACCATAATGTGCGCGAGACCTTGAAAATTTGCGATCGGGCGTTGATAATCAATAAGGGTAAAATCCTGATTGAAGGAAACCCGGAACAGATCGTGGCGAGCGAATTGGCCCGGAAATTTTATCTGGGAGAGGAGTTTACCATTTAAGGCAAAATGGCCCTGGACCTTAAACAGAGTTTAAAGTTAGCCCAGCAGCTGGTGATGACCCCCCAGCTCCAGCAGGCGATCAAGCTCTTGCAATTGAGCCGGCTGGAACTGGCCGAGCTGATCAATCAGCAGATGATCGAGAACCCGGTATTGGAAGAAGAGCGGGTGGAAGAAGCGGTACCCGATCAGGAACCGGCCGAGACCCACCAAGCGGAAGCGGAAGCGAAAGAGAACGGGGAAAGGTCGGATGAGCAGAGTTACGATGATTTGAACTGGGAAAATTTCCTCGACAAGTTCGTGACCAGCGATGCCGGGATCCAGAACGAATCCGACGACGGGGGGGATCGGGTGGAGCCGGAGACCCGGATGGCCAAGAATGTCAGCCTGTGTGAGCATTTGCTCTGGCAGCTCCGCTTGAGCGATTTCAGCCGGGAAGAAGAAGAGATGGCCGAATGCCTGATCGGCAATTTGGACGAGAACGGATACCTGAAGATGCCGCTTGATCATATCGCCCAGGAGTTTAAGACCACCGAAGCCGAGATTGAAAAAGTCTTGAAAAAGGTCCAAGGGTTCGACCCGGCCGGGGTCGCGGCCCGCGCCCTCCAGGAATGCCTGCTGCTTCAGCTACAGCAATGGCGGGTGCAGAATCCGCTGGCGGAAAAAATCGTCAGCCATTACTTCAAGGAGCTGGAGAAAAAAGATTTCCGGACGATCGTCCGCAAGGAAAAGACCACCCTGGAGCTGGTGAAAGAGGCGGCCAAGGTGATCTCCGACCTGGAGCCCAAGCCCGGGCGGCCCTTCGGGGAAGAGCGGGTCCAATATATCACCCCCGACATCAGCGTCTATCGCACCGGAGACGGAGACAGCTACTCAATCATCCTGAACGAGGACGGCCTGCCCAAACTCCGGATCAATTCATATTACTTGAACCTGCTCCGGTCCGACTCCCCGGGCGCCACCAAGGAATATATCCGGGAGAAGCTCCAGGGGGCGATGTGGCTGATCCGGAGCATCTATCAGCGCCAGCGCACGATTTACCGGGTGATGGAAAGCATCATCCGGTTCCAGAAAAATTTCTTCGACAAAGGGGTGACCCAGCTCAAGCCCCTGGTGCTCAGGGAAGTGGCCCGCGACATCCAGATGCACGAATCCACGGTCTCCCGGGTGACCACCAACAAGTGGGTCCATACCCCGCACGGAATCTTCGGGATGAAATTCTTCTTCAACTCCAAGATCAACAGCACCGAGGGGGAAGCCCTCGCCAGCGAGTCGGTCAAGGAACGGATCCGGCAGGTGATGTGCCAGGAGTCTTCGGGAAAACCCTTCAGCGACCGCGAACTGGTGAGCATCCTGCGCAAGGAATACGGGATTGAAATCGCCCGCCGGACCGTGGCCAAATACCGGGAGAATATGGGATTGCTTTGCTCGGGCAAAAGGAAAAAAGATTAGGAGAGGTGAATGGGAATGGAGATTAAAGTGACTTTCCGGCATCTGGAACATGACGAGAAACTCCGGGCCCACGCGGAAGAGGAAATTATGAAGATTTCCCGATACCTGCGCCGCCCCCTGGAGGCCCAGGTGATTTTCACCAGGGAAAAAAGCAGGTGCCTGGTTGAGGTGAACCTGTTCGGAGACGCCGTCCGGTTCTTCGCCAAGGAGGAAGATGTGGACCTTACTTTGGCGCTCAAGCAGACGCTGGCCAAGCTGGAAGCCCAGGTCAAGAAGTATCGCGACCGGATGGTGCGTTCCAAGGGCAAGCGGGCTTCTGAGGAAGAGGTTGCGGTGGGGGAATCCACCGGGGAATTTGAGATCGTGCGGAGCAAGGAGCATCTGGCGCGCAAGCCGATCACGATCGAGGAAGCCGCGGAGGTCCTGGGCAATAACCAGAGCCATTTCATCGTGTTCCGGAACGCGCTCAACGAAAAGATCTGCGTATTGTTTCGGAAGGAAGACGGCAACCTCGGCTTGATCGAGCCGGAATAAAAAAGCGGGACCGGACGGGTCGATCCGCGGGGGAATCAGTCTTGGGAACCAGTAATTTTTTTGGGCAAAGGCAAGAGGATCAATGGCGGGATTGGAAGTAGGAAAACTGCTTAAAGCCGCAGACTATCTGCCGGGGATGAAGCTGTTCAGCGACCCCGCGGATCTGAACCGGCGGATTTCCGAGGAAGGCGTGCACAAGCTGGGTTTGAGCCTGGTCGGGATCAAGTTCGAGCTGCTCTCCGGCCAGGTCCAGATTTTCGGCGGGAGCGAAAAGGCCTACCTGGATATGCTCTCCGAACTGGAGCGGCACAAGGTTTGGGAAAAACTGTTCAGTTTTGAGTTCCCCTGCCTGATCTTCACCCGCAACCTTGAACCCTACCCGGAGATGATCAAAATAGCGAAGCGCCACAAGATCCCCCTGCTCGGGTCCGAACTCGCCACCGGGGAGTTCATCTTCCGACTCAACCGTTTCTTGGAAGACCACCTCGCCCCCAACCTCAGTTTGCACGGCGTGCTGATGGATGTGTTCGGGGTAGGGATGCTGATCCTGGGACAGAGCGGGATCGGAAAAAGCGAGACCGCCCTGGACCTGATCCTGCGCGGACACCGCCTGGTCGCGGACGACCTGGTGGAGATCCGGAGGCAGACCCAAAAATCCCTGGTGGGCAAGGGCGCCGAGGTGATCAAATACCATATGGAAATCCGCGGCCTGGGCATCATCAATATCAAGGACCTGTTCGGGATCGCCGCGATCCGGGACCGGAAAAAGATCGAACTGGTGATCGAGCTGGTGGAATGGGAACCCAACCAGGATTACGACCGGCTCGGCCTGGAAGACGATAGCTACACCATCCTGGGCGTGGAGATCCCCCATCTCACCATCCCGGTAAGGCCCGGCCGAAACCTCACCATCATCATTGAAGTCGCCGCCCGAAACCAGCTTTTGAAACTGAAAGGATATTATTCCGCCAAGGATTTCCAGCGCCGGCTCCTGGAAGAGCTTTTGCAGAAGGAGTCGGGGGAAACTTCCCTCAGCGAGGAGATCGAGTAAGGAGGATGCCGTGGTTGGTTTGATTATTCTCACCCACTGTCAGATCGCCGGGGAACTGGTCCAATCAGCCAGTATGATCGTGGGGGAAATTCCCTCCTGCGTCGCGATCGGGATCAGTCCGGAAGAGCGGGTGGAAAGCATTGCCGAGCGGGTGGAACAGGCCCTGACCAAGGTGGACGAGGGGGAAGGGACGCTGATCCTGACCGATTTGTTCGGAGGGACTCCCAGCAATGTCGGATTGAGCTTCCTCCAGGAAAAAAAGGTGGAAGTGGTGAGCGGGGTCAACCTGCCCATGATCCTCAAGCTCAGCTTGGGACGGCGGGGCAAGGAACTCAAGGAAGTGGCGCGCGAGGCCAGAGACGCAGGTAGAAAGAGTATCTCAATCGCCAGCGAGATTATGAAAAAGAGGGTTTAATGGTCTGGAGGCTGGGCGCGAGGGCCGGTTTTCAGGAAGCCGGCCGAACCATCAAAATTTGCAACCGCCTGGGGATGCACGCCCGGGCCGCGGGGAAATTCCGCAATTTGGCCGCCCAGTATAAATGCCAGATCAAGATCATCCGGGGAAAAATTGAAGCGGATGCCAAGAGCATTATGGGATTGATGGCCCTGGGGGCCGCCAACGGAACCGAGCTTACCCTCAAGGCCTACGGCGAGGACGCGGAGGACGCGGTGGACGCGCTCTCCAACCTGGTGGATTGCCGTTTTGGCGAGGAAGAATAAATGGCGCGGGAAGACCAAAATCTGGTTTTGAAAGGGATCGCGGCCAGCGAAGGGATCGTGGCCGGGCCGGCCTTTGTGATGACCAGCGCCCGGCTTCCCATCCCCAAGCGGATTTTGGACCCGGGATTGATCCCGGCCGAGGTCGAGCGGCTGCGCAAGGCCTTGCGCGAAGCCGTGCACGAGTTGGAGGATGTGAAGAAGGAATTCCAGGGCGCGGTGACCCGGGAGGTCTTTTCCATCATTGACACCCACTCAATGTTGATCCAGGACGAGTCGCTCTGGAGCGAGGTTGAGCGGAAAATCCAGGACGGGCAGATCAATGTTGAATGGGCGATCCGCAAGACCATTGACGAATGGCTGAAAGTGTTCGCGTCCATCCGGGACGACTACCTCCGCGAGCGCAGCCAGGAAGTGGAGCTGGTGGCCCAGAGGGTTCTGGACAAGCTGATCGGGCACAAGGACAAAGACCTGCGCCAGATTGACCAGCCTGTGATCATCGTGGCCCACGACCTCCGACCCGAACAGACCGCCCAGATGTTCTTCTCCAAGGTGCTCGGCTTCTCCACCGACATCGGCAGCGCCACCTCCCATACCGCGATCGTGGCCCGGTCTTTGGAAATACCCGCGGTGGTGGGCCTGAAAAATATCACCCACCTGGTGGAAGACGGAGACCTGATCATCCTGGACGGGATTGAGGGGAATGTGATCGTCAACCCCGACGACCAACTCTGCCGGAAATATTTCGACCGCCGCGCCGAATGGGAATCCATCAATAAATTGCTCCAGGAATATTCCACACCCCCCAGCCGCACCAAAGACGGCTTCCAGGTTCAGCTATCCGCCAATTTGGAAATCCTCGATGAAATACATTTCCTCTCCAAATACGGCGCCGAGGGGGTCGGTCTCTACCGCACCGAATACCTCTACCTCAACCGCGACCGGCTCCCGAACGAAGAGGAACACTTTGAAAATTACCGCAAGCTGGCCGAGGTGGTGGAGCCGTATCAGGCCACCATCCGCACCTTTGACCTGGGCGGAGACAAATTCATCAGCGAGCCCAAAGCGGCGGCAGAAATGAACCCGGCACTCGGGCTGAGAGCCATCCGCTTCTGCCTCCGCCATCCCGACATCTTCAAGACCCAGATCCGCGGAATCCTCCGTGCCAGCGCCTTCGGCAAAATCCGGATGATGTTCCCGCTCATCTCCGACCTGGAAGAAGTGCTCGAGGCAAAAAAAATCATGCGCGAAGCCATGGACGAGTTGGACCGGGAAGGGGTCAAATTCGATCCCGCCATCCCGGTCGGGATTATGGTGGAAGTGCCTTCGGCCGTGCTGATGGCCGACAAGCTGGCGGAGCAGGTGGACTTCTTCAGCATCGGCACCAACGACCTGATCCAGTATGTGCTTGCGATTGACCGGGTGAATGAGTATGTTAGTTACCTTTATCAGCCGCTCCATCCCGCGGTGCTCTGGATGATCAAGCGCACGGTGGACGCGGGACATCAGGCCGGGATCCAGGTGGCGATGTGCGGGGAAATGGCCGGGGATATTTATTTGCTCCCGATCCTGGTCGGGCTGGGGCTGGACCAGCTCAGTATGCCGGCAAGGCTCATCCCCCGGGTGCGCAAGGTGCTCCGCGGGTTCCAGGCCGGGGAGCTGAAGCCGGTGGCGGAGGAACTGTTGAAATTTTCCACCGCGGAAAAAATCAAGACCCGGCTCCAGGAACTGGCGAAAAAAGAATGGGCGGAAGCCTACCGGATGGAGCCGGAGAAAAATCCGGAACCGTCCGGGGGCTTTCTCTGTCAGAAAAGCGACCAGAGCTGAGGGGAATAAATTTTCGGAGGTGTCAAGGTGAGCAGGGATTATTTGTTCAGTTCCGAATCGGTGACCGAGGGGCATCCGGACAAGGTCGCGGACCAGATCTCGGACGCCATCCTGGATTCAATGATCAAGCACGATCCGGAATCAAAGGTGGCCTGCGAGACCCTGGTCACGGCCGGGACCGTGATCATCGCCGGGGAGATCACTTCTCCGGGCGTGAGCCTGGTGGCGGTCCCGGAACTGGCCCGCGAGGTGATCCGGCGGATCGGATACACCGATATGGAGATCGGGTTTGATTATAAAAGCTGTTCCATCCTCACCCTGATCCACGGCCAATCCCCGGACATCAGGATGGGAGTGGTCCGGAAGAAGAAAGCCGAGCAGGGCGCCGGGGACCAGGGGATGATGTTCGGGTACGCCTGCGACGATACCCCGGAGCTGATGCCGATGCCGATTATGTTCGCCCACCGCCTCACCCGAAGGCTCGCCGAAGTCCGTCATAAAAAAATCCTCAAGTTCCTCAGACCCGACGGCAAGAGCCAGGTCACCGTCCGCTACCAGGACCACCGGCCCCGGGAAATCACCACCGTGGTGATCGCGGCCCAGCACATTCCGGAGGTGAGCCACAAGACATTGGAGCAAGGCATCATTGAAGAAGTGATCCATAAAGTGATCCCGAAAAAACTGCTCAGCCCCAAGGTCCTCTACCTGATCAACCCGACCGGAAGGTTTGAAAAAGGAGGCCCCTACGCGGACACCGGCCTGACCGGGAGGAAAATCATCGTGGACACCTACGGCGGGATGGGGAGACACGGGGGAGGCTGCTTCTCCGGCAAGGACCCGAGCAAGGTGGACCGCTCCGCGGCTTATATGGCCCGCTATGTGGCCAAGAACATCGTCAAGGCCGGGCTGGCCCGCCGCTGCGAGGTCCAGGTCGCCTACGCCATCGGAGTGGCCAAGCCGGTTTCAATTATGGTGGAAGTGCATACCTACGGCACGGGCAAGAAAGACGAACACCAAATCGCGCAAGCGGTAAAAGAGGTGTTTGACCTCAGGCCCCGCCGGATCATTGAGCATTTGGATTTGCTCCGGCCCATCTACGAGAAGACCGCGGCCGGGGGTCATTTCGGAAGGACGGACCAGGAATTCACCTGGGAAAAAACCGACCAGGTGGACGCGATCCGGAAAGCGGTCAAGTGATCGGGTAAAATTTATTGAAGAAATCCCCCCTCCCGGATGGGAGGGGATCACCGGGAGGGTGAAAAATAAAAATGAAGTATGATGTGAAAGATCTTGCGCTGGTTAAACTCGGCAAGGGCAGAGTGGAATGGGCGAACCGGCAGATGCCGGTGCTTAATCTGATCCGGAAAAATTTTGAGAAAGAAAAACCCCTGAAAGGAATCCGCATCGCGGCCTGTCTCCATGTCACCACCGAGACCGCGGTCCTGATGCATACCCTCAAGGCCGGAGGAGCCGAACTTGCGCTTTGCGCCAGCAACCCCTTAAGCACCCAGGACGATGTCTCGGCCTACCTGGTCAAGGAAGCCAAAATCTCAACCTTCGCGGTCAAGGGAGAAGACCGGGAGCGATACTACCGACATCTCAACGCGGCGCTGGACCTGAAGCCGCACATCACCATGGATGACGGCGCGGATCTGGTCGGGACCATCCACGGCGAGCGCAAGGACCTGGTCAAGGGGATGATCGGGGGAACCGAGGAAACAACCACCGGGGTGATCCGGCTCCGCTCCCTAGCGGACCAGGGCAAACTCCGCCTGCCGGTGATCGCCGTGAACGACGCGATGACCAAGCATTTCTTTGACAACCGATACGGCACCGGCCAGAGCACCATTGACGGAATCCTCCGCGCAACCAATATCCTTTACGCCGGGAAAAATTTCGTCGTGGTCGGTTACGGCCAGTGCGGAAGAGGGGTCGCCAACCGCGCCCGAGGGATGGGCGCCAATGTGATCGTGTGCGAGGTGGACCCGCTCCGGGCCTTGGAAGCATTGATGGACGGATACCGGGTGATGCCGATCAAGAAAGCCGCCAAGGAAGGAGATGTCTTCGTGACCGTCACCGGGGACCTCAAGGCTATTGACGAGTGCGCGATTAAGCTGATGAAGGACGGAGCCATCCTCGCCAACTCCGGACATTTCGATGTGGAGATCAACAAGCCCGCCCTCCATAAACTGGCCCGCCGGGTCCGGGAAATCCGGCCGTTCGTGCAGGAGTTCGAGTTGAGGAACGGCAGGAAAATTTATCTGCTCGGGGAAGGACGGCTGATCAATCTGGCCGCGGCCGAAGGACATCCGTCTTTGGTGATGGATATGAGCTTTGCCAACCAGGCCCTTTCCTGCAGATACCTGGTCCAGGACGGGAAAAAACTGGACAAAAAAGTTTATGTCGTGCCCCGCGAACTTGATGATGAAATCGCCAGGCTCAAACTCAAATCTATGGGCATCCGGATTGACCAGCTCTCCAAAGAGCAGCAAAAATATCTTTGCTCCTGGGAAGTCGGAACCTGACCTGGGTCATCTATCAAAGCCCAGGTTAAGAGAAATTCTTCCCCTGACAGCCAAATTTCTTTGACTTGGAGGACGCCCCGACTGCCGATGCCGTAGCGGAATTCGTCAGTCTCGTAGAGCGGCCGGATTCCCAGCGGGGCGAGATACGCGACCGCGAAAAGCATCAGGAG
>CAIYYW010000033.1 GCA_903930515.1 uncultured delta proteobacterium | reverse complement strand
CAGCGGTATCTTTCCCCCAACATCGTCGATGAAATGATTCAAAAAAACCTACCCTATCTTTCGCTCGGCGGGGAAAAGAGGAAAATCACCGTGTTGTTTTGCGACATCCGGGGGTTCACCACCCTGACCGAAAAGGAACCCGTGGAAACGATCGTCAGTCTGCTAAACGAATATTTCAGCGCCATGTCTGACGTTATTTTTTCAAACCATGGCACCCTGGATAAGTTCATCGGAGACGCCATTATGGCCATCTTCGGAGCGCCCATCTCATATGGAAACGACGCCGAACTCGCGGTCTTCACCGCCATTGAGATGCTCCAGAAAATGCGCGAATTCCGCGAAAGCCTGGCCGAGCTTAAGCGCTTCCAGATCCGGATCGGGATCAATACCGGGATCGTGGTCGCCGGTTATATCGGCTCCAGGCAGCGTCTGGAATACACCGTGATGGGAGATCCGGTCAATATCGCGTCCCGCCTCCAGGACCTGGCCCACCCCAATTCCATCTACATCGGAGAATCCACCTATAACCGTGTCCAAGGCCTGTTTGATCTCAAAGACCTCGGAATGATTTCCCTCAAAGGAAAGGCCCAAAAAATACACACCTACCGCATCCTCGGAATCGCAGACCAAAGCCAATCCAGCCTCAGCCAAAACCTCGCCCCGCCGGATTTGGAAGCGGGCGAGTAGAGGTTTGATTCCCGGTTATGCAAAGGGATACCGGAAGAAAAAAACGCAAATCCTATTCAGGTTTTCCGAATTCCAAATTGCAGAGGATTCCCCGGTGGTCTAGATCGGAGCGGCCGTCCAGCCGTTTGGTGCCCGGGCTTACCCCCAGGACCCGGCAGTCGCCTTGAGCGAAATCGGAGACCACATGGTCCAGGGTTTTGAGCGGGATCCCCGCCAGCGGCAGGAAGATCGTGAAGTATGGCGGGTTTCGCTCGGCAATGCCCGAGAGATAATGGAAACCCAGGGACTTGAAATTCTCCTTCCATACCCGCGCGCTTTGATCATTGCTCCGATACGGGTCCAGGTTCCAGTCTCCAGCCATCAGGGTCCGGCCGGGAATTACCGACTGGAAAGCCGCGGCAACCTCGGCCGCGCGGCAACTAATGCTGATTGAATCCGGATGACCGTTGATCAGCCTGATCTGCTTTCCCTGGATCTCCACATCCACCGGCGTAATAGAAAAACCCTGATCGCAAGACGATGGGAAGGGCAGGCCCGAGACCACGCATAGACTTCCGTCCGGGCAGCCCTGGATGTGGCCCACGCCCTTCTTCACCGCCACGGCTTCAAACGCGCCGCGGGTCACCACGATCGTATAATCGGGTCCCAGTATCCGCCGCGCCTGCTCCTGCTCATTCCGGGGACGATTTGCAAAAGCATAACAGACAAAACCGCGCTTGCGCTCGTCCCTGGCCGAGCAACGCTCCGCGGGAACCACCTCCTGCAGCAGAGCCACATCCGCGTCTATGGCCCGGATGGAATCGGTCACCCGCTGCTCCACGCTGCTCCGGCACAGCTTCCAATCATAGCCCGTGCAGATCAGGTCCGAGTTCCCGATGTTCGCGGAAAGTAATTTGATGGATGCCGCCTGAGCGAAAAGACCGAAGATCAGGCCAATCCCCGCAACCGGTAGAATCGCCATATGCCTGTTCATAAAAAATCCTCCTAAGAAACCAAGGCCGACTTTGATTAAATCTTAGCACAAAAAAATTGATCAATAAATCCAGGGGCCGCTGAAGAAACGCAAGGGGGCGGTCCTGAACTCAAGGCCCGGCCCCGATTCATTCAACTGAATATCTTTTCACCACGCAGACACAGAGACCGCATAGAATACAAATCGGGTCAAGGGGCGCGCCCCTTGCCGCAAAGAATTCAATAATTGCATTTTGGCCTTGAATGAGAAACCCGAAACAATGCATTCTCACCGCAGAGCCAGGCAAAGACTTTCATCAAACCGTTCCCGAAAACCTTGCCCCAACTGGACCCGGAATAATATGATTTGACCGATCATTGTGAAAGGGATTTAATTTAAATGAAGGAGCCGGAAAATGGTTAAGAAAAAAGTGATTGCGGGAGTTGCGATCAAAATATGATGACCCTCCGGCGATTTTCCGCGGGGCTGGATATTATCCCGATGACCGCTTCCTGGTATCTGTCGGACCTGGGCGAGGCCAAGGGCAAGGAGGAGTTGTTCACCCGGCAGTCTCCCCAGCGGCTCAAGGCGCTACGCGAACACGCCTTGATTGAAAGCGCGATATCTTCTAACCGGATTGAAGGCGTGGAGGTTGACCGGAAACGGGTGGGCACCATCATCTTCGGCAAGCCGATTCTTCAGGACCGGAACGAGGAGGAACTGGCGGGATACCGCGCGGCTTTGAAATGGATCCATAATCAGTCCGGCAAGATTCCGCTCAAGACCAAGACCATTTTGGAACTACACCGGCTGACGCGCGGAGAGATTTGGGACGCGGGCCGATTCAAGGAAAAAGATGGGGACATCATAGAAAAGTTCCCACAGGGAGGATCGCGGATTCGCTTCAAAACCGTCCCGGCAAAAGAGACCCCGGCCGCAATGGAGGAGTTGATCGGGCTGTGGGATCAATGCCAAAAGGAACGCTGGGCGCATCCCTTGTTGGCGATGGCGGCTTTTAACCTGGATTTCCTTTGCATCCATCCCTTCCGAGACGGAAACGGAAGGGTGTCCCGCCTGCTCCTGCTCCTGCAATGCTATCAGCTCGGATACGGCGTCGGCCGTTTCATCAGCCTGGAGAGATTGATTGAGCAGAACAAGGACCGCTATTATGAGACCCTGGAGCAAAGCTCGCAAGGATGGCGCCAGGGCAAGCACGATCCCTGGCCATATATCAATTACCTGCTTTTTATCCTCAAGACCGCTTATAAGGAATTTGAGGGCCGGCTGGGAAAAAGTCCTCCGGTCCGGGGAGAAAAAACCCAACTGGTCATCCGCAGCCTTCAGCAAGCGTCCGAGGTCTTCCGCATTGCCGACCTGCAACGCGCTTGTCCGGGGGTGAGCCTGGAGATGATTCGGAAAATACTTAAAGACCTCAAGAGCCGGAAACAGCTTGAATGCCTGGGCCGAGGCCAGAACGCCGCCTGGAAAAAAACCAAAAAATGGCGAAATGGGTAATACCTATTGAATTGGGTAATCAATTAGGTAATTGGAGAAAAAAACCAGCCAAAATATGGAACGCTTCCCGCCGGATTTTATGCCCAGTTGACCCAGTCGGCTCCCTGGAAGACGCCCGATGCTTTTGCCGGGAATTCTTCCACTGGTATAGCACCGAGCACCATCACTCCGGGATCGCGCTCCTAACGCCGGAGATGGTCCACTATGGCAAGGCCGAGCAGGTGATCCGGCTAAGACAGCAGACTTTGCTCACCGCATACCGGAAGCATCCGGAGCGGTTCGTGAGAAAATCGCCCAGGCCGCCGCAGTTGCCGACCAAGGTCTGGATTAACTCCCCTAAAAAACCCGAGCAATCGGTTGAATTATACAATAAATTCGGATTGGCAGTGTCCCAAAATGCTTGACATATTCCGAAGGGGCCGAGCGCAATAATGACCCAGTTTAACGCCACGCCATCCCCAAGCCCTGCCAAGCCGCAAATGTCGGGAGGCTCCGGCAAACCCTGGCAACCGGGGAAGCCGGGTCCGTGCGGTTGGGATAATTGGATCAATGCCAATCGGTGATTGCCAAGATATACCCAGTCGCGGATATTGTTTCCATCCGGGTCAAACTCACTGATGAGATTTCCGAAAATATCGTATATAAATATGGTATAACCAAGTTCCAGCTTAAGAACCCTCTGGCCCAAATGGTCATAGGCGTAATCGCCAAAAGACCCGCTGGTTCCCAGCACGGAATTAAGCCGGCTGTCGTCGTTATTGCTATAAAGAACCGTGTCCCCTTCCCCGGTATTGAGATAGGTGTGATCCAGGGACATACTCCCAACCGGGTCATAAGAGAATTGCTCAGTCTTTATCATCTCTGCGCCATTCTTTGATAAAATTGCCGGAAATGTCAAATGGCAAGGCTTGAACCCGTTTTTCTTTAATCGAACGGGATGGTACTATACTCATTTTGGACTGTAGTCATGGGTGCAAATTGATATTATTATTGCTATTAAGACGGTTAATATTGGAATTATAATAGGAAGTGATCCTATAATAATTATTATTATAATATCTCGTTTCATTTTATAAACTTTAGACCTGACCCCGGGGGCTTAAAGGTTTGTCCCCTATCATTTAATAAACAAAATCTTTTTGGGGCATTATCTGCAAAGTGACATGGACCTCATCATTCTTGGGAATAATGTTTTCAAATGATGAAACTTTATCAATATCTATAGAGTAATCATAATATTGTAAAAGTAACAATATTATGTAATGCTCCTGTTTTCCTATCCACATTTTTGAATATTGAAAAACCACGGGATGGCCTGTTTTTGTATCATCAATAAATTTTTGCCATTTTGCTTCTCCAAGATTAATCTTCTCGCTATAATATGGCTCATATTTATGATTTGTCATAATTGCGTTATAAAACAGAATAAGCTCATCTGCTGCGTAATTCTTATGGATAGAGTATTGTATGGTTATGATTTTTCTTTCAGCAT
>CAIYYW010000032.1 GCA_903930515.1 uncultured delta proteobacterium | reverse complement strand
CAATCTCGGCTGGTTGGTATCATAGCTGTGTCCGGACCTCCAGCGGCGGAGTAAAGTGCTGGGGGCGCAATTTTAATGGTGAACTTGGGAATGGGACAACCGCTGATAGCAATGTTCCGGTGGATGTTTCCGGCCTGTCTTCAGGGGTAAGCGTAATCTCGGCTGGTGATTATCATACCTGTGCCCTTATGTCCAGCGGCGGAGCAAAGTGCTGGGGGTATAATTGGAATGGTCAACTTGGGAATGGGACAACAATCGATAGCAATGTTCCAGTGGATGTTTCCGGCCTGTCTTCAGGGATAAGCGCAATCTCGGCTGGGTCTGCTCATATCTGTGCCCTTGCCTCCGGCGGCGGAGTAAAGTGCTGGGGGTATAATGGAAATGGTCAACTTGGAGATGGGACAAAAACCGAAAGCAATGTTCCGGTGGATGTTTCCGGTTTATCTTCAGGGGTAAACGCAATCGCGGCCGGTAGTTATCATACCTGTGCCCTTGCCTCTGCTGGTGGAATGAAGTGCTGGGGGTGGAATGCGAATGGTCAACTTGGGAATGGGACAAGCAATGATAGCAAGGTTCCGGTGGATGTTTCCGGTTTATCTTCAGGGGTAAGCGCAATTGAGGCTGGGTATCAGCATACCTGTTCCCTTGCCGTAAGCGGCGGAGTAAAGTGCTGGGGGAAAAATTATTATGGTCAACTTGGGACTGGGGCAAACACCGATAGCAATGTTCCAGTGGATGTGATCGGGTTTGGGCCGTGAATTCAATAGGGTGAACAAAGGGTCGGCAAGCTGGATCGCGCGCGGTTTTCTCGTGCTTCGCATTGAACTACTTCGCAGAGTAGCAGTGGACACCAATTTAGTCTTGCTTTAATTCCAGCGGGACGGCCAATCCGGAGCGCCCTCCCAGTCAAAGAAATTTGGCTGTTAGGGGAAGAATTTCTTTTGACCTGGGCTTTCATAGATGACCCCTCCGGTGTGTTAGCGACAAGGGCATCGCCCTTGACCAGGCAGCCGCCGGCATTGCGAGACTTGCGGAAAGTTCAGGGCTGGCGAGTTTTCAGGCTGCGGGATTTCCAGAGATAGTAGATCGCGGGATAGACCAGGAGTTCCATCAGCACCGAGGTGACCACTCCTCCCACCATCGGGGCGGCGATCCGCTTCATCACATCTGCGCCGGCGCCCGCGCTCCACATAATCGGGAGCAGCCCGGCGATGATCACGGATGCGGTCATAATTTTGGGCCGGACCCTCTTGACCGCTCCGTAATCTATGGCTGATTTCAAATCCGCGCGGGTTTGCATTTTTCCCTGGCTGCGGAACGATTCAAAAGCCTGGTCCAGGTATAGGAGCATCACCACTCCGGTTTCCGCGTCCAATCCGGCGAGGGCGATCAGGCCGACCCAGACCGCGACGCTGATGTTGTAATGTAATATATATAACAACCAGACCGCCCCCACCAGGGAGAAGGGCACGGCCAGAAACACGATCGCGGTTTTGATTATAGAGCGGGTGTTAAGATAGATAATAATAAATATGATAAAGATGGTGAGCGGGACAATGATAATCAGTCTTTGGTTCGCCTGTTGGATATATTCAAACTCTCCGCTCCAGACGATATTATATCCCGGCGGAATTTTTATATTTTCGCGCACGGCCTTCCGGGCGTTCTTGATATAGGCGCCGACATCGGCGCCCTTGATGTCCACATACACCCAGAGCGCGGGCCTGGTGTCTTCGCTCCGGATCACCATCGGGCCTTTGCTGATCTTGATCTCAGCGACCTGGCCGATCGGGATGTTGGCTCCAGCCGGAGTCGGGATCAGCACCCGCTTGAGCGCTTCCAGATTGTCCCGGAGCTCGCGGCTGTACCTGAGACTGACCGGGTATCGCTCCAGGCCTTCCACCGTGGTCGTGATCGGCATTCCGCCCAGCGCGGTCTGGATGATATCCTGCACATTTTTGATGCTCAGGCCGTAACGAGCCGCTTCCGGCCGGTTGATTTCAAGGTCAATATAATTCCCGCCCAACGCCCGCTCCGCGAACACGGACTGGGTTCCGGGCACGGCTTTGATCACCGGCTCCAGTTCTTTGCCGATTTTATCCAGTTCGGCCAGGTCCGGGCCGGAGAGCTTGATCCCGACCGGGGTTTTGATCCCGGTGCTGAGCATATCAATCCGGGCCTTGATCGGCATGGTCCAGACATTGGTCAGGCCCGGAAGCTGCAACGCCTGGTCCAATTCTTCAATCAATTCCCGCGGAGTTATTCCTTGGCGCCATTCTTTTTCCGGCTTGAGCATCACCGTGGTTTCAATCATATCCAATCCGGCCGGGTCGGCCGCGGTCTCGGCCCTGCCGATTTTGCCGAAAACATTTTGCACTTCCGGGAAAGAGCGGATGATCTTGTCGGTCTGTTGCAATAACTCGCGCGCTTTGGTGATGGAAATTCCCGGCAAGGTGGTGGGCATATAGAGCAGGTCGCCTTCATACAAGGGCGGCATAAACTCCGAGCCTAACCTTCGGAACGGTATTATGGTGACGGCTGATATTATAATAACGGATATTATTACCAACTTGTTATATTTCAGGACATACTTCACGAGCGGATGATAGATTTTGATCAAGGAACGATTGATAGGATTTTTTTCCTCAGATACCATCTTTCCCCGGACAAAGTATCCCATCAGCACCGGGATGATGGTGATGGACAGGATCGCGGCCGCGGCCATACCAGCTATCGCGATTGTCCAACCATAACCAACGGTCGTAGTAGCCAAGCT
>CAIYYW010000031.1 GCA_903930515.1 uncultured delta proteobacterium | reverse complement strand
GTATCACGACTGAATTCGCTCGCATATTCAAAACAGCGCGCAGACAAGAGTGTCCCGCCCCCTGCAAGAGTGCCCCAGCCACACTTACTTTCCAATCGGGCAGGCATTCAGGCAATTGAAGCAGTAGTAGAAAATTCCGGTATTAAGGTTCTGCCAGAATTCCCAGAATTCAGGGGAGCGGATCAAGGCGATTTTCTCGTCGTCGCTGGGCGCCTTGACCAATTTGATCCCGAACCGGATCAAGCCGGGAAGGCCGTATTTCATATGATGCTTGGCGCAAAGCGTGATCGCCTCCGCGCCTTTGGTCTTGAGCGCTCCGGTCGGGCATTTTTTGATACAGAGGTCGCAGTCAATGCAGAAATTATTCGCGAGCGGCTTGCCCGGCTTAAGCTCGGCGTCGGTCAGGATGGCTCCGAACCGGATCCGCGGCCCGAACTCTTTAGTGATGAGCAAGAAATTGTTGCCGATGCTTCCCAGGCCGGCCTCATAGGCAATATGCCGCAGGCTCAGCTCCGCGATCAGTCCCTTGGTATTCTCCAGCATCGGTACCGGCAGATATGTCGGGATCGGGCTGGCGCTGAATCCCAGATCGTCCAGCTCCCTCATCAAGCCAAACCCCACCCGGTCCAATTCCTCGTATAAGAGCTTGGTGGAATACTGAGGAACCCGGATATTTTTATCCGAACCGGCGATGGAGGAACTCACCATCCGGACCCCGTAAACCAGAAAGGATTTCGCCTTCGGGTATATCTTGGCAATCTCTTCCTTGGCCCCCGGATACTTCTCCATCTGCTCCACCGAGCAAGCCGAAACCAAATCCGCGCCCAGCCCCTTGGCCTTGCGGATCAATTTTTGCTTTAAATCTTTGGTCATAACTTACTCCTTCTCTTTTATCTCAAGCTAGATTAAATTCAATTTTTTGTCAAAGCATCTTGCGGAAGCGAGTTTACTATTTTATGCTCATAAAATGAAGGGAATGGTCAGATTCGGCATAGCCGGCTGGAGTTACCCGGACTGGGAGGGGGTGGTCTATCCGAAGCCGAAGCCGAGGGGGTTTGAGCCGCTTCAAATGATCGCCTCTATGGTGGACGCGGTTGAGATCAATTCCAGCTTTTACGCGCCGGTTTCGGCAAGGAACGCCAGGAAATGGGGGAGCCTGATCCCGGCTGGATTCAAATTCACCGCAAAGCTCTGGCGTAAATTCACGCACGAAAAGGAGAAATGGACTGAGGAGGAGGCGGCGATTTGGAAGAAGGGTTTGGAACCGCTGATGGAGTCGGGTTTGCTGGCTGGTATCCTGGTCCAGTTCCCGTGGTCGTTTTGGGGTGACGAGGAAAATTTTAGCAAGCTGAAAAAAATCGCGGAATCCTTCCGGGAATTTCAATTGGTGGTTGAAGTCCGGCATTGTTCCTGGCAACAGGACTGGTTTTGGGAATGGCTCAAAGAAAAGGGGATCGGTTTTGCCAATATAGACCAACCGATTTTTCACGATTCCATACCCGCGACGGAAATCGCTGCTTCCAAGATCGGCTATGTGCGTTTGCACGGAAGGAATAAGGAGAATTGGTTTAGGGAAGACGCGGAAACCTGGGAGCGGTACAACTATCTTTATGACCGGGAGGAGCTATTGCCCTGGTCGGAGCGGGTCAGGAAACTCTCGGAAAAAACCGAGCAGCTGTTTGTGATCGCGAACAACCATTACCAGGGCAAGGGTTTGGCCAATGCTTTGGAACTGAAATTTTTATTCACCGGCAAAAAAGCAAAGGCGCCCCAAAGCCTGATCCAGCGATATTCGCGGCTCAAGGAATTCTGCGTCCCGCTTGAGCCCCAGGCGGGTTTGTTTTGAAATCGCGCAATAACCGTCAAGGTGAAAGCATAGACCGGACCCCAGTTTTTTTTGAGCTTGACAGGGGATGGGGATTGGTTATAATTTTCAGTTGCGAGCAGGAGTAGCTCAGTTGGTAGAGCATCACGTTGCCAACGTGATGGTCGCGGGTTCGAATCCCGTCTCCTGCTCCATCTTTTTACAGATATAGGCGGCATAGCCAAGTGGTAAGGCGACGGTCTGCAAAACCGTTATTCACCGGTTCGAATCCGGTTGCCGCCTCCAACAGATCCGGACACCCGCGGGGTGTTTTTTTGGCCGTGCCTTTTTCAGGATTCCGAAGTAAAATCAAAAAATGTCCTATTCGCAAGTCATCATTTATTTTACCAGCGGAACCGGGAATTCGTTCCGGGCTGCGAGTTGGTGCCTTGAGGCCGCGGAACAAAACGGCGCAAAATCGCGACTGCTAAGGATTGAAGGCGCGAAACCGGAACAGGAGCTCAAGCCGGGCAGGGACACCTTGGTCGGATTGGCGATGCCCACCCACGCTTTCATCGCTCCCTGGCACATGCTCAAATTCGCGGCGCGCCTGCCCCGGGGAAAAGGCACCAGCGCCTTCTCTCTGGCCACCCGGGCCAGCATCAAGCTCGGGTCATGGATCACGCCCGGCATCAACGGCTCGGGCAATTTCATCATCGCCCTGATCCTCTATCTCAAAGGCTACCGGATCCGCGGCATATTGAGCCTGGACATGCCCAGCAACTGGACCTCGCTACATCCCGCGCTCAAGCCCAAAAATATTGAAGCCATCATCAAACGCGCCCAGCCGCGGGCAACGGCTTTCATGGAAAAAATTCTTGCGGGCGCTCCGGTCTGGTTCACGCTCAATAATTTATGGGAGCTGATCTGGGGGATTCTCCTGCTCCCGATCTCGCTCGGGTTTCTGTTCCTGGGAAGAATGGCGCTGGGCAAATTATTTTTCGCCAACAACGACTGCAACTCCTGCGGCGTCTGCGCTGACAATTGCCCGGTGAGCGCGATCCGGATGTGGGGAAGGAAACGGCCCCTGCCTTATTGGACCTGGCATTGCGAAAGTTGCATGCGCTGTATGTCCTATTGCCCGGAAAAGGCCATTGAAGCTTCTCATTCCTGGCTGGTAATGATCTATCTCCTAACCATCTACCTGCCGGTCTGGATCATGGGGTACCTGGGCTTGCCGCTTTTAGACTTCGGCCAATGGAATTCATCGGTGGGGATGACACTCTTCACCGTCCTGATCATCCTGCTCGCCTTTGTCTTCTACCCACTGCTCCGGGTCCGGGTGTTCAATTATTTCTTCACCTACACCACCTTTACCCACCTCTACCGCAGATACCACGAGCCGGATACCAAGCTCAAGGAACTGGCGACAAAAGATAAATAATTTTTGCGGAGATAGTCAGCTGAGGATTGAATCTGCTAATACGGTTTCTTGGCGTATTCGGGATTGAGTTCAACCGCCTTTTTGTAATCGGCATCAGCCTTGGCGGCGTCTCCTTTTTTCTTAAAAAGCCTTCCCCGGTTGTAATAGGCCGAGGCGTCTTTGGGCTTTAGTTCAATGGCCTTGGAGAAATCCGCGATGGCGAGGTCTGATTGCCCCTGGCCGGCGTAAACATTGGCGCGGTTGAAAAAGGCCTGGCTGTTCCTGGAATTAAGCTGGATCGCGCGGGAATAATCCTTGACCGCCAGGTCGGGATGTTTTTGGAAGGCATAGGCGTTTCCGCGGTTGTAATAGGTGGAATCTCTTTTCGGATTCAGGGACAGGGCCTGGTTATAATCCTTGATCGCCAGGTCCAGATTATTCAGCTTGGAATGGGTCAGGCCCCGGTTATTGTAGGCCTCGGAAAGGTTCGGGTTCAACTGGAGCGCGTTGTCGTAAGCCTGAAGGGCCAGGGTGTATTTGCCTTTCTCAAAATAATTGTTTCCGCTCAGCAGCCAGGACTCCGCGCTTTCCGCGCCTGATATATGGAACGGCCATAACAGGATGGAAGCGAGGAAAACCAACCCGGCCCCCGCGGATCGGACCGGGATTTTTTTGACCGCTATTTTCTTGGTCATCAATTACGCCTCCTTGGTATGAGCAAAGACCGGATCCAGGAAATATTCTTAGCACAAAAATCCGCCAATTGCGAAAAAAAAGCGCCAGGCGGGAAATAAGCCGGGTTCTGTTTCCTGTTTGAGCGGGAACAGCGGTCATTTCTCTGGGAGTTATGTTGCCATAACCCTCAAGCGGCCTACCCGGAGACATATCGGCCGGGCCAGCCTCAAGCGTCTCCCTATTTGGCCTTGCTCCTGCCGGGGTTTGCCTAGCTGACGGAATTGCTTCCATCACTGGTGGGCTCTTACCCCACCGTTTCACCCTTACCCTTCAATCCCGCTTATTCAGCGAGACTCAGGGCGGTTTATTTTCTGTGGCACTTTCCCGGGATTGCTCCCCCTGGCCGTTAGCCAGCGGCTTGCCCAATGGAGCCCGGACTTTCCTCAGTCCCGCGTTTCCGCGGAACCGCGACCGCCTATCCCGCCTGGCGCTAATATCATTATTATAGTTCTTTATCTCTTGTTAGGCAAGGGTTTTTTGTTTTTGGCCGTTCTGTTTTGCAGGTTGTTGTTTCGCATTTCGGGTTTCCCTGTGGGAAGCCTGCCGAACCAAGGCCTGCCCGGCGAAGTCAGAGCAGGACGACGCAGGGGTCCGCGTTTACCTCATTCTACACATTTAATCCCTTGATCCACCGTCCCGCCGGTCATCCTGTTGCTGTAGCGGGAAAATTATTTGATTTGCCGCCGCTCTTGTGCTAATCATTATCAGGATGAAATTTTTCGCGGTGAAAGTTCCCGCCCGGATCAATATCCTGGGAAATCCTAGCGACGCCAACGAGGGCGCTCACCAGACCATCAGTGCGGCCATCAACATCTGGGCCGAGGCGCGGGTTGAGCCGAACGAAAAGATCGTGTTTGAAAAAGCGATCAAGCGGCACTCGCGTCAGCCGGAGCGGGTGGAATTGGACCCGACCCGGGAAATGCAATTCAACTACGGGTCCGATTTCGACCTGTTCCTGGCCAGCCTGAAATTGTTGCTGCAATCCAGCCCGGAGCTGAGGGAGAAGATCAAGACGCAGGGGATCAAGATTTCCTTTTCCACCGAAATCCCCCGCCAGAGCGGCTTGGGCGGGTCAACCGTGCTCGCGCATCTGTGCCTGCTGAGCCTGGTCCATTTCTACCGGCTGGATCGGAAAAAGCATAATCTTTATTTTCTCGCCGAACTGACCCAGCGGATAGAAGAGGCCGAGCTGGGGATCACCTGCGGGTTCGCGGACCGGTATGTCCCCCTGCTCGGGGACCTCGCTTATATAGACTATCGGGGCAAGCTGTTCCATCTGCCCCTGAAGCAGGAGCCGTATTGCGCTTACGAGAAGCTGGGCGATTATGTTGAGTATCCCAATATGGCGGTGGTGTATTCGGGGGTTGAGCATAGAAGCGGGGATGTGCATAAGGTGATGCGGGGGAAATACCTGGAGGAGATCAAGGGTTTCTTGGGCTTTTACGAACAGGGGCCGTTTCTGGTCAGGCAGATGAAGCTGATCGGGGACACGGCCTGGAAGGGCAAGATGGCACTGTTGGAATCGGACTGGAAAACCTTCGGGGAGCTGATGAACGAGAACCACCGGCTGGTGAACCAGATGATGGAATATTGCGGGTTTGAGACCGGGGCCGGAACCGTCAATAATAAACTGATCCATTTGGGATTGGAGTTGGGGGCGCTGGGCGCCAAGCTGACCGGGGCCGGCGGGGGCGGCTCGGTCTTTTATTTGCTTCAGCCCAATGACGAGGATCGGTTCATTGCGGAATTATTGCCCCGGCTCAAGGAATTGAAGCTGGACCAGGCGCGGGTCTGGATCCCCAGCATCGTCCGGCAGGGGTCGGCGATCATAGAACGATGAAGAAGAAATCCGGTTCGCTCCAGGCCGTGATCCTGGCCGCGGGACGGGGCAGACGGCTGGAGCCGATCACGCTCACCCATTCCAAGGCAATGACCCCGATCCTGGGCGTGCCCATTATCCAGAGGCTGCTGGAAAAATTCCGCAGCGTGGGAGTGAGCAATTTCGTGGTGGTGCGGCCCCCGGACGATCGGGATATGGAATCGCTCCTGAAAAAATTGAACGGCGCCGACGGGGTGGAGATCAAAAGCTGCGTCCAGGATGAGCCGAACGGAACCGCAGACGCCCTCCTTTGCGCGCGGGAAATGATCCACAGCGATTTTATCCTGTCCTCCTGCGATAACCTTTACCCGCTCACTCATTTCCAGGGACTGGTGGATACCTTTCTCCATCAACACGCGAGCGTGGTGATGACCTTGAGCAAGATCAAGCCCGGGGATTTGAGCAAGGCCGCGGGGGTCAGGCTCCAGGGAAGGGAAGTGACCGAGATTCGGGAAAAGCCCGGGGAAAATTCCGGGGATTGGGACGCCATCTCCAAATTCTTGTTCGCCCTGGATATCGGGGTTCTGGAATTCCTGGAGCAAGTGAAGGAGTCGCGGCGGGGGGAAAAGGAAAGCCAGGACGCGATCCATTGGCTGATTGAAAAACTCAAGCCCGGCCGGGTCCCGCTCGGTATTTTCGTGGAACATTACCTCCATCTCACCTGCGCCCTGGACCTGATCAAAATCCACGAGCATTACCTTTCCGAGCATAAGCCTTATACCCTGCACCCGGAGGCCGTGGTGGAGGAACGGGTGGAAATCCTGGAGCCGGTGATGATTGAACAGGGGGCGGTGATCGGGGAAGGCTCGGTGATCGGTCCCCTGGTTTATATCGGTTCCAACGCGCAAGTGGGAAAGGAATCCCGGCTCGAGCGATGTATCGTATATCCCCGCTCCATTGTCCGCGACCAGACCTGCAAAATCGCCGAAGTCATTATCTGCAAATGAAATCCCGCATCATACTTGCCTGCGTTTGGATTCAGGATCCGGGATTTAAATGGCGCATTTGCAACGCGGGTTTTTATCCGGGAGCGGGGAGGGGGGCGGAAGCGGACAGAAAAAAAAGGCTGAAAAATTCTTGACCAAACGCCGGGGTCTGTAATAGAATCAGAAATAATCCGGATGAATGATAGTGGAACGGTTGGAATAATCACTCACAAGGAGGGTTAAAATGGTCGGGATTGAATCGTATGGAGTTTATTTTCCGTTCTGGAGGCTTTCGCGCGGCGAGATCGGCAAGGTCTGGGGGATGCCGGGAGGGCCGGGCGAAAAGGCGGTTGCGAACGGGGACGAGGACAGCGTGACGATGTCGGTTGAGGCCGGGTTTGACTGCCTGGCCGGGATTGATCCGAAAACGGTTGACGGCCTGATCTTCGCTACCACCACCGCGCCTTACCGGGAAAAATCAAACGCTCCCATCATCGCCATCGCTCTGGGGCTTTCCAAAGAGGCTATGACCATGGATTTCACCAACACCCTCCGGGGAGGAACCACCGCGATCCGGATGGCCCGGGATATGATTGAAGCCGGCACCTTGAAAAGGGTGCTGGTGGTTGCCGCGGATATGCGGCTTGCGGAGCAGGAATCTTTTGACGAGCAGATGTACGGGGACGGCGCGGCCGCGGTTTTGCTTTCCAAGGAGAACTTGATCGCGGACCTGAAGGACGCCTATTCATTTTCAGATGAGATCGTGAGCGTCTGGCGTAAGAATACTGACGATTATGTGATGCATTTTGAAGACAAGGTTGAGAATAATTTCGGGTTCCAGGGGAATATCCTGGAAGCGATCAAGGGCCTTCAGAAGAAGACCGGGATCGAGTTGAAGGAGATCGGGAAACTTTGCTGTTCTTATTTTGATCCGCGCGGCCTGATGAGCATTGCCGGGAAGCTCGGCCTGAACCCGCTCTTGCAGCTCTCTGACCCGCTGTTCACCTCAATCGGAAACACCGGCGCCAGTTCGCCGCTGATCGCGTTCGCGAACGCCCTGGAAAATTCTCAGCCCGCCCAGGAGATCATCCTCGCGGCGCACGGGGACGGCGCGGACGCGATCCTGTTCGTGACCACGGACCGGATCAAGAAGCTTCCTCCCCGGGCCGGGGTCAAGGGCAACCTGGCCCGGAAAGGCGTCCTGTTCAGTTATGAGCAATATGTGAAATTCCGCAAGATCAGCAAACGCGAGCGGCCGCTCCCCAAGTCCTCGCCGGTGATCCATTACCGCGACAAGGAGATGGAGCTGGCTTTGCTGGGAGAGAAGTGCAGGAGTTGCGGCACGGTCCAGTATCCGCTGGTCCGGATTTGCTATGTCTGCCAGAGCAAGGACAAATTTGACGAGGTCAGGTTGCGGCATACGGGCAAGATTTTTACTTTTACCAAGGATTTTATCCGTTCGGGCGGGGCCCAGCCGATCCCCTGGTGCGTGATTGATCTGGACGGAGGCGGACGGGTGTTCCTGACTATGACCGACTGTGACCCGGCTCAGGTCAAGATCGGGATGGAGGTTGACTTGGTGTTTCGCAACATTCACCAGGGCGGCGGGTTTAATAATTATTACTGGCGTTGCCGGCCCGCGCTTAAAACGGCGTAAGCGAAAAATAAAGGAGGAATTAAGATGCTGCAAGGATTCAAAGATAGAGTGGCGATCGCCGGGGTGGGGTACACCAAGTTCGGGGAGTTGTGGGACAAGTCGCCGGAAGACCTTTTGGTGGACGCGGTTTACGAGGCGCTGGATGACGCCGGGGTGGGGCCGAAGGAGGTCCAGGCCGGCTGGTGCGGGATCCAGTATGAGTTCACCGGGGTGAGCGGGGGCACCCCCGCGGAATTTTTGAAAATGTACGGGATCCCGTTCACGCGGGTGGAAAATTTCTGCGCTTCCGGAATGGACGCCTTTAGGAACGCCTGCCTCGCGGTCGCGAGCGGGGTGTATGATTTGGTGCTGGCGTGCGGGGTGGAGAAACTTTCGGACCAAGGCTCGCGCGGTCTGCCGGGTCTGGGGGGCGCGCGCGGGGTGTCACTGGAAACCCCGCCGGCTCCCTGTATGTTCGCTCTGGCCGCGACCCGCTGCTTTGAGGTGAACGGCTGGAACAAGGAGACCCTCGCGAATGTTGCGGTGAAGAACCACGAGCACGGGTCTCATCATCCCAAGGCGCATTTCCGCAAGGCCATCAAAAAGGAAGACGCGCTCAAGGCGCCGATTATTGCCTGGCCGCTCGGGGTGTTTGATTGCTGCGCGATGAGCG
>CAIYYW010000030.1 GCA_903930515.1 uncultured delta proteobacterium | reverse complement strand
TGTCCGAGCAAGAAGTGGCTTCCGGCCTTCGCCATCATCCGTCGCTAAAGCTATGGATGACAAGAAGCTTCGGCGGACAAGTCGGCGGACAAGAAAGTCGCTCGCACATTCAAAACAAAAGAAATTCTGTGCGCCCGAATTGATTATTGTTCTGACTTATGGCCGGTGGCGGAGAGGAGGCCTTTTCCCATAGATTCCAGGGCGGAAACGATGTCCAGTTTTTTGGCGATATGTTTTTTGATCAAGCCCAGGGCATATCCGACCAGGAATGCGATTGGGGCGATGATTTTAGTCATAGGGTCCTCCGATATTTTTTCGCCGTGAAGGGGCGGTCTCTTGCCGGGAAGGATCAAATCTTTCCGGCCGATGGATTCCAAATAGAACGGATATATGGTCGGGGCCAAGTAAAAGAGCGGGACGCCGGACATCAGGTTTGCGACCGATCCCCGTAGCAGGATTTGCTTGTTGTTCACAGCCGGTCCGATGGCCAGGATCCCGAGCAGGAGCTGATGGAAATGGTCCGCGCTGGTGGTCATCGCAATGGTCCCCCCGGCATCGGTCCCGACCCGTATTTCCAGCGGGAATTTGCTGAAGTCAATCTCCGCGCTCAACTCCGGATCGGAAAGCTCCAGCTTGAGCGTCATTCCCTTATCTCCGACCGCTTCGCGCATCAGCGGGTCCATCCTGGGGAAGGTCCGGAGGAACCCTCCGATCTCCAAGTCCAGTTCTTTGTCATCCTTGAAATATGGCATCAGCTTTTACCAGCCTTGCGCGCTTTTTGCGGAATCACTATTTCATTAACAAAGCGCTTGAGTTCAAACTGCAGTTCCTTGCGGGTGAGAACCCTGGAGTCAAACATATCAAACTCAAACAGGAGCAGCGGGATTCCGGCTTTCTTGCAGGCTTCCTTGAACAGGCCGATCCCTCCCCAGGCGTGCTTGCAGGCGATGTGTCCGGCCATAATTCCGCAATCGGCCTGGAAGCGCTTATGCAGATGCATAAAGTCGTCAATGTATCTTTTCATCGTGCCCCGGAACTGGCGCGACATCGGCCCGCAATTCACCAGCAGGCGGGCGAGTCCGAAAAGGATGGAATCCTTGCTCGCGGTGTCAATCGTCCCTTCCGAGGCGTAAAAGCCGAAGACATCCATCGGGATCACCAGTCCCAACTCGGCCTCCATCCAGTCATAAAGCTGGACATCCCACCAGACCGGGTCCTGATACCAGATGGCCCGGACCTTCTCGTCAAAATATTTCGCCTTGCTTTGGGCCTTGTTCCGGGCGTCTTCGGCCAGGCCGCGGGCGACATTTTCTCCCAGGGGCGATCCCAGCAGGGCGATCACCAGCACCATAGTGAAGGCGCAGAGCTTGCTCGGCTGCCGGGTGGGCGAGAGGGATCTCCATTCCATCCATTGCCAGAGGTATTCGCTGGTGCGGTTGATGGTTTCACAGACCTCTCTCAACCGGTCCCAGTCCATTTTTCTGCCGGTATTTTTTTCCAGGAACGGGATCATCTCGGCCAGTTGCGCGGCGATATATTTCAGGGTGCGCTCGTCATCGTAAGAAGGCGCGTCAATGGGAAAGGACGGGACTTTATTCCGGAGCTCGGCCATTGCCTGGAACGCGGCGACCTGCGAGTCGCAGGGGGTGTTGATCCCAACGATGCAGCAAGGATCGGGATACAGCCCCTTGACCACCGCGCCGATCCCGGCCTTGTCCGCGGAACAGCACTCCGGGGAATATCCCGCGGCTTCCGAGGCGTCAATCAGTCTCTCGGTATCTTCCTGGTCTCCGATGATGCTGCAGAGCGCGGACATTTCCGCAAGCGGCACATTGTTGACATCTCCCAGGGCGTAGATCAGGGCCGGGCTGTATCCGATGTTATACCAGACTGCGGGTTTGCCCGCGTCCGCTTTTCGGAACTGTTCCAGGATAAACTTCTGGATGTTGTCCAAAAGCGTGTTCATCCCCAGCTCCTCCGGGTCGCCGGCAAAAAGAACCCTCATCCCCGAGAGGGTCTTCCAGACCGTTTCCCATTCTTGCTTGCGCTCTTTTCCCAGGATCGGCATTCGCTCTCCTTAAGCCCCCAGCTTTTCCAGGAAGGCCTGGACCCGGGTCTTGATCTGGCCGGTGGACACGGTCCCGTAGTCGCGGTCCAGGACCAGGAACGGGACCGGATTTTCCTGGAAGCGGTGCCGAAGGTTATGCGCGTCCCCGCTCCAGAGCTGGCAGAACTTTATCCGCTGAAAAATTATTCCCTGTGCCCGGCAGTCTTGATACAGGTCCAGCAAGGCCTGGTATCTTCGCGGGAACTCGCTCATCATCCGGGCGCAGGGAGTCTGGTAAAGATATGCACGGGCGAGCGATTCCATCGGGGTGTCCGTTTGTTCAATTTCCATTCCCAGCCCGCGGGTTCCGAAGCAGAACAAATCCCCGGCGATATGCGCCCCCTGGCTTTCAATCGCGCGGATGAAGAGAGGATCATCCAGCGGGCCTCCGGTAAGGATCAGACGGGCGCGGACCCCTTGGATCGGCTCGGAATCTTTGAGCGAGGAAAGCAGATGGTCCGCGGTCTTGATAAATTCTAAAGGAGGCAACATCCGCGCCGCCACGGTGATGGTGAGCATCTCGGACCCGGAAAGTTTGGGCGGATTTCCTCTCCGGATCAAATCCAGGGCCTTGATCCGCTCCCGCGCCTGGTTGGTTTGCGCGATCGCCTGCTGGATCTTCTGATCCGTGATCCGGACCTGGAAATGTGATTCCAGCGATTCCTTGAGCCGGGTCAGTTCCTCCAGATACCAGGGTAACAGGCTCTCGCGGAAACTGCGCGGGACGGTGAGGTATCCGTGATATCCCAGCCCTGATTTCTGGACCAGGACATCGTTGGCGCGTCGGATATGGTCGCAGGTGTTGAGGGAAATTTGTCCGGCCAGATAATCATAATGACCATCCAGAACCGCGGCGGTGATCTGCCGGACAAAACTGCAGGTGAGATGGCTCAAATAGGCGTCTCCGCTGGAAGAGTCTTGAACGGCAAGCCCGTTCATCCGCAAGGGATACAAGTCCCCGGCCAGCAATAGTTCGGGCGGAACAAATGAGCAAAAATATCCGACCACCGGCCGGCCGGACTGAACCGCAGACTCCGGTCGGGCGGTTTTCAGCAAAGCCGACCATTGGCTCAGAAGCTCCACTTTTTCAGAATTTTCTTTCAAAGCCATCTTCCCGATTCCGTTAACCGTTTAGGGTTCACCTGCTTTTGCGCCGGATCACCCTCACTTCCCGAATTGTATCACAGACTTGCTTTTCCTCGCAATGGTCGCAGTTCAGTTCCAGGCATTCATAGCCGCCGCTTAATCCGAGCGAAATTTTCCGGTGCCGGCCGGAGAGTATTTTCGCCTCGGAGGCCAGGCCGGAAAACCGCTCAACCGCCTCTTTGCCCGCGGTGATAAAAATGGATTCCATCGCAACCAGTTCCGGGGCTTGTGCTTGAGCGGCCCTTCGGATCGCTTTGGCCAGGAGGGAAAAATTTATTCCATGGGAAAGCGCGTCTTTGCTCACCCGGAGCCAGAGCCGTCCGGGGATCATCCGGGCCATCACCCCGGGAATAATTCCGGGAAGGAATTGGAGCGATTCCATCCTGAAGAGATTTAATTCCGGCCCGGGATGGAGCGCGGCCAGGATCAGTTGCGCATAGTCCAGTTCTTGACCAAAGGATTCCGGCAGGTCCGGACCGATCAGAAAAAAATGATCGTCCTGGACCAGGTCTTGATCTTTGCTCCAGAGCAGACAATTCACGGACGCGCGGGCCGGAGAGCCGAGTTCCACCGCGGTGTCCTGGGCGGAGACGAT
>CAIYYW010000029.1 GCA_903930515.1 uncultured delta proteobacterium | reverse complement strand
TCATCGCCAGCGCGCTCGCCACCACTCCCGAGCCGGTGTAGGCCACTTTCAAAAACTCCAGCATCGCCTGGATCCTCCCGTCCTCCCCCCAGCCTCCGTGGAGCGCGAGAAAGGCGAGTTCAATCCCCTTCTCCTTGAGCGGGTTGAGCACATCTTCATCAATCACCAGCGCGACCGCGGAGTAATTAAGCCGGAGCAGCGCTTTCAGAATGGCGCTTCCGCTTTTCAGGCTCACCTCCCGCTCCATGCTTACCCCGCCCATAATCACGCCGATTTTTGTCTTTTTTAACCCTTCATCCATTTTCTCTTCCGATCACCTCAATTTCGGTTTCCAGCCTGATCCCCTTTTCCCGGAGCGCCTTTTCCCGGATCAACTCAATCAGTTCCAGCACCTGGGTGGCCTTGGCCCGGCCGCGGTTGATGATGAAATTGGCGTGCAATTCTGAAATCTGGGCGTCTCCGCTCCGATGCCCTTTCAGGCCGAGTTCTTCAATAATTTTCCCCGCATACTTCCCCGGAGGGTTCTTGAAAACCGACCCGGCGCTCGGCCACTGGATCGGCTGGGTCTGACGCCGGCTCCTAAGGTATTCCAGGATCCGGGCCCGGATTTCGCGCGGGTCCGATTCCCGCAACTCGAATTCAGCTCCCAGGATGATCTCCCGTTCCCTAAGCTCCAGGCTCCGGTATTCAAACCTGAGTTCCTTTTGCCTCCGGGAATAAACCCCTTCGGGATACCGATGGAATTCCACGCGCGTGACCACCTTTTTGATCTCCGACCCTTCGGCCCCGGCATTCATCTTGAGCCCCCCTCCCACCGTGCCCGGGATGCCGGCGCAAAATTCCAGGCCGGAAAGGCCCTCGTCCTGGCAGAGCTTGACCAGGTGGGCGAGCCTGACCCCGGCTTCGGCCTTGACCAATCCTTTCCCTCCCGACTCAACTCCTTTGAAGCCTTCCTGGAGATTGATCAGGACCTCGTCCACGCCCTGGTCGCTCACCAGAAGGTTGCTTCCCCGGCCCAGGATTTTCCAGGCCAGCCCCTGGTTCTCGCACATCTCCACCACCAAGGCCAGGTCTTCTCGGTTTTTCGGGAACACCATCAACTCGCAAATCCCTCCGATCCTGAAGCTGGTGTATCGCTTCATCAGCGCCCGCTCTTCCACCCGGCCGGAAATTTCCTTGCTCATCTTTCTAGCGAATTTTTCCAGGTCTTTCCCCTTGTCCTTCATTATTTTTTGCCTTCCAGCCGTTTCAATAATTCCACCCCGATCTGCCAGACATTGCCGGCGCCCACGGTCAAGACCAGATCTCCGGGCGAAACCATTTTCTCCAGCCCCTCCAGGATTTGCGCAAAATCCGGATAGAAATAAGTCTCCAGCCCCCCTTGATCGCGGTGCTGCCTGACTTGCTCGAACAGCCACCGGCCGTTGATCCCGGCAATCGGGTCTTCGCCGGCTGAATAAATTTCGGTCATCACTAAAATATCGGCGCGGTCAAACGCGGCCTTGAACTCTTCCACCAGCAACTTGGAGCGGGTGTAGCGATGGGGCTGGAAGATACAGATCACGCGCCGGGCCAGCTCCCCTGATTGGTCCGGCCGCCATTCCCGGGCAGCCGCCAAAGTGGCACGGATCTCGGCCGGATGATGTCCGTAATCGTCCACCACCGCCACTCCCTTTGCCCTGCCCTTTTCTTCAAACCGCCTGCCCACTCCCTTGAACCCGGTCAAGGCCCGGGCAATGGTCTTGAATTCTATCCCCAGCTCAAACCCGACCGCGACCGCTCCGAGCGCGTTGACGGCGTTATGCCTTCCCGGCATCCCGAGCGTGATCCGGCCCAGGCTCTCCCCCTCGTTCACCACTTCAAAACTGCACCCGGCCGGCTCCGGAAAAATCTCCACCGCCCTCAGTTCCGCGTCCCGGGCCTCGCCGTAGGTCAGATAGCGGCGGTCCAGCTCCCCGATTATCCCGCGCACCACCGGGCAATCTATGCAGAGCACATCCAATCCGTAAAAAGGGATCTCGTTGAGAAAATGGAGAAAGCTTTCCCGGAGTTTTTCAAAGGTGCCGTAATGGTCAAGGTGCTCGTGGTCAATATTGGTCACCAGGGCGATCACCGGCCGCAGTTTAAGGAAACTGCCGTCGCTTTCATCGGCCTCCACTACCATCAGGTCCCCTTCCCCCAGTCGGGCGCCGGAGCCGAAGCGGTCCAATCTCCCTCCGATCACCGCGGTCGGGTCCAGGCCGGCCTGGTGAAGGATGGTGGCGATCATTGAGGTAGTGGTGGTTTTTCCGTGCGAGCCGGCCACCGCAATGCTATGCCTGAGCCGCATCAATTCCGCCAGCATCTCCGCCCTTGGAATCACCAGGATCTTCCGCTTCCGCGCTTCCAAGACCTCCGGGTTGTCCTCCCGGACCGCGGAGCTGATCACCACCACCTCCGCGTCTCCGACATTGTCCGCATGATGCCCGGAATAAATAATCCCGCCCAGGCTTTTCAAGCGGCGGGTGACTTCGCTCTCTTTCAGGTCGGAGCCGGAAACCCGGTATCCGGAGGTGAGCAGGACTTCGGCGATCCCGCTCATCCCGGAGCCTCCGATCCCGACCAGGTGGACCTTCTTCACCCTTCCCCACATCACGGTCCGGACCGGCTGATGGTTATGGTCCTTCATTTATTTTCCTCAATTATTTTATAAATTTCTTCCACAATCACCCTGGCCGCGTCGGGCCGGGCCAGGCTCCTGGCCTTGGCCGACATCGCCTCTCTCTGCTCCGGATGCTGGATCAGGCCGATCAAAGCGTCGGCGAATTTCTTCCCGCCCTTAAGCTCGGCTTCAATGAACACCAGGGCCGCGCCCTGCTCGGAAAGGTATTGGGCGTTGGCGAGCTGATGGTTGTTCGCGGCAAAGGGATACGGGACCAGGATGCTGGCCTTGCCGGCCAGGGCGATTTCAAAAACCGCTCCGGCCCCGCTCCGGGAAACCACCAAATCGGCGATCCGGAGCTCCTTGCCGATCTCGTCAATGAACTGAGCGACCTTGGCGCGGAAACCGTTTTTGGAATAGGCCAGGATCAGGTCATACTGGTCCAGGCTTCCGGAGGAATGCACGATCTTGATCTGGTTCCGGATCGGGATCAAAAATTCCACCGCGTCCAG
>CAIYYW010000028.1 GCA_903930515.1 uncultured delta proteobacterium | reverse complement strand
GCCGCACTCGACCGCCGGGGATACGAGTCCACCTTCGGGGAGCTTTCCGGCAAGTTCTCCGCCAAACCGCTTCCGCCGCTGGGCCGGGAAAACGGGGCCGGGATAGATGAGCGGTGGATCTCGGATTTCATCACCGCGTTTGTGAAGAACGATCCCGGCAACTCGATGGAGGCCAAGTTCCCGGGCGAGAAGATTTACAAGGACGCCCTGGTTGGTTTCTCCGCAGGCCCGGACCCTTTGTTCCTTGAATACAAAAAGATCATCGGCCCCTTTCATCTGACCCCGGCCGAAGCTATGACCATAGCTGCCCGCAGACAGGGGGTAAAGACTCCGCCTTCCGATCAGATCGGCGTGGTTTCCTTCATCCTGCCCTTCGCCGACCCGATTGTGGAATCCAACGCCGCGGAAACGCGCTGGTGCTCGTCCCGCTGGGCACAGGCCCGTCTGCTGGGCGGATTATTCACCCAGAAAGTGGAGATGGCCCTGGTTAAGGAACTTGCCCGCTACGGCATCCTGGCCGCGGCCCCGGATATGATGCCGGAATTCAAGACCAGCAAGAATACGCCGGTGGGCTATGCCTCCAACTGGTCTTTCCGTCACCTGGCCTTTGCCGCAGGTCTGGGTAGCTTTGGCATGAGCGACCTCTTCATCTCGGAAAAGGGAACGGCCCATCGCTGTGGTGCGGTGGCCGTGGCTTTGCCGCTGAAACCCAACCGCGACCAAGCCCCGCACTACCGTCATCATTGCCTTCACCACCGGACCGGAGGCTGCCTGGAATGCGCCCGCCGCTGTCCGGTGGGCGCGATCTCCGGGGTGGGACACGACAAGAACAAATGTGGAAAGAATGTGGTTTCAAGTTGGCCCCGCAACCAGGTCAAATACCGGATCAATATTTACGGATGCGGTCTCTGTTCCGCCAATACGCCGTGCTCCCAAGAGAGCCCGGTTTAACTATGGAAGGGGGAAGATAATAATGAAACGCACTGTCATTGTTCTGTCCATTATCCTGGTTGCGGCCTCGGCACTCATCGCCGCGGATCAGATCAGCACGACCCAAAGCGAGGGGATCAAAACCTCTCCAGACAAGACTTGGGCGTTACTCGTGGATGTCAACCAATGGTCCGTGTGGTGCCCTGCGGTGGAGAAGGCCGAACTGGTCAAGGGCGACGGCCAGGCTCCAAACAGCGAGGTCAGGTTCCGGCCCATAATCGTGGGCAAGAAATCTCCAACAAACATCAAACTGGTTTTGATAAAATCCGAGCCAAATCACCTGCTTGAATACCAAGGCAGCCAGCCGGGAATGGACATCACCTTTGGATTGAAGATCGAGGAGAAGGACGGAGCGAGCGTGTTCACCAGCTATGAGACCATAAGCGGACCGGGGGTCAAGCTCTTCCTAAAAATGTATGGCCAAGACGGTCTGGACCAGGAGCACCGCGCCTGGGTGGAATCCGCCAAGAAGAAGCTGGAATCAGATAAGTAATCAGGAGAAAGGAGTAAGCGATGAAAAAAACCGAGGGAGTAAAGAAAGGTCGGTCAAGGTTGAATTCAAGTCTTTTTAATCGGAGGTCGTGGCTCAAGGCCGCGGGCGCGGGCAGCATGCTGCTTGCGGGCGGGATGTTGATGAAGCCGGGTGAGTCCAGAGGAGCCGGTTTGCAGGGCCTCAATCCAAAAGCAGCTTTTAAGGAGCGCAAGCTTGACCCGAACGCCGGACTCTCCGTGGTCCTCCTCGGCACAGGCACTCCCATCCCCAATCCTGAGCGGGCCTGTGCCGCGACCCTGGTCAGTGCAGGGGACAAGACTTTTCTGGTGGACACCGGCCGGGGGTTCCTCACCCGCCTCGCAGGCGCCGGCCTGAACAATGTCTCCATGGTCCTGTTCACCCACTTCCACTCTGACCACTTCGGCGAGTTCGGCGAGCTAATGGTCAATCGCGGCATAGCCGGCGCCGACCAGCCCCTGCCCGTGATCGGCCCGGCCGGGGTCAAGGATGTGATCGGCTCTTTGCTCGCGGCCTATGCGCTGGATAACAAGTACCGCAAGGACCACCACGGCGTGAAGTGGTCAGAGTTCGCCATGCGGGCCGAGCTTGCGGAAAAGGCGCCGGGAGTGGTGTGCGAGACAGATGGCGTGAAAATCACCATGTTCGAGGTGGACCATCCGCCCGTTCAGCCGGCCGTGGGCTACCGCTTTGATTACAGGGGGCAATCGGTGGTTGTTTCAGGCGACACCAAGAAGTGCGCGAAGATGGTTGAGATGGCCAAGGGCGCGGACATTCTCGTACACGAGGCCGCCAGCCGCGCGATGACCGAGATGGCTATTAAGTATATGAGAGCCAATGCCAGTCCGGCCAACGAGCGCATCGCCGCCATGGCCGAGGAGATGCTTACCTATCACACCATGACCGAGGAGGCCGCTGAGATTGCCCGCGACGCCGGGGTGAAAAAACTGGTCCTTACCCATCTCGCCCCGGCCCTGCCCGAAAACTCCGCGCTCGAGAGCATGTTCACCCAAGGTATGGGTAGCATCTATCAAGGCCCGATCGTGGTCGGCAGAGACGGCTTGGAGGTCAAGGCCTGAAATAATCTTGATCATCTGTTTATTCGATTCGCAAAAGGGAAAATTCAAAATGTCACTCAACTTGATAATTTAAAAGTTCCCTTGGGCGAGAGGCGCTTCAGGTTGGATTTTCCACGGTGAAAACGCCCTAGCCCAAACGGGCCTGTGCCAAAGTCCTGCCGGACAGCCATTCAAGAGGGCGCATCCAGGACCTATTTTTAGCTGATCGGGTGGATTCCCCAAACCCAGGCCCATCCACTGCCTGGCGATTCCTCGCTACCCGAGATCCGAGGTTATCCTCATTTGACAAGGTTAGCGGAAAGAAATACGATCAGGATCGTTTTGAGGGGATATCCAAATTTTGAGTTGCCACCGGTGTTGCGCGCTGGAGAAATTTCAGGCAAGATATGGATTAAATGGTTGATGGGTTCCCAATTTTTATATAATTGATTAACTTTAAAAGGAGGACTTTGATGAAAAAACATTTCGGTTTGGCTCTGGTGGTTTCCCTGGTGGTTCTTTCCGCGCTTAATTTTTCCTGCGAGAAGATGTCCTGCGCCCTGAAATCGGATCTGCCCTGGTGCCCATCCACCCTGAAGGATGCGGACAATCAATTCCTGGCCGGAAACTATGAGAATGCGATCAACCTGTATCAGGCATACCTGGCGGACAAGCCTTCCGAGAGCAAGATCGGGCTGGTCAAGAATAAGATCAGCGATTCATATTACAACCTGGGGGAGAAGGCGTTTACTTCCCAGAATTGGACGGACGCGATAAATTTTTATTCGCAGTCCCAGAATGTGGATTCGCAGAACAAGACCAGCAAATGTTATTTCAACCTGGGCGAGGAGTATTTTGCCAAAGGCGACTATCAAGCCGCGATAGACAATTACAGCAAATCCAAGGAGCCCGGGGTTCAGGAAAAAATCCAGGCGGCGCAGGATGCGCTGCAACCGGTTGAGCCGGTCCAACCGCCAGCGGCCCCTGGGACCACTCCGCCCGCTCAGCCCGCTAAGACCGCTCAGCCCACTGATTTTTTTGTCGTTAAAGTGGGGGTCTTCCCTACCAGAGCGGATGCTAATGTTATCGCCGACGAGTTAAGGGCCCGGGGTATTCCCGTTTATAAAAACATCTCAGATGCCGGGAAATTTGTCGTGTTTGCCGGCTCATACGCCACCCGGGAAAAAGCTCAAGTCGCGCTGGGAAAAATAAAGGCAATCAGCAAAAAATACCGGTTCGCATACATTGCGAAACGAGATAAAGATTAACCGGGCTGACAGGGAGTAGTGGGCGCAGGCTCAGGGGATTGGGCTGGGGAGTCAGTCCGGCTGAGTGAGCGACTCGGCTCAACTCCCAAGGGCTCCCGACCGCGTCAATCCCTACTGCTGTTTTTTTTGCGGTTATCAAAAGCGTCAAGCAGTTATAAAGAGGGGCTTAACAATAAAAAAGAAGGAGAAGTTGAATGATAAAATTCACGGAACGGCAGTTGAAAGTGCCTCGTTTCATGCGGCCGGTTTACCTGGTAACAGGGGGCCAGAGCCAGTACGCGCGCGCCTTTCCGGAGAAGCGCACCGAGGAGTTGTGCATTGACGCCCTGACCATGGCCGCGGAGTTCATCGGCATGAGTCCGGCCGAGCTCAAGGGCTACATCCACACCTGCTACTACGGCCATTTCGCGGACCACTTCGGCGACCAGCTTCTGGGCGAGTCCGTGATCCACGACCGGTTGGGGCTTGACCCGCTGGGCAACATCGGCGTGAAAACCGGCGGCGCCACCGGCGGCTCCACCATCTGGGAGGCGGCCAAGGCCGTGGCCTCGGGCTATTCCGATTGCGCGCTGGCCATGGGCTGGGAGCGGATGGACGAGGTTCCCACGGACGAGGGCAACAACTACATCGCCTGCGCCGCGGACAAGGACTGGGAAACGCCGCTGGGACATATCTACACCGGTTATTACGCGACCATGGCGCAGCGCTACTGGCAGGTGTTCGGCAAGAGCCAGGACAGCTTCCGCCGGACCATGGCCGAAATCTCGGTCAAGAACCACGGCTACGCGCGCTGGAACCCGTTTGCGCAGTCGCCGATGGACATCACGGTGGAAGATGTGCTCAAGTCTCCGGTGGTGGCGTATCCGCTCCGCGTTTTGGACTGCTGCCTGATGAGCGTGGGCGCGGCCTGCGTGATCGTGGCGGACGAGGAGACCGCGTTCAAGATGTGCAAGAACCCGCTCCGGCTCTACATCGCGGCCGGCTCGCACAGCCTCAGGGTGGCGGACCGCCGCGATATGGAGATTCCGCTCCTGCCCAACGAAACGCCCGACCAGTATCAGGACCTGGACGAGGTCTTCCCCGGCGGGCATCGCTACCCCGGCTTTACCGGGTTCCTCGCCGCGAGGATGTGCGCGTGGTACGCATACCGGATGGCCGGCGTGAAGGACCCGACCGAGGACCTGGACTTTGTAGAACTGCACGACGCCTTCACCATCTCCGACATCCAGACCTACGAGGACATCGGCATCCGTCCCTACGGACGCGGCCGCGATTATGTGGAGTCCGGCGATTGCTACCTGGTCAACCCCCGCACCGGCAAGCAGGGCAAACTTCCGGCCAACCTGTCGGGAGGACTGATCGGATGCATGCACGCCGTGGGCGCGACCGGTATCATGCAGGTGGTGGAGTGCGCGCTCCACATCTGGAATAGGCACGCCGAGATCCACGGCAATCCCAAGCTCTGGAAATCGTTCGGCAAGCAGAAACCCAAAAACTGGGTTGATGTCCAGGTCCCCAACGCCCGCCGCGGCCTGGCCATCAGCCATGCCGGCGTGGGTTCACACGTAACCTGCACCATTCTGATGCACCCCGACCATCTGTTAAAGGAGGAGTAAGATGAATAATCAAGCCAAAGTTTGGATTGAAAAGGGAGCTTACAAAATCAAGGGAGAGTTCTCCACCCCCGAACCGAACACGCCGATCCGGCGCAAGGACGGCAAGCTCTGCGGGGTGACCAACCCCCGCCGGCTGGTGCATATGCATTCCTACGGAGGAGAGGCCCCTTTCTTTGAGGGGCTGGCCCAGGGCAGGCTACTGGGGACACAGTGCGTGAACAACAAGTGCGAATACAAAGGATCAATCTATATCCCCTTCCGCATCTTCTGCCCGGACTGCCTGGCCAAAATGAAAATCGTGGACCTCACCGCCAAGGCCCGCAAGACCGCGCGCATTTATTCGTATGTGGTGACCTCGCGCACCGGCGCTTTTAACACCTTGGAAACCCCCATCCGCTTCATTGACTTGGAGTTTGAGGGCGTGTCCACAATCCTCAAAAGCTATCTGCTGGTGGGAGAGCCGGAGATCGGACAGCGAGTAAAGCCGGTCTTCCGAGTTAAGCCCACATACACCATAACAGACCTGGCCTGGGTCACGGCCGACACCAAAAAACCGCCCAAGGGATTCCATCTCTAATTTTACGAATGATCCTGGGGAGGATATGGCAACGCCGCCCGTTGGTTGACTTTTTCCGGATCAGAGTCCTTCCTGACAGCCAATCAAGAGGGCGCATCCAGGCCCTCTTTTTAGCTGGATAGGGGTACCCGACCTCTGTCCATACACACCCCGTCCCCAAATTGGGAATTGCATTTTTTACTTGACATTGGTATGGAATCCTGATACAACTGCAACCAGTATCAAGGGGTGAAGAAGTTGAGGGGTTTGTTTTGGATATGCCGATTGCTTGCCCCACCCTCCGAAACTCTGGAAAAAATACGCCGGTATTGACCGGATCTGACATTGACCGGGGTTATACTAAAGGAAAAAGAAGGGGGCTAAAAATGTATGTTTCCTCAGCGGTCCGCAGAGAATGGATGGATACTCTTGAGTACACCGAAAAGACCATCAAGGGGTTGGAGCGACTTGATAATGTGCGAAGCGAGTCCACTCTTTATACATGCACTAGCATTGCCAGCAAGGTAGCTGACATTCGCAGGCGATACGACGAGCCGTTCCGCATCTCCGTTGTTGGCGATTTCAAGGCTGGGAAAAGCGCCTTTATCAACGCCATTCTTGGTGGCAAAGACATCGTCGTCGAGGGAGTCACACCCACAACGGGAGCCGTTACTGAATTATGGTGGAGTGAAGAGGAGAGAGGCGAGGTAGTCGTGGGTGATGGCGAAAAGGCAAAAACCGTCTTTGCCGGGTCACTTGTGGACGCTGCTAAATATACTGATCAACGTACAGAGCAAGGCCGCTCGGTTTCGGGCAAGGGTGCTCGGGTGGTGTTGCACGTGAACAACGAGCTCCTTAAAAATATGATAATTATTGACACTCCCGGATTGGGCGCCAACGCCCAAGACGATCAGGTGACTCTTAATTCCCTCCACATCGCCGACGTGGCGATTCTGGTAATCAACGCTCTCAAGCCTGGTGGCGAGCGGGCCGTGGAGTTAGCCGAACGGCTCCGGACTACGGGTAAGAAGATGTTTTGTATCGTTTCCAACGCAGACCGTGTTTCGGAAGGCGAATTGGAAAAGGCTTTAGATGAGGCCCGCCAACTTTTCGGCGATGTAATAGAAAACGCCCCCATCACCTTCAGTGCTGTTAAAGTTCGTCAGTTGCTAGAAGCACTACAAAACTCCGGAGAGGAAAATTTTGAAGCCGTCACCAAGGAACTTGACCACTGGGGATATGCCCCATTCCGCCAAGCCCTTTTGCAGGAATATCTGCTTGGAAGCGGCAAAGCAGCGGAACAACGGGTTGTTGCAACCCAGAAAGGCATCAATGACCTGTTAGAGAAACTGCGCGGCGGAGTACGCGAAGAACTAGGTCGTGCGGAAACCAAAGTCAAAGCTATAAAGGAAGATTTATCGGAGGCTGATCGGATAATTAATAAAGTCATGGCTCCCAAAAAGCCATTTCTTGATGAAAAGATAAGTGATGCGGTGGACCTGCATGTTGGGGAGTTCATCAACGATCTCAATGACGCAGTGGATGTTTTCATAGACCGACGCGCCGATATATCTTTGGAATCTCTGGGGGAGGGCATTAAGGCTCTTCTAGGAAAAGTCAGCGAAAAACAGAGCCAGCGTAACCTTGATAAATGGAAACGAGAATTTGAGGATCTATTTCCTAAAACCCATTATGAATTTTTAGTAACCAGACTTAAAGATAACGTCCAAAGCCTTTTACAAATTGAATGGCAAGAGATTGGTGCTGAGATAAATCAAGCCAAGGATGGCGCACCATTTAATACTGAGGCCATCAATCGCCAACTGAGCAATTTAATGGTCGAACTAACCTTAGGTCTTGCAGCAACAATTGCATCCTTCATTGCCTTGGCCTTCATTCCAGGAGGCGCCTTTGTGGACGCCGTTCTTCTTATTTCTAGCCTGTTCGGTGTTGGCGGATTCATGGGCAAATTGGACGCACGAATCAACCGTATTAAAAGAGAAACCCGCATGCGTATTCGCACCGAGAGAAAAAAGTTGGTCATGGAACTTTCCGATCATTTTAAAAAGGTTAATCAGCAGATATTCGATTCAATAAAGAATCGGCTCCGTGAAGGAAACGATGAAAAAGAAGTCGAAAAGAGCCGTTTAATTGACTTAGTTCAAAGCTGGAACCAGGCACATGACACTCTTAAGAACCTAGAGAATTTGATCAGTGATGAAAGCAAAGGAGTCGCGGCATGAGCGGCAAAGCCTTTTCCGACCCGTTAATGATGATTGCCTCAGCTCGCCGGACCATCGCGGCACTCGGGATCGATTTTTCATCGGACTTTGATCGGATGGAGGCGTTTTTAAGTGGTCCACCCATCTGTGCGATGACAGGCATATCGAAAAAGGGCATCGAGGTCATCAGCCATGAGATTGATGAAAAACACCTTTGTACGGTGGTGCAGATGCCTTTGGAAATGGTCTCACCAGCGGTTCTGGCAGATGTAGTGATCGTGGCGACCCCTGCCTATGCGGCGCTAGCAAAAGAAGAAGCGGAGGCTCTTATTAAGCTTATAAAAGCCGGTCGCCCGGCAAGGCTGGTTGTGACCGAACTTGAAGTCATGGGGGGCGAGGATGATCAAAAAACCGCAATAAAAGAGATTGAAAACCTGCGGCTATTGCGAGGACTGAAGCCCCATGGAGTCGAATGGCTTTTTTGGCGTAATGATGCTCCTAAAAAACTTGCCGATTTTTTGAGGAGCATATTTCAACAAGCAGAAATTATGCTTCATACTGGAGCTTTCCTTGAGGTTCTTGTTTTGGTTCTTGAAAAGGCCAAGGCATCAATGCAAGAGGCTGAGCGTGAACGTAGCAAAGCCGCCCAAACCATCCAAAACAGCGAAGCGCTTTTTGGACAAGCGGCCACCCATATTCACCACATTGCGAACAATGCCCTATTAACGGTGCGAGACAGCCTGCGCGAATGGCGCATGCGTTTCGACAGCGCCGCCCAGAAGACCGCATTTGGCCTTTCCGGCTGGATTTCCAGAAAAGGTGTGGGTGATATCGATGACGCTCTGTGGCCGTTCCTGGACACTTGGCGCACATTCGTAGCCGAGCTTGACGAAGTGCTAAACCAACCAGCCTGCATTTACCGGAATGAAGCTGAGGCCATTCACCGCAAACTGGACGAAATGGCCAGATCCATCAGTATCGAGTATCCAGCGGCAGTTGCCATTAACCCCGATTGGCTGTCTGAAAAGACTCGCGAAGCCGCAGATCATATGCGCGAGACTGATATACAGATAGTTCTGGATGCGGCAAAAAACGAAGCCTTGAGCGCTTTAAAAGAAACCGAGCACAATGCTGGCGTCAACCAAAAGTTGGAATCATCATCCACTATTGATGATTGGAAAAAACGGTTGCGCCAGAAGCTAGACGATCTTCAAGGCAAGACACCGCAGGCGCGCATCGAAACAACTCTTTATTTCGCTATCGAAACCATGATTGGCCCTCGCCTGGAACGCTTAATTGAAGTGATTAGTGAGGACATAACCCAACAAATCCCCTTCTCCAATGAAGTATTTATCACTGAGTTCAAAAAGCGTATTGAGGCTGTACGGAAAAATTATGAGAAGAAATATAACTGGCAGGGGACATACGCAGACCTCTTAACCCTAATTGATGTTGTAGATAAGGAACGCCGAAAATATTGATTTGTCAGCCTGAAGAGATATTAACTCTCGCTTCTAATCTCGATGACATAGAGGCTGATTACCGCTTTATGTTGCGAAACTTAGATGTTCGGGTCTCAAACCCGATTAAACCTCCTCCATTGGTCATCGCCCTGCTCGGTCCTTCCGATTCCGGCAAAACGGCGTTGATTAATGCACTGCTCGATCTGGAAAAACACGGCCTAGCACGGTTCCCAGAAAAGGCCGGGCCGGACACTGTTTATCCCATTGAGTTGCGTTATGGTAAACACCTTGAGGCTTTCGCCACCTTGGGGAACGGGGGCGGAGCAACAACAAAGATTATTACGCTTCAGCCGACCCAAAAGGACTCCATCTGGCGGCTTTATGACGAGGTGGTCAGAATAACCAGAGGGCAAGAGGTGGCCCGGCTGTCCATCCAGCTTCCCCACCCTCTACTAAAATCCTGGAATCTGCGTTTTATTGACATGCCCAGCCTAACTCCTGACCATAAAAACTGGTGGATGGTCAAGAGCAGCCTGGACGAACACACCGTCATTTTCTATCTTTGCCATTCGCGCGGCCTATCCGATGCTGACCAACTGACGTTAGAGGCTTGCCGAAACTACCCGTCCGTGCTAATGCTCAACATCCGCAAGGAGGAGCTTTCGCCCACACGCTCAGCATTAGAGCTTGAATACTGGAAATTACCCCAAGCGGCCCTTCCCGTATCCCTGCAGATGAATATTAAATCATTGGCTATCCCCGCCAGCCCAGAGAGTGGAGTTCTGCTCTGTGCATTAGCCATCCTTCGCCGCCGCCAGATCGCTGATCTGTTATCCGAAATTGGTCGTCTCCTGGAGCAAAGAAAGCAGGGGTTAGCCGAAAGCGGCTGGCAGGCCTTTCACAAGGCCTTGAATTTGGCGGCAAAAGGCACCTTGATCGACGAGCGCCTTGAGGCCCTCAGGCTACTGGTTGTATTGGAGAAATGGTTTGTCACTGGTAATGAAAACGAGAAGCAAAACATCATCGAGCTGGAAAAAAGGATCACTGATCTAATTGATCGTTGCTGCCGCATCAATCGCTTATGCAATCAAGGGATAAACAAGAAGTATGAGGATGAAGCCGAATTAGAGAAAAATGTCCAGAATTTGATTGATTTATATAATATAGAGTGTGCCAAAGCCGAGCCGCCAAAAGGAACGAAATCGGACAATTCCCCTCCTGAAGATAAAAAAATCGCATTCGCGTCAGAATTGGCGAAAGCTCGAGACGACCTTCAACAAATAATATACAGCCTTTTAAATCAGAAAAAAAAGTTAGATTTTACCGCCACCCAGGTCAAGGTCCTTGAGTCAATCAGCAATAGTGTTAAAGACGGTCGAAGTGAAATTGCCCTTTTGGGCATGTTTAGCTCAGGCAAATCGGCGGTTATAAACGCTCTTTTAGAGGTTCCCACTGATGACAAAAAATCCGAATTTCTGCCTACCGGTGTCAAGCCAGAGACGTCCACAGTCAACCGAATAGTCTATGCTGAGAAACAGATGCTTTTAAAAGCAGACTGGCAGGACGAAGTGGAGTTGACATTTTTAAGCCCGGCTCCATCATTGGGAAAAGATGCCTTTAAGGTCCACCATCAGGAGATTGAGGCATTTGATGTATGGTTGTTGGATACCGGTCATGTTAATCTTGCTGATTGTGAACTATACACTTTGAAGCCTGACACCGCACGCGGCCTTTTATCAAAACCGATAACGTTTAGGGAAACGACCGATAGCGGGCTTTTAGATAATCTTCGTTCCTTGATAAAAGGCCGAAAGATAGACTATTTGTATTTTGGAGAACCTGGATTTTCTCCAATGACCCCCAATGGATCAACCGTCAAGGTCGAGAAAGTGCGTATAACAAAGGAGGTACCCGAACGAGTGGTGATCAGGCGTTTTGCAAAGAAGCCTCCAGAACTGATTCCTGGTATGCCTTTGCCTGAACTGTTTGCCACGATTAAAAAACCAGAAATTGCCCTACGCCTCAACATGGTGACGGTTGGTTTCAACCACCCCCTCTTAAAGCATATCTCCTTTATTGATACGCCCGGAACGGACTCGCCAATTCCGCATCATCGCCAAATGGCACGGGACTTTCTTCAGTACCGTTCTAGTCCGATACTTTATTGTTTTCTCTCCCAGCAGGCGGCTGGGAGGGAAGACCATGAAAACCTCTTAATTCTTAAGCGTTATAGCTTGGATAAGAAGGAACGTGATCGCAAGCTATTTTTTACTATTACAAGGAAAGCCTTATTCAAAGATAAGAAGGATCAAGATGAAATTCAAAAGCACGTCTCTCAACAGCTTAAATCTATTGGCATTAAAGATCCTAAAGTGTTTTTCATCGAGGCGGTTAAGGGCCACGACCCGGAATTTGACGAGATGCGACAGACTGTCAGCCATTATCTCATGGACCAGCAACTGCCAGTTTACCTTTCCCATGTGGAGAACACACGGTCCACAATTGAGAATGTGATAAACAGTGCAAAAGATCAACTCAAAAACGAAAATAGGAGCGAGAAAGAGCGCGAGACGAAAAAGATAGCCTTGAGAGATTTGCTGGAAGATATTGAAAAAATAAAAATTGAATTCCAAGAATCCGATCATTGGGGTCTTAATTGGGTGGATAAGCGTTTAAAGCGAAAGTGCGCAGAATACTCCAATCCAATGGACGATCTTATTGAAGGATTAAAAAAGAAAGACGCCTTTGAAGGATTTGAGAAAGAAGCTGAACCCATTATCGAAGAGCTCAATAATTCAGTTGCTGGCATGTTCGACCATTCGGAAGAAACGGTTATAAAAAAGCTTGGAAGCATGCTATTCTCCATTATACCAAATATAAATAAATCGCGGTCAATTTATGATCATATAACAATTCATTATCACTCGGCATGGAAAACACCTCATATCCATTTTAACGATGGTAGCAAATGGACCAAGGAGCCGGGCTGCCCTATGGAGAAGGAAGGTAACGAGAATTGGAAATTTACCTATAGATTCGCCCCGCCGAATGGCAGTAAAGTGAATAAAATAGATTTTGTTTTCAACAATGGGAGT
>CAIYYW010000027.1 GCA_903930515.1 uncultured delta proteobacterium | reverse complement strand
GTCTCCCAGGCCATCAGCGCGGGGTTTATTACCAAAGCCGAATCCATTAGGGCCATGGGCAATGAATATGCGCCAGAGGCAAGAGAAATCTTGAGCAGGTTCGATGATTGGAGGACAGTTGAAAACCTCGAAGCAATCATCAAGCAAGTTTTTCGCCGCTACTTTGCGCTGGATGACAGCGATGACATCCGACCCGAATTCTACACCAAATCCGCTCGCGAAATTTGGAATGCAAAGCTGGAGATGGAAAACAAACCGACAATTCACTTCCCTGGCCTCAAGATGCCTCCTCGGCCCAAGGTCATTGGGATTGAAGCGACTTAGAGGAGGCTGCGATGACGATGAAAACTGCGGCCGAAGATGACAGGCAATATAAGAATTTCAGAAGAGGCCTTGATGACACATCCCGTGAAAAGATAAGGGGATTCCTTGGCACGGAATGCGGCCGCATCATCCGATCCAATCCAGCTAGATATCAGGTTTGTATTAGAGATAATTATATCAATGTTTATTACCGGGGATGCAGCATTATCAAATGCGAGCCGCGTTCAACCGAAATCAAATACTCGGTCCATAGAAAATATGCCAATCAAAATGGCAAGGGTGACTATCTAGCGCTGAATTCAGATTTGGCATATGGAGAATGGAATTTACTCGATTCCTTGAACAAAGATCTGGTGATGGTTGAGCCGCATATTGTTGGCGAAAAGAAGGGAATCGCGAGACATCTGGAAGCCAGTGTAAATATATTATTGGATCTGGAAGTGGCTTTTTCGGTGAAGAACCAAAAGCCTAACGCAAAAAGGGGATATATCGCCAAGAGAATCGACCTTGCCGAAATAACAACCGATAATGGCGATCCGAAGCTTTGCTTCATCGAAGCCAAGCTATTAAGTAATCCATCTTTAAAATGCGAGAGAGGAGAGCCGGCAATTCTTGGGCAAATGATGGAATACCGGGATTTCCTCATGGATCCCATTGAGCAGAAGAATCTTTTAGCAAGTTACAAGACAATTGCGCAAAATTATATCGATCTAGCCCTCTTAAAGGAACATCATGATATTTTTGCGAAATTCATCCTTAACATCGAAAACAGTATTGATTTCAACCCCCGCCTTCTCTTAATGGGAGATAAAAGTGAAATGGGTAAGAACCACGAGGCCCATTGGAAACGATTGCAAGATTGTCTCAGGATCAATGGCTTGCACGATCCGCTGTTGCTGGATTTATGTCATTGTAGCTGAAATGCAAGCAAGGTATTATGCTGTCCGAGCTTCCTGCGCTTTGGTGGTGTTGATCTTCCCGCCGACAGTGATTTTTAACTGGCGGAGCCTGGTAAGCCACTACGCACGGCTGCATGAGGCCGTCTGCCCCAAGCCCAAATTCTTAGTTAACGACTCGGTCTCCCCTTTTGAGCGTTTCAATCGCACTCTTACCTATAGCATAGACAATTTTCTCAAACTGCCGAAAGGATATTTTGTCATCCTTAAAGTCAAGCGCCACACAAATATTTTCATATTGCTTCTTGGTCTGTTCAAAAGAGATTTCTTCATAAAGTCCGGGGTATCGATTTTCGGCCAGATCCATGATTGCTTTCTTAATCATTGCCTTCATTTTGTCTATGCTTTCTTTTTCAGGAGAGGTGGCGTTTATCCCAATTCTTAAAGCATCATAACCAATATAAATATAAACTTCCGCTCTTTTAAAGGGGATTAGCGGCATAAATTGGGACTCACGTCCTTGTCCTTCCTTTTGAAAAAACAAGTATTTTCTTTCATCAACCTTGTCTTCATCAGGATCGATATTTTGTTGGTTCCTTTTGGCATATTTGGGGCCGCTTAAGATGCCCGAATATTCTCTTTGCAGCTTTTGAAGACCCAAGGTTCCCGCGGAAACGAAATCATTAAATTGTTGTTGTCTCAATTTCTTTAGCACGGTTATGAGAACTATCAAGCCGGTGCCAAGAGTTGCCATGACTTGAGCGATGACTTCGCCGGTGAAACCATCCTTATATATCCAAATACCCCCCGAAATCACCGTTAACAGTGTGACAAAAACTTCCGCACCTCTTAGCCTGTCATCATCAACCAACCATTCCGTTGCTTTCATCCTGGCCTCCTTACTTCGAAGAAATAACTAATTCCAATAAAAAACAAATATTAGCAAATGCCTTTGCGATGCTTCGATTGCCAAATATATTTTCGCAAATTAAACCCTTTTTGCTTTATTTGTATCGCACCCGGTTTCTTGGACACTATTTAAGCACATTTTGCCAAACCCTGTCAAATAGCTTTCTCGGGTCCCGCGTAATCGCGGGATTCGGGCTGATCCCGCGTTCCGCGGGACTCGCGGAGAATCCCGCTCGCATTTTTAAAGGAATCGCGCCTGAAGGCGCTCGCATAGTTTGGTTTCACCAGTTTGCCCATAGCTTCAGGCATTCACCGCCACTTCCACTTTCTCCACCTTGACATCCTCATCTTTGGGGATTTCCTTGCCGGTTTGGGCCAAGCCTTCCAGATAAAGGGCAATGGCTTCCTTGGCGTTTTCCAAGACCTCCACCATGGTCTCTCCCTGGGTAAAACATCCCTCCAGGGCCGGAACCTCCAGCCAGTATCCGCCTTCCTCCGCTTTATGGATCACCACGCTAAATTCCAATATCTTCATCGTTTCCTCCTTAGAGAAGCGCTCTAAATTCCTCCTCAGTCAGCCCGGATTTCTTTATCTCTTTTTTCAAAAGCCCGATTTTCAAATCCCTGGAATGAACCGGAATCACCAACAAAGGCGCCCCTTTCTTGAAAAGCAAGCAATGACTCCCTCTTTGGCGCAAGACGATAAACCCGGCTTTTTCAAAAGCCGCAACTGCCATCTTTCCGGTAATTCCGCGAAGTTCAGGGCTTACACTTAATTATAACTTGCGAAGATTCTGATGGCAAGATCGCGTCTTTTCCCGGGATCGCCTGCGCCGGAATTGACATTTTCTTGAGAGAATCTATCATCTTTAGGATGATATTTTCGGGTCTTCCGGCCCGGCCGGTAAAATCCTGAAAGAGAAGCAAGGGGAGAAGGGATGATTGAGATCAGGTTTCACGGTAGAGGCGGACAGGGCGCCGTGACCACTGCGGAACTGCTGGCGCGCTCCGCGGTCGGTGAGGGGAAATGGGCGCAGGCGTTTCCGTCCTTCGGTCCGGAGCGGAGAGGGGCTCCGGTGCTGGCTTTCTGCCGGGTGTCCGACCATAAGATCCAGCACCGTTTCCAGGTCAAGAATCCGGATTTAGTGGTGGTGCTGGACCCGAGCCTTCTTGAGGTTCTGGACCCGACCAAGGGGTTGAAACCGGGCGGGGTCCTGGTGGCCAATACCGAACTCACGCCGGCGGAACTGAAGAAGAAATATAAATTCTCCTGCGCGGTGGCCACGGTTAACGCGAGCACGATCGCGCATGAAATCCTCAAGCTCCCGATCACCAACACCGCGATGCTGGGGGCCTTGCTCAAGGTCAAGGGGCTGGTGAGCCTGGACAGTTTGAAGGAAACCTTCCAGGATAGGTTCGGTAAAGTTGCGGAGATGAATTTAAACGCCTGCAAGCGTGCTTACCAGGAACTCAAGCTGGAGGAATAAATGACCAAACCTGCGGATCAATTCAAATGGCAAGAACTGACGGTCGGGTTCGTGATCCCGGAGCCGGGCACCGCCCGCGAATACCATACCGGGGACTGGCGCTCAACGCACCCGGTCTGGGACGAGAAGAAATGCATCAAGTGCGGAAGGTGCTGGGTGTTTTGCCCGGATATGGCGGTGTTCCAGAAAGCGGACCAATATTTCACGATGAACCCTGATTATTGCAAGGGATGCAGCATCTGCAGCCGCGAATGTCCGACCGAGGCGATCACGATGTTGGAGGGAAAATAATGACGGAGCCGTCAAGGAAAAAGATTGGGGTTGAGGTCAGCATCGCCGTGTCGGAGGCGGTCAAGCAATGCGATGTTGATGTGGTCTCCGCATACCCGATCACACCCCAGACCCATATTGTGGAGCACCTGGCCGAGCTGGTGGCTCAGGGGGAGTTGGACGCGGAATTCGTGCCGGTGGAGAGCGAACATTCCGCGATGAGCGTGTGCGCCGGTTCCGTAGCCGCGGGGGCACGGACTTTTACTTCCACCGCCTCCCAGGGACTGGCCCTGATGGCCGAGATCGTTTATTGCGTCTCTGCCATGAGACTCCCGATCGTGATGGTGGTCGCGAACCGGTCGCTCAGCTCGCCGCTCTCAATCTGGAATGACCATTCGGACGCGATGATGGTCCGGGACTCGGGCTGGATCCAGGTTTTCGTGGAGAACGGCCAGGAATCCTATGACCATATTTTCTGGTGCTTCCGCGTGGCCGAGGATGAAAAGTCGCTCCATCCGGTGATGCTCAATATGGACGGCTTTATCCTCACTCATACCATTGAGCCGATTGAATACTGGGAAGACGAGATGGTGAAAAAATACCTGCCCCCGTTCCAGCCCAAATTCCGGCTCCATCCCGAGCATCCGCTCACCATGGGCGCGTTCGGGCCTCCGGAAATTTTCACCGAATGCAAAAAGGCCCAGGACCAGGCATTGATCGCGACCATGCCGGTGATAGAAAAGGCCTGGGAGGAGATGGAGAAAATTTGCGGCCGTAAATATTCTGCGGTGGAAACCTACCGGGCGGAAGACGCCAAAACCCTGCTGGTGACCATGGGCAGTTTCAGCGAGACCGCCCGGGTGGCGATTGACGAGATGCGCGAGACCGGGGAAGAGATCGGATTGGTGTCGCTCCGGCTCTGGAGGCCGTTCCCGTTTGAAAAATTCCGGAACGCGGTGAAGAACGCGGAGAACCTGATCGTGATTGACCGGGCGATGGTTTTCGGAGGGCCGGGCGGGCCGGTCGCGAGCGAGATCAGAAGCGCGCTTTATTCCGGGAAGAAGCGGCCCCGGATCGTGAACTTCATCGCCGGACTGGCCGGCCGGGATGTTCAGCCGGATGATTTTTATCAGATGGTGCAACACGCGAAGACCAAGATAAAAGACGGAACCGAAGATGAATACGAAATTTACGGGGTGAGAGAATGATAAACCTGGACCTTTACGCGCCCTTAATGCTGCCGAAGGAAGAGCTGTTCACCAGCGGGCATCGCGCCTGCCAGGGATGCGCCGAGGCGTTGGCGGTCCGGATCGTGTGCAAGGCCCTGGGCAGGAATTCCATCGTGGCCATGGCCACCGGCTGTATGGAAATCGTGTCCTCCCCGCTCCCTACCACGGCCTGGCAGATCCCCTGGATCCATGTCGCGTTTGAAAACGCGGCCGCGGTCGCGAGCGGAGTGGAATCGGGCTTGAAGGCCTTGATGCGCAAAGGCCGGCTGCCGCACAAGAAGATCACCATCGCGGGAATGGCCGGAGACGGGGGCACGGCCGACATCGGGCTCCAGGCGCTTTCCGGGGCGATGGAGCGCGGACATGATATGATTTTCGTCTGCTACGACAACGAGGCCTATATGAACACCGGGATCCAGAGAAGCTCGGCCACTCCCTTTGGGGCGTCCACCACCACCAGCCCGGCCGGCAAGGTGAAGGCCGGCCAGGAAACCTGGAAGAAGAATATGCCCGAGATTATGGCCGCGCACGGGATTCCCTATGTGGCCACCGCCTGCAGCGCGTATCCGATTGATCTTTATGAAAAGGTAAAACGGGCGGCACTGGTTAAAGGCCCGGCTTATGTCCATTGCCTGTCCGTCTGCCCCACCGGATGGAGGATCCCGAGCGGAGACGCCATCCGCTACGGAAGGCTGGCGGTGGAGACTGCGGCGTTCCCGCTTTATGAGGTGATTGACGGCAAATACCAGCTCACCTTTGATTCCCCCAAGCTCAAACCCATCACCGATTACTTCAAGGGGCAGGGACGGTTCCGGCATTTAACCCCGGAAGCGGTCGCCCGGATCCAGGAGCGGATCACGCGGGACTACGAAAAGCTCCGGGCCAAATGCGAGAATGTGAATAAATAAGGAGTGACGATGCAGGCCAAGGTTAACCTGAAAATTGTGGATGAGGTGATCAAGAACTGGGGAGCGGACCCGGCGTTCCTGATCCCGATGATGCAGGATATTCAAGATCAGTATC
>CAIYYW010000026.1 GCA_903930515.1 uncultured delta proteobacterium | reverse complement strand
CTGAAGATAGAAAAATCCAAACCGAAGCCGAAATTTCCGGCCGGCAAAGTCCGCTGGCCGATCGTGATATTGCTGGGAATCTGCGTGCTGCTGGTTTACGCCAACAGTTACCAGAATGTTTTCCATTACGACGATTTCCATTCCCTGACCGATAACATCCATATCCGGAAGCTGACCAATATCCCGAAGTTTTTCACCGACGCCCAAACCTTCAGTTCCAAGATCTCGGTGAAGATGGTCCGGCCGATCCTGCTCACCACTTTCGCCCTGAACTACGCCTGGACCGAATACCGGCCCTGGAGCTGGATTTTGGTCAATATCCTGATCCACCTCTTCAATGTCGCTTTCGCTTACTTCTTGATCGTCCACCTGACCGGGAGGCAAAAATTCGCCGCGGTTTCCGCCCTGATCTTCGCCCTGCACCCGGTGAACACCGAGACCGTGAATTATATCAACTGCCGGAGCTCGCTTCTGGTTTCAACCTTTATCCTGATCTCGCTTTACGGGTTCACCCGGAGCATCCTTAATAAACATTGGCCCTGGATGATCGTTTCCGCAGCCGGCTTCGCCCTGGGGATGCTGGTCAAGGAAGAAGCGATCGTGGTGATCGCACTCGCGCTGTTGTTGGATGTCCTCTTTCTTTGGCCCAAATCCCGCGGGGATTATTTCTCCCGATTTATTTTACATTACTTCCCGTTCCTGATCGTGGTGGCGATCTATTTCTTCTACCGGCACGCGGTTCTGGAATACTGGATTCAGGACAACACTCCCCGCCCCCTGCTGCTCAACGCGATGACCCAGACGCGCTGCCTGGTGCATTACCTGAATTTACTGATCCTGCCCGTCCATCAGAACACCAGCTACGAAACCATTGAATACGGCGGCTGGATCAAGGACTGGGTCCTGCCCTCCGGAATCTACCTCGCGGCTTTGCTCGGAGTGGGGATCTATTACTGGAAAAAATTCCCCATCCTGATTTTCTTTTTGATCTGGTTCTTCATCACCCTGGCGCCCACCACGGTGATCCCGCTCAACGCCATTATGAACGAGCACCGGCTTTACCTGCCCTCCCTGGGGCTGGGATTGCTCTTCGCCGCAGCCGGGGAGGGTTTGGAAGCCAGACTGGGAGCGGAATGGAAGAGGGGGCTGATCGTTTCCGGGATGATTTTACTCTGTTTCTGTTACGGCGTATTGTCCGCCAACCGCAACCGGATCTGGACCTCGGATATGGTGCTCTGGAGGGACGCGATCAAGAAGTCGCCGGGCAAGGCCCAGGTGATCAGCGATCTGGGCAACGCCTATTTCCGGAAAGAGCCCGCGGACCTGAACCGGGCGGATCAGTTGTATCTCTGGTCAATCCGGGCGGATCCCGGCTATTTCAAGGCCTACCATAATTTGGCGATTGTCAATTTCCGGCGCGGGGATGACGCCACTCTGGCAAAGGATAGCGGCACGGCTGAAAAACATTACCGCCAGGCCATTGAATATTTCCAGCAGGCCCTCGCGGTCTCCGCGGTTAATCCGGATTCCTGGAATGATATGGGAACAACTTACACCCGGCTCAAGGAATATGACGAGGCGGAAAAATGCTACCGCCAGGCGATCCAGGTCAATCCGCTGGCATATAAATATTACGCCAATCTGTCCTGGAACTATGTGGAGCAACGCCGGTTCGCGGAAGCCGAGGACACCTTGAAAACCTCTTTGAGCGTGTATGACAAGGACCCCCAGCCCTGGTTTATGCTCGCCCACGCCCAGGGCGAACAGGGAAAATTCGACGAGGCGCTTGGGAGCCTGGAAAAAGCGCGCGCGACTGATCCCTCCAATCCGCTGGTTCAAAAATCTTACAACCAGCTTTACGACATTCTCCAGAGAGGCAAAGCCCATCCGCAACTTGCTCCGAAATGAAAATCACCCGGCTGATCGCGGTCCCGTCCCTGGCGCTTTCCATCATTTTTTTGCATCTGCTCCCGCTAAGGCTCCAGGATTGCTTCGGGTTCGATCAACTGAGATTTTTTTCCCAAATCCAAATCGGGATCGGGATCGCGGTTTTTATCCTGGCCCTGCTCTGGTTCAGTCTTGCCCCTCCGGAAGATCTTAATCAGAAAACCTTTTCCAAAATATTCCCGCCCCTGATCATCCTGCTCTGGCTGACCGTGCTTTTCTCCCTGCCATGCTCGGCGCCCCTATTGGGAGACGGCCTGGACCGCATTCTCAGCCTCCACTCCGGGCTGCTGCCGATGATCCGGCATCAACCGGCTCCCCTGGATTTGACCCTGCATTGGATCCTCTTCCAGGCGATCAAAATCCAATCCCATTCCGATTTCCTGACTTACCGCATCCTCTCTTATGGCGCCGGATTTTTTTACCTGGCGATGGTTTTTATTTCAGGCCGGAAATTTTTCTCCGATCAATCCGACCGTAATTTCTGGACCGCCATTTTGCTCTTCCAGGGTTTCATCCAGCTCTTTGCCGGATACGCGGAGAATTATTCTTTCCTGCCCGGCCTGTTCTTGTTCTGGATCATCGGGGTAAAGGAGACCGAATCGGGAAAAACCCGGACCATCCTTTGGAGCCAGGTTTTGCTGATCCTGTTCCATTTCTTCTCCCTCTTGCTCCTCCCTGCGACCATTTATCTGCTCTTAAGCCGGTCCGGGAAAAATCGGCGCGGCCTCGCGGTTTTTCTGACTTTGGGCGGAGCGATTTTTTCCGGCCTGTCCTTGTTCCTGGTCTGGAGATATTACCGCGGGATCGCGATCTTTCTGACGCCGGATAAAATCTTTTCCCTTCCACATCTGCTGGACTTTTTCAACCATCAAATCCTGGCTTCGCCGGCTGTTTTACTTTTGCTCTTGGGAACATTTATCATCCGCCCAAAGCCGGGCCGGGCCGGATGGGAAAAGGTCTTGCTGCTCGCGAGCCTGATCCTGCCGGTTTTCTTTTTCGCGCTCAGGCCGGTGATCGGCGCGGCCAGGGATTGGGACTTGTTTTCTATCCCGGCGATGGTTTACACCCCTGCCCTGCTGATCTATCTTTTGCCCAGGCTTAAATCCGACCGTCGCCTGTTCTCGTCCTTCGCGATTATGGTTCTGCTGGTCTCGCTCTTTCAAACCACGGCCTGGCTGAAGGTGAACCATTCCGAGGAAGATATGGTCAAGCGGATCACCTATCATCTGGACCGGAATCAAAAGCGGGAACAGTGGGCGAGCGCCTACGGGTATATGACCCTTGGGAAATATTATATGGTCACGGCCCGGCCGGAGGATGCCACGCTGGCTTTGGAAAAATCCGTGGAGATTCATCCCGGCTATTCCCAGAACCGGCTCGCGCTCGGGATTCAGCTCTGGGCGATGGGACGATACCCGGAGGCGGTCAACCAGCTTGAGCAGGCGCATCGGATCAACCCGACCAATCCCGGGATCAAAAAAACCGCGTCCCGCTATTACCTGGAATACGCGCAAATGCTGATCCGGGGCAGCCAATTCCCTGACGCGGAAAAATATTTGCAGAAAGGTTTCCAGCTCGACCCGCGAGGGCCGGCCGGGATCCAGGCCCTTGCGGATTTTTATCGGAACAATTCGCCCGACCCGGAGCGGGCGCAGTACTATCAGAAGCTGCTGGAGCAGGCGGAAAAGCGGAATTATTCTCCCGAGCCGAAATGAAAATATATTTCAAAATATCGGTCCTGATCCTGCTGATCCTGGCCGGGTGCGTCAAACGGAACCGCAATCCCGGGGACCGGGTCCGCTACAATCTGTTGACTGAGCCGCCTTCCCTCGACTGGAGCATCACCACGGACAGCGCTTCCATTGAAGTGCTTGACAACCTGATGGAGGGACTCACGCGCTATGATGAAAACCTGAAGCCCATCCCGGCCCTGGCCGAAAGCTGGGAAATCCTGGACAACGGGACTAAATATATTTTCCATCTCCGGCCGGGGGCGAAATGGTCGGACGGGAAACCGGTTTTGGCGGAGGAATTTGTTTATTCCTGGCAAAGGCTGGTCAATCCGGAAACCGCGGCGGAATACGCCTATTTCCTATACCCGGTCAGGAACGCGAGGGAGATCAATTCCGGCGCGATCAAGGATCTCAATCAACTGGGAGTCCGGGCTTTGGATGACCGTACTTTGGAGGTGGAACTGGTCCAGCCCCTGGTATATTTCCCGGTGATCACCACTTTTATGGTGACCTTTCCGGAACGGCGGGATCTGATTGAAAAATATCCCGATTCCTGGACGGAGCCGGAGCATCTCCTTACCACCGGTCCTTTTATCCTGACCAAATGGCATCACGAATACAAGCTGATCCTGGAGCCGAACCCTCATTATTACGGGCCCAAGCCCGCGATCAACCAGGTGATTTTCTATATGATGAACGAGCGCACCACCGAACTCACCCTTTACGACACCGGCGACCTGGATCTCTGCCAGATGCCCCCGGCCGCGATCCCCTCTTACCGGAGTTCGCCCGAGTATCGGCAGAAACCGATCCTGGGAACCTATTACCTCGGGTTCAATGTGCTCAAGCCTCCGGTGGATAATCCCCTGGTGCGACGGGCCTTGGCAATGTCCATTGACCGTTCCAAATTTCCGGAAATCCTCAAAGGCGACCAGGTCCCGGCCACCAGTTTTATTCCGCCCGGATTGGTCGGTCATAATCCCAAACTCGGGTTCGAGTTCAACCCGCAAAAGGCCAAAGAGTTGCTCGCCCAAGCCGGGTACCCGGACCCGAAGAAGCTTCCGGCGATCACCCTGATTTTCAACAACCAGGATGTCAACCAATTGATCTGCGAATACGCCCAGGCCCAATGGCAAAACAACCTGGGCATTACCGTCTATCTCCGGAATATGGAATGGAAAGTTTTTCTCAAAGAACTCCAGTTGGATCCGCCCGCGATCTGGAGGCTCGGCTGGTACGCTGATTTTCCCGATCCCGATAATTTCGCCACCGTGTTCCTCTCCGAGGGCGGCAACAACCACACCCGCTTCAAAAGCAAGGAGTATGACGATCTGGTCACCCGCGCCGCTTTTGAGCCGGACCCGCAAAAGCGCCAGGAGCTTTACCACCAGTCCCAGAAAATCATTTTGGAAGACGCCTGCATTTTCATTCCACTCTATTTTTATTCGGTGAATTATCTGGTCAAGCCTTACGCGCACAATTTGGACTTCAACGCGATGGGCCATCTTTATTTCAAAGACGCCCGGATAGATTTCAGGGGAGGGAAATGACCCGGCTGGTTTTGAGCAGGATTTTCTACGGCCTGATTGTGGTCTGGGCCGTGTCCACCATCACCTTCTTCCTGATGCACTCGGTCCCGGGAGGACCGTTTGACTCGGAAAAAAAATTCCCGCCGGAAATCCTCAAGAACATCCAGGCCAAGTATCACCTGGACCAGCCGGTCTGGAAGCAATACGGATTTTATATCTCCGACCTGGCCAGACTCCAGTTCGGGCCCAGCTTCAAATACCGGAACCGGCAGGTGGAAGACATTTTGGCGCAGACCTTTCCGGTCTCAATGTTTTTAGGCTTCTGGGCCTTGGTCATCGCCGTGAGTTTCGGGGTTTCCGCCGGGATCGTCTCCGCGCTCAGGCACAACCAGGCCTTTGACCGGATCAGCATATTCCTCTCAACCCTCGGCATCTCCGTGCCCGGATTCGTGCTCGCCACCCTGTTGATTTATTTCTTCGGGCACCGCTTGAAAATATTGCCCCCGGCCCTGCTGGAAGATTGGACCCATTATATCCTGCCCGCCTGTTCGCTGGCCGCCGCTCCCGCGGCCTATCTGGCCCGGCTCTCGCGCAGCAGCTTGCTGGAAACCTTGAGCAAGCCGTTCGTGCAATCGGTACAGGCCAAAGGGGTTTCCGGGGCCAGGCTGGTGTTCCGGCATCTGCTCAAGAATTCTCTCTCCCCGGTGGTGACCGTGCTCGGTCCTTTGGTGGCGATGCTGATCACCGGCTCGTTCGTGATTGAGAAAATCTTTTCCATCCCCGGGATGGGAAGGTATTTCATCACCGCGGTCAGCAACCGCGACTATCCCCTGATTATGGCGGTGACCATTGTTTACGCGGTCTTGATCGTGCTGATGAATTTCCTGGTGGACCTGACTTACGCCTTCCTCGACCCGAGGGTGAGGCTGAGATGAATGCGCTCTGGTTTGATGGAAAGAGGTTGAGCCTCCGGGAGAACAAAATCCCCCGGCCGGAAAAAAATGAAGCATTGATCCAGGTGCTTTACGCCGGAATCTGCAACACCGACCTGGAAATTTTGCAGGGCTATCTGAATTTCACCGGCATTCCCGGACACGAGTTTATCGGGAGAGTGATTGTCGGCCCCGGGCAATGGCCGGGAAAAAGGGTGACCGGCGAGATCAATCTCGGCTGCGGCAAATGCGCATCCTGCAAAGCCGGCTTGAGCCGGCATTGCCCGAACCGGACCGTGCTCGGCATCTCCAATAGAAACGGAGCCTTCGCCGAATACCTGACCTTGCCGGTTGAGAACCTTCACCCGGTCCCGAAATCCATCTCCGATCTGGACGCGGTTTTTATCGAGCCTTTAGCCGCGAGTTTGAGGATTTTGGACCAGGTCAAAATCCGGAAAAACCAGTCGGTGTTTTTGTTGGGAGACGGCAAGCTCTCGCAATTGATCGCGAGGGCGCTCCGGCTGGAAACCAAAAAGCTCCTGGTGATCGGGAAGCATCCGGAAAAGCTCCAACACCTTTCCCGCCTCGGGATCAAGACGGCGCTGGCAAAGGATCTGATGAAAATAGATCCGCTTAAAAAGCCGGACCTGGTGATTGAGGCCACCGGCCGTCCCTCCGGCTTGCAAATGGCGCTTAAGCTCTGCCGGCCGGCGGGAACGATCGTTCTCAAAAGCACCTTCCAGCAATCGGCAAACCTGGACCTGTCTCAATTGGTGGTTGACGAGATTGATCTGATCGGGTCCCGCTGCGGAGAATTCGGCAAGGCCATCCGATATTTGCAGCGGGGAAAAATTGCTCCCGCGGATCTGGTCTGCGGAATTTATCAGCTGGAAGATTTTCAGGAGGCCTTTAAACGAGCGTCCTCCAAAAATTCTCTCAAGGTGATCTTGCAATGCCAAAGCTGAAGTCTAAAAGCCCGCTGGAGATGGGGCTGAGCCGGCTCCGCAAAAACAAATCGGCAATGGCCGGGCTGGGCTTCATCATCCTGATCACCCTGGTCGCCATTTTCGCCCGCGGGATCGCGCCTTTCGGATATGAAGTTCAGGATACCAAAGTGATGCTGTCCGGGCCCACCCATTCATACTGGCTCGGCACCGACGAGTTGGGCAGAGACCTCCTCAGCCGGATCATCTACGGCGCCCGGATTTCCCTGGCCGTGGCTTATTTCTCAACCCTCTTCTCCCTTCTGCTGGGAACGGTTTACGGAGCCGTCAGCGGATATGTCGGGGGCAAGCTTGACAACTTCCTGATGCGGATCGCGGATGTGGTTTATTCCTTTCCCGACCTGCTCTTGATCATCCTGATCAACGCCTCCATTGACCGAGAAGGACTCGCCAATGCTTTCCTCCACCTCGGCCTGCCCGGCCTGATCAAATTGGTCAACCCGGAAGTGCTCTCCCTCCTGATCGCGCTCAGCCTGGTGAGCTGGGTCAATATCGGAAGGCTGGTCCGGGGAGAAGTGCTCCGGATCCGGGAGGAAAAATTCGTGGAGGCCGCGGTCGCGCTCGGTTCCAAACCCAGCGCGATCCTGTTCAAGCACATCCTTCCCAACACCCTCGGGCCTCTGATCGTCACGCTCACCTTCCGCATCCCCGCGGTGATCCTGGCCGAGAGCACCCTCAGCTTCATCGGCCTGGGCATCCAGCCCCCGCTCGCATCCTGGGGTACCCTGGCCAACTCCGGGTTCGCTCATCTCCGATTCCACCCGCACCTCATCCTCTTCCCCTCCCTCGCCATCTTCCTCACCATCCTCGCCTTCAACTTCCTCGGGGACGGACTCCGCGACGCCTTTGCCCCCGGCCGCGACAAATAACCCGGGATGATCTCTCCGGTCAAGACCGACGACCGCATTTTCGCCTATCCCTGCCGGATCACTTATGCCTTTCTGATTATTATGGTCAGCCGCCTGTCAAGGAGATGGACTTTTCCGTTTGAATATGACGGCAAGGAGAGCGCGGATCTGGACAGAGCCATCCTGGAAGATTGGGACACTACCCTGAGATCAAAGCTGCCACTTGAACCGGATCGCGGTATCCTGGGCGCCTTCCCAGCTTTTGCGGACAATTTCCAACTTGATGCTTTTGGCTCCGCACAACTCCAGGGTTCGTTCCAGCCATCCGAACATAATGGCATAGAGGGGAGGAAAGGACGGGTCAAAATCAATCATCCGGATCAGAACCTGGTTTGGAGCCTCTTCCTCAACCTCAATCTTGCCGAAGTCAAAAAAATTCTTGATATAAACCTCATACTTCTTGATATAATCCAGAGGTTGACCCTGCTTGAGCAAACCCTTGTAAAGGGCGTCCACAATCCGGGCGCCGTAAAGCCTTCCCCATTGCCGGACCAGATCCAGGTTTTTCTTGGCCAGCACCTCGTAAATCGCGTTGAAGCAGTTCCGGAAGGTAGCATAGGGATACCAAGCGCTCGGTAAAATCCGCTGGTTGATAATCGCCTGATCTTCCTTGGTCAGATAACGCTGATAAACCCCGCTTTTATCCGCCCGGATGGTTTTGATAAAATCAATCAACACGCTGCCTTTAACTTTTCCGTCCATTTTCGCCTCCTCGCATGGGCAATTGTATTATTACATAAAAGAAGAAATTTGTAAAACGCCATCCACCTGCGCTGATTCCCATTTATATAAATGGCGCCTCAACCCGATTTTTTGTGCCATTTTTTTCAAAACCGGGTTCGCGAAGATCGGGAAGGGGGGTAACCGTTGCCGCGATTATTTTTCCGGCCGCCTGATTTTGCGATATTCCATCCCGCTGATAATATATGGGAAAAATTGGCGGGGAGAAGAATCTGATGGAGAGGTTAAATGGGGTTCGGGCGCTGGTGACCGGGGCCGGGGGCGGAATCGGCAGGGCGATCGCGCGGAGGCTGGCGCAAGACGGCTGCCGGGTTTCGTGCGCGGACCTTAATAAGGAGCGGGTGGAGGAAACCGGGCAGTTGCTCAAACAATCGGGCGGGGAGGCTTTAGCGATCGCGGCGGATGTGTCGGTCCAGGCTGATGTTGATCGGATGGTCAAGGAAACCGTCTTTGCGTTTGGCGGATTGGATGTGCTGGTGAACAACGCCGGGGTGTCCTCGGCTTCTTTCATTGAATCCGTCGGCGACGCGGAAATAGACCGGGTGATCAAGGTGAACTTGGTCGGAGTGATGCGGGTCACCCGCGCCTGCGCGCCTCACCTCAAGAAAAGCGGCCGGGGCCGGATCATCAACCTATCCTCGGTTGAAGGCATCCGCGGGTCCGGTTTGCTCCCGGTTTACGGAGCGACCAAAGCCGGGGTGATCGGCCTGACCCGCGCCAACGCCATTGAATTCGGCCGCTTCCAGTGCACGGTCAACGCGCTCTGCCCGGGTCCGATCCAGACCGAGATGCTCGCGCCCCTGATCGCGGACCCCAAAACGCACGATAAATTCATCAAAGGCATTGCGATGAAAAGACTCGGGGTTCCCGAAGATGTGGCCGGAGTGGTTGCCTTCCTGGCCTCCGAAGAATCTTCATTCATCACCGCCAACACCATCGTGATTGACGGAGGGATGACCGCGAAAAGCCTCTGAGTTGGAGCAAGACCGCGACCCGCGCTTATTTTTCAGCCAATTCTTCCAACGCCCGGGTGATGTAGTAAGGGAGCCGGGAGAGGTCTTTTTCTTTGGGAAATTTTTGCCCGAACCATTCAACCGCGAACATCACCTGCTTCCGGCTGAAGCCGTCTTCCAATCAGCCGGTG
>CAIYYW010000025.1 GCA_903930515.1 uncultured delta proteobacterium | reverse complement strand
TTCTCCTGCTCCTGCCTCCGGAACCGATCCACCTCCTGAAGCTCCCGCTCAATGTATCCCTGATACTTGACCTGGATCTCAACTTCCTCCGCCACCGAATCCAAAAGCAAGCCGAAATTTTCGTCCAGCTCCCGGAGCATCCGCCAGCTCAATTCCGGCCTGCGGAGAAACTGCTTCAAGGACAAGGGCTGATTGATCGCGGCAAGGCCCAGCCGGGAAAATTTTTCCTCCATCTCCGCGCTCGGATAGATCATCGCCTGCTCCAGCCTTCCCAATTCCTTTTCCAACAATCCTTTCTTTCGCAAGAATTTTTGATAGGACTCTTCCCCGACCAGGCCCAGCCGATGTCCGGATTCCCTCAGCCGCAAGTCCGCATTATCCTCGCGCAAGATCAGCCGGTATTCCGCGCGGCTGGTGAACATCCGGTAAGGCTCTTCCGTGCCTTTGGTCACCAGGTCGTCAATCAGCACCCCGATATAGGCCTGAGACCGATCCAGGATCAGGGGACTCTCTCCCCGCAACTTTTGACCTGCGTTGATCCCGGCGATCAACCCCTGCGCCGCGGCTTCCTCATATCCGGAGCTGCCGTTGATCTGGCCGGCGGTGAACAGCCCTTCAATGGCCTTGGTCTCAAGCGAGGCTTTAAGCTGGGTGGGCTTGACGAAATCGTATTCAATGGCGTAGCCGGGTTTGAGAATCTTCGCCGATTCCAGTCCGGCAATGGAATGGACCATTTTTTCCTGAAGATCCATCGGCAGGCTGGTGGAAATCCCGTTCGGGTAAACCTCGTCCGTGTCCAGACCCTCCGGCTCCAAAAAAATATGGTGCCGGGTCCGGTCGGGAAATTTCACCACCTTGTCCTCTATGCTCGGGCAGTAGCGCGGGCCGATCCCCTTGATCACCCCGGTGAAAAGCGGGGACCGGTCCAGCCCGGTCCTGATCAGGGCGTGCGTGGTCTCATTGGTATAGGTGATGTGGCAGACCACTTGCGCGCGTTCAATCTTTTCCGTGTCAAAGCTGAACGGCCGGGGAGGGTTGTCCCCGGACTGGGCCTGGAGGATTTCATAATTGATGCTCTTCCGGTCCAGCCTCGGAGTGGTCCCGGTCTTGAGCCGGCCCAACTCCAACCCCAAACCCTTGAGCGAGTCGGAAAGTTTTTCACTAGGGGGCTCCCCCAATCTTCCGGCCGGGAAACTGGAAAGACCGATATGGATCAATCCGCGCAAAAAAGTGCCGGTGGTGAGGATCACCATCAGCGCAAAAAATTCGGCGCCGCCCTTGAGCCGAATCCCGCGAACCTTTCCGCCCGATACCAGAACCGCTTCCGCCTCTCCCTCCCGGATTTGAATATTCGGCTCTTGCTCCAGAACTTTCCGCATATAGACCCGGTATTGGAACATATCGGCCTGTGCCCGGCTGCTCCTGACCGCGGGGCCTTTGCTCATATTCAAAATCCGGAACTGGATCCCGGTCGCGTCAATCGCCTTGGCCATCTCTCCGCCCAAGGCGTCAATCTCCTTAACCAGTTGACCCTTGGCCAATCCCCCGATCGCGGGGTTGCAACTCATCGCCCCGATCATCTCCGGGACGATGGTCAGCACCAGAACCTTAAACCCCATCCTCGCCCCGGCCAGAGCCGCCTCAATCCCCGCGTGACCGGCCCCGACTACGATCAGGTCAAACTTATTTTCTTCCTTCATCAGTTTTATTTTGCGTGCGAACGGGTTGGGATGCAAGCCAGGATAAGATTTTGGGGTCAGGGCTTTAGTTTAAAGTTAACTCTTGACTAAATCCAGTTTTCTGGTATGATTTCATTATGGCGCGACCCTGGCGGATCCAGTTTGAAGATGCGATTTATCATATCACGGTTCGAGGCAACAACCGGCAGGATATTTTTCTGGATGATGCGGACCGAACTTTTTTCCTGGATTTGCTCAAACGGGTGAGCCATCGTTTTGGTCTGGAGATTTTTGCGTTTTGCCTGATGGGAAATCATTTTCACCTTTTTCTGCGCACGCCCGAGGGCAATCTGAGCCAGGCGATGCATTGGCTGGTTGGCACCTATGCCGGCTATTTTAACTGGAAGAATCGCCGCTCCGGGCATCTTTTTCAAGACCGATATAAATCCGTATTGGTTACCGAAGATAATCATTGGCTGCATTTGAGTATGTATCTTCATTTAAATCCGGTTCGGGCGGGATTGGTGGAGCGGCTGGCGGATTATCGCTGGTCAAGTTATCTGGATTATATTCGCGCACAATCTCGCTTTGATTGGCTCCAGCGGGAGGAAATCCTCGCTCATTACGGAAGCAGATCATCCTGCCATTGGCATTACGCTCAGGAATGTCTGGGATTCGTTGGTGAAAAGCCTGACTTTATTGAACAGCTGAAAAACGGAATCATTATCGGCTCACGCCAAACCCTGGAAGCATTGACTAAAAAATATCGCCCGGCGGGAAGGACCAAAGCGGTTCCCGCCTTTTTAAAAGCAAGCCGGAAGAAAATCAGTCCCCAGGAAGAAATTGCCCGCATCGCGAAAATTTTCAAGGTGAAAATTGAGGATTTGAAACACCGGCGCCGAAATTTCCCGCCCCGCCTGGTCGCATATTATCATTTGGTGGAGAATTGCGGCTTAAGTGTGACCGAAACCGCCCGGGTGATGGGCGTAAGCTTAACGGCAGTTTCGCTCGGGATCAATGAGGTTAGAAAGCGGATGCGGAAAGATCGGGGCCTAACCAGGCGGATCCGGTTGTTAACTTTAAACTAAAGCCCTGACCCCATTTGGTTTTTCAAACTTGCAATCCGGACGATAGTGGGTAAAAATAAAAAATTGTGGTCAAAGGCAAGTGTTATTTTTGCGGAGCGGAGTTGGAGTTTTCGGACAAGGTTTTTCGGAAGGACTTATGCCCGAACTGCGGGAAAGACCTTCATTCCTGCGTGCAGTGCCGGTTTTACGATCCCAAGTCTTACAATCAATGTTCGGAGACAATGGCGGAGCGGGTGGTGGAAAAGGAAAAGGCGAACCTGTGCGGCTATTTTGAATTTATGGGCCGGAAGGAAAAGGATCAAGGCGGGTCGGCGGTGAAGGGAAAACCGGAAGATTTGTTCAGGAAACCATAATAAAAGAGGTGACTAAAATGAAGAGATGGATGATGGTGATAGCGCTGGTATTGTTCGCCCGGGCCGGGTTGAGTTATGAGCCGGGCGAGGTGGTGAACGCGGATTGCAACAAGAAACAGGAGCTCAAGGCGGATTGCTCCAAATTTTCCGGCGGCGGGCGCGCGAAAAATGTAATTGTCTTCATCGGGGACGGTATGGGCCTGAACGCGATTTACTCGGCGCGGGTGTATCGGAACGGGCCGAAGGATTTGCTGGAGCTGGAAAAAATGCGGCGTCAGACCCTGGTCAAGACCTGCTCGCTCTCGGGGGTGACCGATTCCGCGGCCTCCGCGACCGCACTCGCCACCGGGACCAAAACTTACAACGGCAGGATCGGCACCGGGCCGGATGACAAGGACTTGGCGGACATCGTGGGGTTGGCGAAACAAACGGGCCGATCAATCGGGCTGGTCACCACGGATATGGTGGTGGGCGCGACTCCTTCAAGTTTTTCCCTGCATCAGGGGGATCGGTTCACCTTCGGGACTTTGGCCGAGGAATATCTGGCGGTCAAGCCGGACCTGCTTTTCGGAGGGGGCAAGGAATGGTTTGAGAAAAAGAGCGGAAGCGCGGACCTGCTGGAGCAGGCGAAGAAACAGGGATATCTGGTGGTGGAAGACGCCAAGCAACTGGATTCCGTTTCCAGCTTGCCGGTTTTAGGGCTTTTCTCGGAAGAGGAAATGACTTATGAGTTGGACCGGAAAGCCGATTCCCCTGAACCGCATATTGGTCAGATGACACAAAAAGCGCTTGACTTGCTCTCCCAGGACCCGGACGGATTTTTCCTGATGGTGGAAGGCGCCCGGATTGATCACGCTTCTCATAAGGGAGATTTTAACCGGATGCTTGAGGAAGTGATCGCCCTGGACCAGGCGGTGAAAATTGCCAAAGACTGGCAGGCGAAAAATCCCGAGACCCTGATCCTGATCACGTCTGATCACGAGACCGGAGGGATGAAGGTGGTGCCGGCCGACGATAAAAAAGGCGACAAGGTTGGTTACAAGTACACCACCAAACTTTTGCCCGGCATCCCGGCTCTGCATAGCGGACAGAAGGTCGCGCTGTTCGGACAGGGGCCGGGATCGGAAGGGGTTGAGAAGGCTGATGACAACACCCAGGTTTTTTGCGTGATGCAAAGGGCCCTGGGGGTTGAGGGAGGGGGCAAATGAAAACCGTGAAAATTCTGTCCGGTCTTGCGGTTGTTTTTTCAACGCTGATTTTTGCGTTGCCAGGCGCGAAGGCCGCGGAGTTCGCTCCCGGGTATCCGGACTATGACGGGATGGTGAGCGAGATTTACCAGGTTGCGGATCAATATCCTATGCTGGCGGAGGTTGAGCAGTTCGGGAAGACGGTTGAAGACCGGCCGATGCTGGCGCTGCATATTCATCGGAAGGACGGTTTGATCCGGCCGGCAATGATGGTTGCGGGGAATATCCACGGCAACGAGATGATCGGGAACCGGATGGCGATGGCGGTGGCCTGGCGGCTGGGGAAAGGCGCCGATTCTGATCCGTGGATCAAGGGTTTGCTGGACCGGATGGAATTCTGGATCCTTCCCTGCGTGAACCCGGACGGTTATTTCAAAACCGTTGAGCTATATCAGAAGGGAAATTTTGCCGGGCACCGCAAGAACGCCGACAATGTTGACCTGAACCGAAATTTCCTGCTCCCCGGCCCCCGGACCTTGAACATCAACTGGGCCGGGTCGGCCAAGAAAGATAATGCCAACTATTACGGCCCGTTCCCTTTGAGCGAGCCGGAAACCCAGGCGATCAAAGCTTTCCTGGACCAGCATGACCTGGTCGGCAGCATCAATTTCCACAGCGTGGTCGGGGTGCTCTTCCCGGCCCGTTGCAAGAATAAAACCTGCGCGGACTTGCATCGGGAAATGGGAAAAGCCTTTCAAACGCATCAGGCCAGGGTGAGATATATCTATGTGAACTGGCCCCGGTATTTTGATACCTTCACCGGCGAGATGGAAGATATGCAATACCAGTTTTACGGAACCCCGGCCATTGATATTGAACTGGGACAAACCGGCAAAAACCGATCCGCGGCCAAGAAAGAACTGCCCGATAAAATCGGAAGCGGAAGCGCGAACATTTATAAAGAAGGTTTCTGGACCTATAACCCGATCAACCTGGATTTCTGGATTGCAAACGACCGAGACGCCACCCTTTACGCGTTGGAGAAAGCTTTTCAGCTCACCGAGGGAAAGCCTATTCTGAAGGACAACAGGTAAAAGGGTTTCTCCGGTACAACGCCTGGATCCGAGATTCCTCGTCCACGCACAGCGCCACCGATTTGTCCGGCGGGTTCAAGTAAAACCCCGCCACATCGGTCAGCTTCTCCACGAAGCGCTGGTCCTTTGACAGATTGAAGCGCTTCACCCGGTGCGGTTGCAAACCGCGCGCGTCCCAGATGCGGGAAAAGATGAATCGCGGCTTAAGCCGCTCGCATCCCGCCTCGGCCTGCCCCGCAGGCATCCACGGGACTCGCTTCGCTCGCATAAAAAGGGCATGCAAGCAAGAGGGTCTGCGCCCCGAATTTTCTCCGTGCTCCCTCTGCCTCGGTGGTAAGATAAGGTTGAAATTATTTATTCAAATATCCCAGCGCTTCCAGTTTCTTTTGAACCTTACCCCTTACTTACCGGATTTTTTAAATCCGAGTCCTGGATCCCCAATTTTTTAAAAACAAACTCCTTGACCCGCTTGATTATTTCAAACACCTCTAGGGCTTCCTCCAAACTGGGCAGGTAAAAATCATCCGGATACCTGATCTCCACCGCATATTCCGTGAGCTTTTCCGCCGCCTCGTCCAGCCATTCAAATTCCGGATCCCGCTCCGCGCTCAGTTTCACCAGGTATTCCAAATTATGGGTTCGCTTGAAATCCACCTTTTGAGAAAGGAGATACGCCTTTAAAACCTTTTCCACAAACTGCTCGCCGTGAAAACATAGAGTGTCGGTAATGATTTCCTCGGCTGGATCCCGGATCAACTTTTCCGCGGTCCGGTAGTCATTCATCGCCTTAATCAGCCATTTTGTCACTTCCGGGTCAGTCATAGGGTCAGCCCCTCTTCCAGCGCGCTTTTAATTACGCTTCCGATCACATTCTTCCTCCCCTCAACCTCTGCCTCGGACCTCACTATCACATCGCAATCCAATTCCAACTCGGCTAATCTTTTCCGAACCAGATGCGCGATCCTTCTCTTTTCCTCCCGCGCCAGCCGCTCTCTAACCATAATCAAGAAATCCCAATCGCTCTGACCGCTGAAATCCCCTCTGGCCCGGGAGCCGAAAAGGATGATCTTTTCCGCCTTAACCCCCATCTCCTCCAGGATTTTCAAAATCCCGGCTTTGATCTCGGAAATGGATTTTTCTTCTCTATTATTCATCCTTGGCCTCCAGCAAAGCTTTACTATTATGAAGATCCAATAACCGCATCCGCGTAACCTGGATCGCAAACTTGCTCAAATCACTCCCAATCTTTCTTATTCTCCGGCATCTCTTCCTCTCATCCCTTTACCGAATTATACCTTTCCCATCTTGCCAGTCAAAAGAAGGGGCGCGGCTCGTCCCGCCTCGCGGGATCGCCGGATTCAAACCCTTGGCCCGATTCTTTTTGCCCTTTTCGCCGGCTACTGTCCAGGCTGCCGAGCTAAGCTAATTCTGGATCAGATTTTAGCATAATTCAATGTCAGGGGCGGTCATTAGGGCGAGGGCAAAGATGAATCTTTATCGGGATCCGGAGGATTTTATTTATTCAAATATCCGAGCGCTTCCAGTTTCTTGCGGTCTGATTCGGTCAGGGCGTCGGTATTTCCCTGGGCGATTGAATGTTCCCAGGAATGGAACCATTTGAGGAGATGGTCGGAATAGAGGATGAAGTTCTGGTTTGCGGGGTCGGCGAGGTTTTTGAGTTCTTGTGGGTCGGCATTGAGGTTAAGCATTTGCCATCTTGATCCGGGGATGTAATAGAGGAGTTTGACCTCGTTGAGCTGGAAGCCGATCCAGATCGGTTTTTTGGTATTGGCCAAATTTTGCGCTCCTTCCCCGCGCACGGCTCCTGGGAAGGTTTCCAGATATATCAGGCGGTTTTTTTCCCAGGGTATTTCTCCCTTGATGGGCTGGATCAAATTTCTTCCGCGCATCATTTTACCAGGCGGTATGCCGAGGTATCCGAGGGCGGTGGGGGCAAAATCCAGAAGCTCGGCCTGGGATTCAATTTTTTGGTTGGAGGGGATTCCGGGACCGGAGACTCCGAAGGGGATTCGGATGGACTCCTGATAGAGGTATCTTCCGTGGCCGAGGTAGCCGTGCTCTCCCAAGTTCTCGCCGTGGTCTGCGATGAACACGATCAGGCTGTTTTGGTCCAGCTTCAGCTCCCGGATCTTGTTGAGCAATATCCCGATCTGACTATCCGCGTATGCGACCTCGCTGTCATAGGCGTCAATTTTGGTCTGGGTCTCGGTGTCCGGCCGGTTGGGCTCGTTGAAGACAAACCCGCGATGGAACTGATATGGGGAATGAGGCTCCGAGTAATGCGCCCAGAGCAAGAAGGGCGGCTTGGGCTTGGATTCCAGCCAGGAGGCCGCAAGGGAAGTCACTTCCTTGGCGTCGCGCTCGTCGTTGAAAAATAGCCAGCGTTTCTCATAAAATTTATCGTCATAAAGGTCAAAGCCTTTCTGGAGGTTGGAGAGGTTCTTCTTGAGGGGCCAGTTGGAGAGGATGGCCGCGGTGGAGTATCCGTTTTGTTTAAGGATTTCAGACAGGGTCTCCATTCCGTCCAGCATCGGGATGCCGTTGCGGGTGGCGCCGGTTTCGTGCGGGTATCGGCTGGACATCAGGGATGCGAAGCTGGGGGTGGTGAGCGGGACATTGCAATCGGCTTTATCAAACCAGGCCCCGGATTTGAGCAAGCGGTCTATGTTGGGGGAGGTGTTCCGATCATAGCCGTAAATCCCGAGATGGTCCTGCCGCAAAGTGTCCACTGAAATCAGAATCAAATTCGGCTTGGACCAGGAAATATCGCTGATGAATAAAAATAATGCCAGCGTCACCAACACCTTCTTCAGAAGCTTCATCAGCCTTAATCTATCACAAAACCCGCCTTCATCAAGGGCGCATCCCTTGGCCACCCTGTGCGAGCGACTCGCGTTATGATTTGACAACCTCCTTCTTTGTTGTTGACACTACCGGAGTGTTCCGAGTTTGATTTGCATAAGCATCTGAAATCGCGCATTGGCTCGGCAGTTAGGCAAGCTCAGCACACGAACTCGCTCGCATTCTGCTCCGCCAAGGCTACGCAGGACTCGCGGAATACCGCTCGCAAATTACTGTCGGGCATTCAAAAATTTAGTCCCCCTATTGACAAAGTTGAAATATGAGATACTATGTCTATAGAATTAGGCTAGTTTTGGATGGTATAGAAGGAAGGCGCTCTATAAAACAAATAATATCAAGTGGTTAAGGAAGTGAATAAAGGATATGTACAAAAGGAGGAATAGATGAAGATATCCACGAAGCTGAGATATGGGTTGCGGGCGATGATAGACATCAGCCTTCATCAGGATGAGGGGCCGGTGCTGGTTAAGAACATCGCCAAACGGCAGGAGATTTCAAAGAAGTATCTGGATAATCTGCTGGTGGGATTGAAGAGTTCGGGCTTGGCGCGGAGTTTGAGAGGGGCCAAGGGGGGCTATCTGCTGGCGAAGCCGATGGATCAGATCACGGTTGAGGAGATCGCGGTGGCTCTGGAAGGCCCGCCCACTTTTGTTGATTGCGTCAATGATCCGACCTGTTGCCGGCGGAGCGATAATTGCGTGGCGTTTGAATTCTGGAGCGAGCTGAACGAGGCGGTGATCGGCCTGCTTCGCAAGACCACGCTGCAGGAGCTGGCGGACCGTCAGGGGAACAAATTGGAACACGGCGCCACGATGTATTATTTATGAACCGGCAGCGGCCATAATATTTGAACCAAGAAAAGGAGGATGACAATGTCAGAAAGAAAATTGAGCCCCGGGATCGCGGAAGATATCACCGGATTGATCGGCAACACGCCTCTGACTCGGTTGAAAAAAATAGGCAAGGGCCTGGCCGGGGAATTGGTCGCCAAGCTGGAGATGTTCAACCCGGCTTCCAGTATCAAGGACCGGATCGGGCTGGCGATGATTGAGGCGGCTGAGAAGGACGGCAAACTCAGATCGGGGATGACCCTGGTTGAGCCGACCTCCGGTAATACCGGGATCGCGCTGGCGTTTGTGGCCGCGGTCAAGGGATACCCGCTGATCTTGACTATGCCGGATACGATGAGCGTTGAACGGAGGAAACTGCTGAAGGTTTTCGGGGCGGAGTTGATTTTGACCCCGGGCGCGGAGGGTATGAAGGGGGCGATCAAGCAGGCGGAGGAGCTTGCTTCCTTGCACAAGGATTATTTCATCCCCCAGCAATTCCAGAACCCGGCCAACCCGGAGGTTCACCGCAAGACCACGGCCCTGGAGATCTGGGAGGACACCGATGGGAAGGCGGATATCCTGGTGAGCGGGGTGGGCACGGGCGGAACCATCACCGGGGTCGGGGAAGCGATCAAGAAGTTGAAGCCGAGCTTCAAGGTGGTGGCGGTGGAGCCGGTGGATTCTCCGGTGCTTTCCGGGGGCAAGCCGGGTCCGCACAAAATACAGGGGATCGGCGCCGGGTTTGTTCCGCAGGTTTTGAACTCCAGGATCATTGACGAGATCGTCCAGGTCCGGAACGAGGATGCGGGAGAAACCGCCCGGAGATTGGCGAGGGAAGAGGGAATCCTGGCCGGGATTTCTTCGGGCGCCGCAACTTGGGCCGGAATCCAGGTGGCGAGCCGGCCGGAGAATAAGGGCAAGATGATCATCGTCATTCTTCCGGACACCGGGGAGCGTTACCTGTCCACCTGGCTGTTTGGAGATCAATAATTTCGAGGAGGATCTGATGAGCGGTGTGAAGATCAATGATGTGATGGTTACCCGGGCGATTGTAGAGACCTGGCACAAGAAATTCCTGTCCGACACCGAGGTTGAGGTCGCCATCGTGGGCGCCGGTCCGGCCGGGCTGATGGCCGCGTATGACCTGGGCCGTAGCGGCGTCAAGACCGTGGTGTTCGAAAGAAACCTCGCTCCGGGCGGCGGCATGTGGGGTGGCGGATTTGGCTACAATTACATTGTCATCCAGGACGCGGCCAAGCCGATCTTGGACGAACTGGAGATCGGGACCGAGTTATACGCGCCCGGTTATTACACCGCGAACTCGCTCGAGACCATGTCCACCTTGATTCTGAAAGCGCTTAAAGCCGGCGTTTCTATTTACAACCTGATCGCCTTTCAGGATGTGATGTTGAGTTCGGACTGCCGGGTCTGCGGCGTGGTAATCAACTGGCGGCCGATCGAAGTGGGCAAATACCATGTTGACCCGGTCTCGGTGGGGGCGAAATATGTGATTGACGCCACCGGCCACGAGATGATGGTGATCAACAAAGTCATCACCAAGTGCGGGCTGAAACTGGCCACGCCGTCCGGCAAAATCGAGGGCGAACGCTCGATGAACGCGGAGCTGGGCGAGACCGTGATCATGGACAACACCGTCGAGATCGCTCCCGGCCTGTTCGTGGTCGGTATGGCCGCGAACGCGGTGATGGGTTCGCACCGGATGGGGCCGATCTTCGGCGGCATGCTGCTCTCCGGCCGCAAGGCCGCCAAAGATCTCAAGGACAAGCTCGGAGGAAGTTAGCGTGTTCACCGTTAATGGAAAATTACTCTGGATACACCGCCAGGGTCAAGTCGCTGGCGCTGAACCAAGAGCCAAAAATTATTTTCTTGTCCCGGTCTTTGTGGTGGAAATTCCGAATTCCAAATGCGTGCAATAGGCGCGGAATATATTAGAATAGGAGTGATGGTTCGGAAGCGAAGAGTAGTGGTCGGAATGAGCGGCGGGGTGGACTCGTCGGTGGCCGCGGCCTTGCTCCTGGAACAGGGTTATGAAGTGATCGGGGCGATGATGAAAATCTGGGACGGGAGGAAATTGCCGGAGGAGGGGGCGGGCCATTCCTGCTACGGCCCCGGGGAATTGGAAGACCTTTCGGACGCGCAGAAGGTTTCCGAATTTTTGGGGATAAAATTTTTCGCCCTGGACCTGTCCCGGGCCTACAATGAGCAGGTGCTGGATCCTTTTTGCCGGGAATACCTTTGCGGAAGGACCCCCAATCCCTGCGTGATCTGCAACCATAAAATGAAATTCGGGGAGCTGCCCCGGAAAATATCCGAGGCCGGGATTGAGTTTGACTTCTTCGCCACCGGTCATTACAGCCGGGTGGAATATGATCCCGGCCGGAAAAGATATTTGCTGAAAAAGGCTCTGGATTTAAGCAAGGACCAGACCTATTTCCTTTACCATCTCTCCCAGGATCAGTTAAGCCGGACCTTGTTCCCGCTCGGGGACTTGCGCAAGGAGCAAGTGAGAAAGATCGCGGAAAAGTTGGGTCTGCCGGTGGCTTTTAAAAAGGAAAGCCAGGACTTTATCGCCGGGTCGGACTATTCCATTCTTTTCCCGCAAGAGCGTCATCCCGGTCCGATCCTGGATCAGGACGGGAACCAGATCGGAGAGCACCGGGGGATTATGTTCTACACCATCGGCCAGAGGAAGGGATTGCGGATCACCGCGAAGGAGCCGCTCTATGTGATCCGGATTGACCCGGAAAAAAACGCCGTGATCGCGGGGCCTAGGGAAAAACTTTTCCAGCGCGAACTGAGGGCGGTAAACCTCAACTGGATCGCGATGGAGAGGCCGACGGAAAATTTCAAGGCCCGCGGCCGGATCCGGCAGCAGCATCGGGAAGCGGAGGCGGAGGTTGTTCCGGAGGGAGCTCTGGTCCGGGTAACCTTCGATCAGCCCCAGATGGCCGTCACCCCGGGACAGGCCGTGGTCTTTTATCAAGACGATCTGGTGCTCGGGGGAGGGACCATCGGGAACTCCGGGGATGAAAGAATGGATCGGAACCCCGGGAATGATTATCCTATAAAAAGGGGTTGAAGAATGATCTATGATTTTATGGTAAAGTTTTTGGCGGGAACCTGGCATCTGAGCCTGGAAATGTCCCCTTTTTTACTTATGGGTTTCGTGGTGGCCGGGTTATTATCCACCTTCCTGCCCCCGGGCCTGATCGCGCGGTTTATGGGAGGCGAGACGGTATGGTCGGTGGTCCGGGCCTCGTTGATCGGAATCCCCCTTCCCCTTTGTTCCTGCGGGGTGCTGCCGGTGGCGGTCTCGGCGCGTCAATCCGGCGCCGGCAAAGGTCCGACCCTGTCCTTTTTGATCACCACCCCGGTCACCGGGATTGATTCCATTATCGCCACCGCCGGCGTGCTCGGGATCGTCTTCACCATCGCCCGGATCATTGCTTCCTTTGTCCTGGGGCTTGCCGCGGGGATCATTTCCATCCTCTCGCCGGACCGGGAGAAGCCCCCGGAAGAAACCGCCGGCGCCTGCGAGAGTTGCGAGCTGGGCGGAGCCGAAAAGAAGGTGGGCGGCAAAATCCGGAGGGCTTTTGTTCACGCCTTTTCCGAGCTGCCCCAGAGTATGGGCAATTCCCTGATCGTGGGCCTGCTGGTGGGAGGATTGATCACGGCTTTGGTCCCGGAAGATTTGTTCGGCCGATCAATGAACACCAGCCTGCTCGGAATCCTGATCGCGGTTTTGATCGGGATCCCCCTCTATGTCTGCGCCACCGGGTCCATCCCGATCGCGGCGGCGATGATGCTCAAGGGGTTCACCCCCGGGGCCGCCCTGGCTTTTTTGATCGCCGGCCCGGCCACCAACGCCGTGGCCATCGCCACGGTCCGGAAAATACTGGGCGTCAAATCTTTGATCATATATCTCGCGACCATTTTCTTCGGCGCCATCGGCTTTGCGCTTTTGCTGGACCTGATCCCGTTCAATTTTGATTTCACGGCCACGGCGAACGCCCACCGGATGATGCATCATTCCCCGATCTATCATCTCAGTTTCTATGCCCTGGTCCTGGCGCTGGCCGTCGGAAAAATCCGGCCCTGGCTCAAGAGCAGAAAATTCAAGGAGGCGGAAAAAATGGCGGAAAACAACCATACCCTGACGCTCAAAGTCCCGGATATGACCTGCGTCCATTGTGAGCAAACCATCGGGAATGCCCTCAAGAACCTGGACCGTGTGGAAGCGGTGGATATTGATCTGAAAAACAAAAAGGTGATGGTCAGGACCAAACCCGATGCCGATCCGGAAAAAATCCTGGAGACCGTCAAAAACCTCGGATATTCGCCGGAGCTGCTGAAGTAAATCTCAGGTCTCAGATAAAATTTCAAATCAAATCGCGGAGTTCCGGGTCAAAATGTCGGCTGGAATCGTAATTTTATTCATTCCCTGAAAAAAGTATACAGCCCTTGCTTAAGACGCTAAAGTTTTTTCATAGCTATTCCCCAAAACTTGACTTGGCTCGGGAAAAGGTATAAATTATTTATAGGCTACAAATAGGGGGGAAAAACCGGGAAGCAGGCCGGGCTAAAGGCAAGGAGGATAAAGAAGATGAACGGTGTAAGAGGGAAATGGATTACGGTATTTTGCTGGGCGGGATTTCTGATTACCTCCGGAGCCGGGTTGGGCATGTTCTTGATCCCGGCCGTGCTCTCGGACCTGATCGGGATTTCAGTTCCGGCGGGGGAGGCTTTTAATCCATATTTCATCCGGATGCTGAGCCTGATCCTGGTCGCGGTGAGCCTCTGCTATTTTATGGCGATCTATGACGAGGACGCCGCGCGCAGTTTGATTTT
>CAIYYW010000024.1 GCA_903930515.1 uncultured delta proteobacterium | reverse complement strand
GCGATTTTTTTCAGCGAGTCAAGGTTCAATTGCTCCTGGATCATTTTGGCCTGGCGGTAAGCGTCCCCGATGGCCTGGTCAATCAGGTAGTCGCCGTTGTGGATCACCATTACTTGCGCGCCCAAGTCCCGGCAGAATTTGACCGTCTCAATCATCTGCCGGACGGATTCCTGGAGGATGCCGCGGTTGAGGCTGGCGATATTGAGGTCGTTAAAGGGAGAGTGCACGGTCAGCTCCAGCCCCAAATCCCCGGCCAGCTTGCGCGCTTTTTCCCTCTGGCCCTTGCCCGCGCGGTCAATCTCCAACTGCGGGAACTCGCTGAAGATTTCAAAAGCGTCATACCCCAGCTCGGCCGCGGACTTGATCCCGTCCTGCCAGGGGGCCATCATCATAGAGGCTCCGGCCATCCCGATCTTCATATCAGTTTGCCCCCCAAATATCCGGCCACTTTTTCCGCAGCCAGAATCCCGCTCGCCACCGCGATCTCTCCGCTCACGCCCGGCGTCGCGGTGCCGTCCCCGGCCAGGAACAAATTTTCCACCTCCGGGATTTCCACCCGGGGCCGGTCTTCCCGGCTTTGCTTATGGGTGATCGCGGCGCCGTCAATGACCGGGAGCGCCAGGATCCGCTCAAATTCCACCAGGCCGAAGAAATCGGGGAAGATTTTTTTGATCTGACTCCGGAGCCGGTGGATGGCCGAGCGGACATCCTCCGGGTCGGTCATCTGCTCGGGCGGGAGCGTGATCAGCCAGCTGGAAAGCTGTTTTCCAGATGGAGCCAGTCCGGGATCGAGGTTGGAGGGGAACTTGCCCATAATCCCCAGTTCCGGATCAATCAGCCAGCCCTTAAGCTCGCTCGCCTTTTCCCGCAAGGCGAAATCCATCGCCACCCCCGCGACCGGCTCAATCCGCTTCAGCTTCTTCACCAGCCTCTCCGGCAGATGCGCCGGGCTGGCCAGTTTGAGGAAATGCGAGATCGGCCCGGCGTAAATCAGGGCCTCGGGAGTGAATTCCCCCTCGCTGGTGTCAACCGATTTCACCCGGCCTTGCTCAATCTGGAGCGCGAACGCAACACATTCAAACTTGAGTTCGCTCCCGGACTGCGCGATCGCCGAGACCATTTTATCTATGAACACCCGCGAACTGCCTTTGAGTTGAGCCGCCCCGACCCCGGCTTCAAACGCCCTTCGGAGATGCGCGATCAATTCCCCGGCGCTCACCCGCTTCGGGTCTGATTCCATCACCTGCAACCCGATCAAGCGGATCATCAGCATAATTTTTTCGTCCTGCAAAATATTTCCCAGGAAATCCGCCAGGCTTTTCCGATACCATTTCTCAGGCTTCTCCGCAATCAGCTTCTCCATCGCCTCCTTGACCTTGCCGATTTCGGGCTTGTGAAAATATCTCCTCGCGTCCTCCGCCAGAGGCTCCTTGCCCCCCGGAATCGGATACAAATCCTTGCCCTTGATCAAAAAACTGCGGTGGTCCTCCCGGATCCATTCCGGCGTCAGACCCAGCTCGGTCATCACCTTATGCGCGCCGCTTTTTTCCGCGTACCGGTATGAATGCGCGCCGTATTCCAGGATGAACCCGTCCTTTTCCGTTACCCGCGCCCGTCCGCCCGGGGCCGTGGATTCTTCCAGGGCCAGGACCTTAAACCCTTTTTTGGAAAGGAGCGACCCGGCCGTAAGCCCGGCCAGGCCCGCCCCGATGATTATCACCTGTCTCTGCTCCACTACCATCTCCTCCTATCTCTTATCTCTTTTTTAAAATCAGCAATTTATGGTTTCCCGATTGGAATGGAAGCTCATAATCATAAATCTTTTCCTCCTGAAATCCAAGCCGGGACAGAGACCCTTTCGCGTCCAGCAATTCCTGCGACCCCTGCGGGCCTTTGTATGCGATCACGATTCCGCCCTGTTTCAGATAGGGAGCGGCCAGTTTCAAAATCAATTCCAGCTTGCCCAAAGCCCGGGCCAGAACCGCGTCCAATTGACCCGCCAGGCTGTTTTGAAAATCCCTGTCTTCCGCCCGCCGGCAAACCGACCGCGCGTTTCCCAGATTCAATTCCCGGAGCGACTGGCCGATGAACGCGGATTTCTTCCGGTTGGATTCCAGCAGAATCAAATTCAGACCCGGCCTTGCGATCTTGAGCGGTATTCCCGGACATCCCATTCCGCTCCCGAAGTCGGCGATGGACCAGTCGTCCTTGAGGAACGGATGAGCGGCCAGGGAATCCAGGAAATGTTTCACCGCGATCCCCTGCTCGTCGGAAATTGCGGTCAGGTTGAATCTTTGGTTGCATTCCTGGATCAATTCCAGGTAGCGGCTGAACTGCTCCAATTCCTTCTCTCCGAGTTGAAGCGAAAATTGCTTTGCCCCGGACCGGATCAGCTCTTCCAGTTCAGACCGCATCTTTCCGGCTTTCTTTTATTTTTTTTAAATAGATCTGAAGCGCCGTGAGCGCCGCCGGGGTCAGGCCCGGAATCCGCCCGGCCTGCCCCAGAGACCTCGGCCGGACTTTTTTCAGCTTCTC
>CAIYYW010000023.1 GCA_903930515.1 uncultured delta proteobacterium | reverse complement strand
GCAAACGGAACCAGGAACGCGTCCTGGGTATCATAGATCGGATCGGGATGCGCGGACTCCAAATAGGGATTAAAGCAGGCGAGCCTTTGCGCGGATTGATCCAATTCAGCCTGAAGCGTTGGATTTATTTTTAGGAACGGGGTCAGGGAATTATAGGCAACTATATAATTAACTCCCGGCCCCGGTCCCGCCCGGTTCAAAGAGGGAATTTTTTCTTCCGCCGCTTGGTCGTAATATGAGGACTTGAATCCGGGCAACAACTCCGGCTCCAGCATAATCCGGAAATTCCTCCGGCCCCCGAGATGGGCAATGGCTCCCGCTTTCAAATTTTTCAAAATCCATTCCCGCGCCAGGACCCGGGTGTCTTTCCGGCTGATGTTTTTTTCAAATTGGCAAAGTTGAATAATCCCCGGGAAAAGAGAAACCATTGCCAGGGCCAAAGCCCAAAAAGTTTTCAGCCGGAAAATGCCTGCTTTCGGGATCAGGCGCGCCAGCCAGCAGATCCCGATTCCGGCTGAAACGCAGACCAGGGGAATCACCGGGTCCAGGTAGCGCAGGAACCGGGTCGGGGAAAGGGAATGAAACCCGATCCAGAAAACCGTGAATCCGAAAATAATCAACCCCATCCAATCCCTTTGCTTGACCCAGGATAAAAGACCGAGCAAAGAAAACAACAGCGCGCCCGCGCCCAGTCCGAAATAAAGACCGCGCGCATAGAAATAAATCCCCGACTCGCTGACCGGGTCCAGGAATTGCCGCTCCAGCGTGTAAGCGCGGAAGCGCGCGAATTGCCGGACAAACTCCTGATGAAAATAAAGCGCGGAAGGATTGGTGATGAAAAAAACCAGCAGGGCAATGATCAAAACCATCCACGGCCGCAAATCAAAAAAAAGACCGGCCGGAAATTTCAGTTCCTTCCCCCGGCAAGCGATCCAGAGAAGGCCGAAGGGCAAAAGCAAAACGACGGCATTCAATTTCGTTCCCATTGCCAGCCCGAGCGAGATCCCGGCCCAGATAAAATTCCTCCGGGTCGGGTTTTCATAACAACGGGCCATCAGCAAAAAACTCAGGAGCGTGAAAAAGCCGAGCGGGATATCCACGGTCAGGAAATGCGATTCCCGGACCGGCAAATACCCAAGCGCGAGCAGCAGGGCCGCGGCCAGGCCCGCGGTCCGGCCGGAAAGTTTTCTTGCCAGCAGATATGCCAAGACCACCTGGCCGGTTCCGAACAGCGCGGTCAGAGCCCTGCCGGCCGGGAAAAAAACCAGGCTGTGCTCAGCGACAAACTCGTTGAAGATTTGGCCGGAGACCAGCGCGACCCCGTTCAGTTTTGCCATCACCAGGAACAGCCCGGCCAGCAGGTAAAAATAAAAATGCGAATACCAGAAATAATTTATGAAAAATTTGCCGGAAGCTATCCGCAGCGCATACAGGCAAACCTTGGATTCATCCGGACGGGTGTAAGGGTCGGGCAGTCCGAAATCCACCGCATAAAGTCTTAAGATCAGCGACAGCAGGCCCAAGCCCGCAACCAGCGCGATTTCCTTTTTCCCCGGCTTTGCCACTCCCGACTTTTTCCCCGACTCCCCGCCTAAAGATCGCCGTCCTTCAATCCCGAATACATACTTTCCAGCAGATCCCGATATTTTTTGTTGACCACCTTCCGCTTCAGCTTCATCGTGGGAGTGATCTCGCCGGCCTCCTGGCTGAACTGCTGGGGCAGGATTTTAAGCCGCTTGACCGTGGAATAACTGGGCAGACGCTTGTTCAATTCCGCCACCCGTCCTTCAATCAGCTTATACACCTCCGGCCGCTGGCTCAGCTCGGCGAAATCCTTATAGGCAATCCCGTGCTCCTTGGCCCAAGCAGTCACCGCCTCCTCGTCCAAAGTCACCAGCCCGACCAGGAATTTCTTGGAGTCTCCGTAGGCCACAAACTCGCTGAGATAGATGTCGGTCTTCATCAGGTTCTCAATATTCTGCGGCGATATATTCTTGCCCCCAGCGGTGATGATCAGATCCTTTTTCCGGTCCGTGATCTTGATACAGCCATCCGGGTCTATCTCGCCGATGTCTCCGGTATGAAAAAAACCGTCCGGCTCAAACCCTTCCTTGGTCTGGACCGGGTCCTTGAAATATCCCTTGAAGATGTTCCCGCCCCGGACCAGGATCTCCCCGTCATCCCCGATCTTGATCTCAACCCCTTTCAGGGGCAGACCGACCGTGCCGATCTTGAGCTTGCCCGGCCGGGTGATGGTGGACGGCGCGGAAGTCTCGGTCATTCCCCATCCTTCCAAAACCATCAGGTCCAGCCCGGCGAAAAAGTCCAGGATCTCCGGAGAGATCGGGGCCGCGGCGCTCAGCATAAACTTTAGCCTGCCCCCGAACCGCTGCTTGACCTGACGGAAAACCAGACGGTCGGCCAGGAAAAATTTAGGCCAAAGCCGCAAAGGCATCGGCAAGCGGTTGAACCGGTACTTGCTCGCCTCTTTTCCAACCTTGATCGCCCACCAGAATAACTTCTTCTTCAGAGGAGATTCCGCTTCAATCCGCTTGAGCAGGCCGGAATAAATCTTCTCGTAAACCCGGGGCGCGCCCAAGAGCAAGGTCGGCTTCATTTCCGCAATATTGCCGGTCAGCTTGTCAATCCCCTCGGCAATCGCGATCTGAAGCCCCCGGAAAATCCCAAAATAAATCCCGCCGATCCGCTCCATCGCATGCGCATAAGGAAGGTAAGATAAATGAAGGTCGGTCTGGTCAATGGAAAGCAGTCCCTCCAAAACATCCTCCAGGGCGTGATATACCCAGATAATGTTGCCGTGAGTGAGCATCACCCCCTTGGGCGGGCCGGTGGTTCCTGAGGTGTAAATCAGGGTAAGCAGATGGTCCGGAGTCAATGACTTGATCCGCCCTTCCAATTCTCCCGGATGCTCCGCGGCGTGTCTCCTCCCCAGCTCCCGCAATTGCTCCAAACTGATCGCGTCCTTTGGAAAGTTGTCCGCCTGGTCAAACAGGATCAACTTCTTCAGATCCTTCATCCGGGTCTCCCGGCCTTCCAGTTTTTTAAGCTGGCCCTGGTTGCTCACGAAAATAAAAATCGCCTCCGAATGGTTGACAATGTATTCAACTTCATCCGGCAGGTTGGACGGATAGATCGCCGCCGTGACCCCTCCCGCGGAGATGGTCCCCAAATCCGCGTAAAGCCATTCCAGCCGGTTCTCGCTTAAAATTGAAACCTTGTCATTGGTCTGAAGCCCGAGCGAGATCAATCCGTTCGCGATCTCCGAGGTTACCGTCGCCGCTTCCTTCCAACTGATCGCCCTCCATTTGCCCTGCTCCTTGTTGTGGAACAAGACCTGTTCCGGATGCGCTTGCGCCCGGTCAAAAAATTTCTGCGGTATGCTTTGCTCTAACTCAGCCATTCCCTTTCTCCTCGTGGCGCGGATTCCCTTTCTCCTCGTGGCGCGGACACTCCTGTCCGCACACCTCTTATGTGCGAGCTGCTTTAGTAGCGGCGCAGACTTCCCGCTCCAAGGCGGGAGCAACGCGCCAATCATTATATACCCTTTTTAATCGGCTGGGGAAATCCGAGATCACCCCGGCCGAGCCCAGGTCCAGCGCCCGCCTGATTTCATCCTCTTCGTTCACCTGCCACGGGATCAATTTCGCGCCCCGGCTCCGCGCGAACCTGGCCATATTCTCATCCACCAGGCTCGGCTCCGGATGCACCGAATAGGGACGGGGAAAAGGAAAGAACCAGAGCTTCCGCAAGCCCATCCAGAAATCGTCCAGGAAATTCAGGCCGATCTTCAAACTCGGGTCCAGCGAAGCCGCCTTGAGCAGGATCAACGGGTTGAAGCTGGATAAAATCACCCGCTCCTGCAGACCGCGCTCGTGAATAATCCGGATTACCTTTTCCTCCAAACCGAACGCATAAAGGTTTTTACCCTTCAGCTCAATATCAATCATCAACTTGTCCCCGACCAGGTCCAGAACCTCTTCCAGCAACGGGATCTTCTCGCCGCGATATTTCCCGCTGAAATGACTGCCCACATCCAGTTTTCTCAATTCCGCAAAACCATAAGCCACCACCGGAAGCCGCTTCCCGGTCACCCGCGCCAAAGTGGCGTCATGCGCGACCACCACCTCCCCGCTCCGGCAAACCCGCGCGTCCAACTCCACCCCGTCCATACCCGTCTCCAGCGCCTTCTCAAAAGCCGGCAAGGTGTTCTCCGGCGCCTCTCCCCTGGCCCCGCGATGACCGAACAGTAACACCTTTTCCCTCTCCATTTTTCTCCCGCAAATCCTAGCATATCTCCAATTAATCTCTAAATACAAATTTGGCCGGATGAGGCGCCGTGTCCTTTCCTGGTTGAATTCCGAAGCCCCCAAAGAGAATGTTCCCGGTTCCTGGTTTTTGGTTTCCGGTTTGAATGTGCGAGCGGCTTTAGCCGCGACTGCTTTCAATGCAACGGAACTCAGGGGGTCAGCCCTTAACTTTTTGCCAAACCCTTGACAAAAGAAATAAATGTGCTACGATATTCTAAATCGTGCTATTTATGAGGGAGGCGGGGCTGATTTCTCCGACGCGGGCGGCGGCCATGATTCCTATTTAACCTTCGCCGCCCTGTTCGGGTGGTGAGAGAAAGGGGTTCTAAAATGCATATGGCGGACGCGTTGCTTTCTCCCGCGGTGGGCGGGACTTTTTATCTGTTGAGCGGAGCCGGCCTCGCGCTCTCGGCGAAGAAATTCCGGGACGAGGGGGACCAGAGCAAGGTCCCGCTGATGGGCGTGCTCGCCGCTTTTGTGTTCGCGGCGCAGATGATCAATTTCAGCATCCCCGGCACCGGCAGCAGCGGTCATATCGGGGGCGGGATGCTGCTGGCGATGCTGCTGGGACCGTGGGCCGGGTTCATCGCCCTCTCCTCGGTGCTGGTGATCCAGGCCTTGTTTTTCGCGGACGGCGGACTGCTCGCGCTGGGTTGTAACATCTGGAATATGGGTTTTTACGGATGTATCTTCGGCTGGCTGATCTACCGGGGAGCAGCCGGAAAGAATCCGAGCCGGACCAGGATCTCCATCGCGGCTGTGCTTGGGCCGATGATCGCGCTGGAGTTGGGCGCGTTCACGGTGGTGATCCAGACCCTTGCTTCCGGGATCAGCGAACTGCCCTTTGACAAGTTCACCGCCCTGATGCTCGGCATCCATTTCCCGATCGCGATCGTGGAGGGGCTGGTGACCATGGCGGTGATCAATTTTGTTTATCAACTCCGTGCCGAACTGGTGAAAAAAAGCCTCGGGCTTGGGGAGAAAACCCTGGAAACCAAATTGTCTTACCGGCCGGTCCTGATCGCGCTTTTGCTCCTGGCATTGCTGACCGGGGGAGCGCTATCCTGGTTTGCCTCGGCGCATCCGGACGGCTTGGAATGGTCAATTTCAAAAACCTACGGTCAGGAAGAACTGTCCAACTCCGGCGCGGGCATCTATGGAATCCTGTCCAAAATCCAGAAAAAAACCGCGATCCTGCCGGATTATAGTTTCAAATCTTCCGAGGCGGAAACCGCCGCGCCTGAAAGCGAAGCTTCCGAGGAAAATTGGCCCGCGATTTCCAAAGGCGCCAGCTTCTCCGGCATACTCGGCTCCGGCTTTGTGCTCGGCCTGGTGCTGGTCGCGGGGATGGTTATGCTCAGGTTGCGGGGGGATAAAAAACCGGGATGATGCTTTAAAATATGTCCATTTTTGACGCAGACCTGATTGACCGGCACGCCTATTTGGACAGCCCGGTCCACCGGCTGGACCCCCGGGCCAAATTGCTCGCCACTATGTTCTTCATCCTGGCAGTTGTTTCTTTCCCCAAATACGCGGTCGGCGAACTCATACCCTTCTTCCTGTTCCCAATGGCCCTGGCGATTTTCGGGTTCGTGCCCGCGAAATTGGTTTTTCGCCAGCTCGCCCTGGCCGCGCCCTTTATTATCCTGGTCGGTCTTTTCAACCCGATCCTGGACCGGTCAACCGCAATGGAAATCCGCGGAATCAAAATTGGAGCCGGCTGGTTCAGTTTCGCTTCCATCCTGCTCCGCGGGGGCCTCTGCGTGTCCGCGGCAGTGATCTTGATCGCGACCACTTCGTTCCCCCGACTGGTGGAAGCCATGCGCTTTTTCAAAATTCCGGCCGCGTTTGCGGTTCAGTTGATGCTCCTCTACCGATATTTGTTCCTGGTGCTCGGCGAGGCCCAGAAGATCAATCACGCCCTCCTGCTCCGGTCCGGGAATTCCCGGCCGACCCTTTCAGTCGCCGGCTCCGCGGTTTCCAGCCTGCTGGTCAGGACCATTGACCGGGGCGAATCCATCTGGCACGCGATGCAGGCGCGCGGCTTTGAAGGAGAGCTGTTCACTGCCCGCAGGATGCAATGGCGATGGGCGGACACCTGGTTTTTGGGCGCGGTCCTGATCCTCTGCCTGCTCTTGCGGATTTTTCCGCTCAGCCGCCTGGTCGCGGAACTGGCGGGTGGATTATGAGGGCCGCGATTGAGCTTACTGATCTGCATTATACCTATCCGGACGGAACCCCGGCCCTCAACGGTTTTTCCTGCCAGGTCCGAAAAGGGGAATGCATCGCCATTGTCGGGCCTTCCGGAGCCGGGAAATCCACCATCGCTCTTTGTATGACCGGGCTGGTCTTGCCCAAAAGCGGGACGGTGAGGATTGAGGAAATAGAGCTTGCTAAAAATAATTTGAAACAACTCCGGGCCAGGGTCGGATTGATTTTCCAAAACCCCGACGACCAGCTCTTTATGCCCTCGCTCTTTGACGATGTGGCTTTCGGATTGGTCCAGAAAGGTATCGCCTTGGAAGCGGTCCGGGAAAAAGTGAAAAAGACCCTTTCGGAAATGGGATTGCAGGGACTGGAAAACAAATTCCCCGGGCATCTCTCGGGAGGACAGAAACGACTGGCCTCTTTGGCCGGGGTTTTGGCGATGGAGCCGGAGTTCCTGATCCTGGACGAGCCCAGCGCCAACCTTGACCTCAAAGCCCGAAGGACCCTGATCCAGCGTCTGGCCGATCTTACCAACACCCGGATCCTCCTGAGCCACGACCTGGAGATGGTCCTGGACCTGGCCGGCCGCGTTATCTTGATCAACCAGGGAAAAGAGATCGCGGAGGGAGACCCGGAACAAATCCTCGGCAATCCCGAGCTGATGACCGCAAATAACCTGGAAGTCCCTCATTCGCTCCTCCCTCATCCGTCCTCACATCGCCGGGCCAAGACCGGCTCTTCAATTAAGGGCCGGTTGCCCGAATAATTTTTCGCGCCGGAGGCGCGGGAAACGCTCTGCGCCAGGCTCCCATTGCTCCCCTAATGAGTTGCCGCCGATTCCTTTGGACACTAAATAAGGGTAAATTGGGATTGAAGGGAGGGCCGTAGAATGAGAAGGGAAGAACAGATTATCTGCATCAGGATTTATCAGACGGTGGAGGATTTGAGAAAGGCCATAAATAAGTTCGTGGAACTATATAACCGAAAGTGGCGCATTGAAGGGCTGAATTTTATCAGCCCGAATCCCGCGATTACGCGGGACCCGAGAAAACTACTTGACCGGCTTGGGAAAATGCGCTTAAATAGTGTCCTAGAAACCGGGTGCGATACAGGCAAAGATCAGCTTAAGGCGAACGCAGTCCAGACCTTTGCCGCCCGGAACCAGGGCAAGGACAAGGCCGAGCAGATTATTTTCAGGACAGTCTAGGGTTAATAATAGTGGAAAAGCAATTGTTAAGGGGGTAGAAAATGAAAATAATATCGATTAGTTTGAAAAATTTCAAAGCATTTCAAAATACTGAAATGCTGGAAATACCAAACTTCTGCGTTATTGTGGGCGCTAATGCAACTGGAAAAAGCACAATTTTTAGTCTATTTGGCTTCTTAAAAGATGCACTTAACGCCAATGTAAATACGGCATTGATGATTCTTGGGGGAAGCAGGGGATTTCAGGAAGTTCGAAGCCGAAATTCAGAAGGCCCAATTGAGATTGAAATAAAATTTCGCGAGAATCCTTCCACTCCATTAATAACCTATTTCTTGCAAATCAATGAAGAAAACGGAAAGGCTGTTGTTGAGAGGGAGATCCTAAAATATCGTCGGGGAAGCTATGGGCAACCATGGCAATTTCTGAATTTTTCAATGG
>CAIYYW010000022.1 GCA_903930515.1 uncultured delta proteobacterium | reverse complement strand
GGACTGGGGACGCTGACCCGGACCCTTTCGGAACAACTGGGAAATAAATTGCTCTGCTCCTCGCCGGCTGAAACAATTATCAGGGATGCCGCAAAATTTATTGTCCGCGCCAAAGGTCGGGAATGGACCGCCCAATCCGTCATCTGCGCCGCGCCCCCTCCGGCCGCAACGACCTTGCTTTCCGGCCTTCTCCCCGGGGCCGTCAATATTTTCGATTCCATCCGGATGTCGCCGGTGGCCCTGGTTCATTGGTCTCAGAAAGCAACCGATTTCCCTCCCGGGTTCGGGTTCCTGATGCCCCGTCTCTACCCGCTCCGGGTGCTCGGCACCCTGTTCCCGTCAGAGCTGTTCCCGAACCGCGTCCCCGAAGGGTTCACTTTGCTCGCGTCCTTTTACGGCGGAATGACCGACCCCAAGGCTCTGGAGATGAGCGATGCCGAGCTGGCCGGGATTCTGCTCAGGGAGCACCGGGAAATTTTTCAAAGAAAAATGGAACCGCCTCCGATGCTTAAAATCCTTCGCTACCCGGGCGCGATCCCGCAACTGCTCCCGGACCATCCGGAAAAAATCGCGGCCTTGCTGTGCCAGGCGAAAAATATCCCCGGCCTGTTTTTGGCCGGCAATTATCTGACCGGGGTAGGATTGGAACACGCGGTGACCAGCGGATACCATTGCGCGAAAGCCTGTTTGAAATTTCTTGCCGAACCGGCTTAACTGGAAGTGAGCGAACGGAATGGCGGCAACAAAACAGAAACTGATCATCGGCACGCGCGGGAGCAGACTCGCGCTCTGGCAGGCGAACCAGTTGGCCGGGCTGCTGAATTTTCCGACCGAGTTGAAGATGATCAAGACCTCCGGCGACCGTTTTTTAGACCAGCCCCTGCAGGGGCGGATGGAAAAAGGATTTTTTACCAAGGAGATTGAAGAGCATCTGCTCGCCAAAAACATTGACCTGGCCGTGCATTCCCTCAAGGACCTCCCGACCGAGATTAACCCGCGTCTGACCATTGCCGCTTATCTCAAGCGCGGCCCGGTCACCGACCTTCTGCTGGTCCGGCCGGACGGTTATGACCCGCAAGAAATTCTTCCGCTCAAAAAGGGCTGCATCGTGGGCGCCACCGCGCTCCGCCGTCAATCAATGCTCAAGCTCTACGGACCGCAGGCAAAGCCGACGCTCCTGCGCGGGAATGTCCCGACCCGGGTGCGCAAGGTCCAGGAGGGTCTGTTCGGCGCGATCATCATCGCCCGGGCCGGGGTGGAACGGCTGGGATTGGATCTGAAAGATTTGATCGCGTATGAACTGAACCCGGAAATCTGGCTCCCGGCCCCGGGACAGGCGGTGGTGGCGGTGGAATCCCGGGCGGATGATCGGCAGGTCCTGGGGATGCTGGCAAAACTGAACGACCCGGCCAGCCAAAACGCGGTGATCCTGGAAAGAAATATCCTGGCCAACTTCGGGGGCGGATGTCATACCGCGTTCGGGGCGTATGCAAGGCCGGAGAAGGAGCTATGGAAAATCTCGGTCGGGATTGAAAACTCAAAATTGACCTGGGTGGAAACAACGGTGACCTGCCCGCTTGAAGAAGGTTTGAAGCAAGGCCCGAAAACCCTGAGCCGGATGGCGCCGTATCCGGTAACCAAGCAAGAGGAGCTATGCCGCAGGATCAAATCGTAATCCTCACCCGCGAGTTTGAGGACAATCTCTCGCTCGCGGACAGCCTGAGAGAGCGCGGGGTTGAGGCTTATCAATATCCCTGCATCGCCTCCCGGATTTTGCCTTATGCAGGGGGAGAAATTTGTCCCGGAAAAAAACTTGAGAATTTCCGCGTGGTGGCCTTTACCAGCAAACGGGGCGTGGCCGGGATGAAGCCGGTTTATCAGCGGCTGAAAAAATCGAATCAACTCCTGGCCGCGGTGGGAGAAGCCACGGCCAAAGCGATTGAACGGGAGATCGGCCGGAAAGCGGAAATCATCGCCGAGCCTCAGACCGGGGAAGGCCTGGCCCAAGCCATCATCAAGAAGTTGAAAGAGCCGGCGCCGGCGCTTTATGTGCAGGGCAACAAAACTACCGGCGAGTTCAAGAAAATTATGGAGCAGAACGGCTTCTTGGTCTGCGATTTGGTGGTTTATGAAAACTATCCGCCCGAGCTGAAACCGCTGCGATTGAAAAATCAACTCATTGCGGTTTTCGCGAGTCCGAGCGCGGCGAAACTTTTTTTCAAAGTGAACCCCGGCCTGAAGGATACGGTCACCTGCGTTGCGATCGGGCCGACCACCGGGAAATTTTTAGGCGGCATCGGCGTCAAAAGGATGGTTGTTGCAACCAGGCCTGATCCCGATTATTTAATGGAATGTATTCTGAAAACCATTGCGGAGGGGGAGCGGGCATGAAAACGACGAAATCCAAACGGCTTTTTCAGAAGGCGGTCAAGCTGATTCCGGGCGGGGTCAATTCCCCGGTGCGGGCGTTCAAGCAGGTGGGCGGAACCCCGATCTATTTCAAAAGCGCGGGCGGGAGCAAGTTCCAGGACGCGGACGGAAATACCTTTGTGGATTTTTGTATGTCCTGGGGACCGCTGATCCTGGGCCATTCGCGCAAGGAAGTGGTCAAGGCGGTTCAGGATGCCGCGGCCAAAGGTCTTTCCTACGGCGCCTGTCACGAGTCGGAATTGGAATTCGCGGAATTGATTTTGTCCGCGTTCCCGGGATTTGAGCGGGTGAGATTAGTCAGCTCCGGCACCGAGGCGGTGATGACCGCGCTCCGGATCGCGAGAGGCTCCACCGGCCGGGATCTGATCCTCAAATTTGAGGGGGGATACCACGGCCATTATGACGGGATGCTGGTCAAGGCCGGGTCCGGACTGGCCACTCAATCCATTGCCGAGAGCAAGGGCGTTCCCGAAGCAATCGCATCCACCACCCTGCTCGCGCCCCTGGACGACGCCCAGGCGGTCTCCATCCTGTTTGATGAATTCCGCGCCAAAATCGCGGCCGTGATCATCGAGCCGCTTCCGGCCAACAACGGCCTGCTGGTCCAGCATCTGCAATTCCTTAAACTCCTCCGCGAGCTTACCATCAAATACGGATCGCTCCTGATCTTCGACGAAGTCATCTCCGGGTTCCGGCTTAAATTCGGAGGATACGGGCAAAGCCTCGGGATCACGCCGGACCTAATCACGCTGGGAAAAATCATCGGAGGCGGAATGCCCGTCGGCGCAATCGTGGGAAAAGCCAGGGAGATGGACCTGCTCGCTCCGGCTGGAAGCGTTTACCAGGCCGGCACCCTGAGCGGGAACCCGGTCTCGGTGGCCGCGGGGATCAAGACCCTGAAAATCCTCAAGGCGGAATCGCCTTATCAAAAACTGGACCGGATGGGGAAGCTCTTCACCGACATCCTTGCCCGGAGCGGAATCCACTTCGCCCGCGCGGTCCAAGCCGGATCCATCCTCTGGCTCTATCTCGACGCGACGGAATTCCCGAGGCGCGCCGACCGAATCTCGCTGGTGGCAATGGAGCGGTTCAAAAAGATTTACTGGAAGCTTTTGGAACAAGGCTGGTATCTCCCCCCTTCTTCCTATGAAGTCCTGTTCCTGAGCGCGGCGCATCAAGAATCAGAAATTGAGCGGCTGGCCGGGGCGATCATCAAGGAATTGAAAAAAATGAAACCCTGATCTTTCCTCCCCCGTCCCGCTGGAGCGGGACGAAGCGGGAGAGGGTCAGGGAATGACCCCGGAATGAGATAAGGATAATGGAAGATGGTTAAGAAATGGTTAAGATCATAGATAGCTTTTGGCAGGAGAGTTGAGACTAACAGGAGGCAAATAATGGAATTCCCGATCGTGAGAATGAGAAGGCTGAGAGAGAACCCGACGCTCCGGGAACTGGTGCGTGAGACCAAAGTCACGCTGGACGACCTGGTTATGCCCTTGTTCGCGGCCGAAGGGATTTCCAAAAAGCAGGAGATCAAATCAATGCCGGGCCAGTTCCGGTTTCCGGTCAAGGGCTTGGTGGAAGAATGTAAAAAGCTGAGGGGGCTGGGGATCAAGGCGGTGATCCTGTTCGGGATTCCGAAGCATAAAGACCCGCGAGGCGCCGGCGCCTGGTCGGACCAGGGGATCGTCCAGCAGGCGGTGCGGGCGGTCAAGGACCGGGTTCCGGAAATGTTTGTGATCACCGACCTCTGCCTTTGCGAATACACCTCGCACGGACATTGCGGGATCGTCTCCGGCAAGAAAATCCTCAACGACCCGACCCTGGAAGTGCTGGCCAAAACCGCGCTTTCGCAGGTCAAGGCCGGAGCGGATCTGGTGGCGCCGTCTGATATGATGGACGGAAGGGTGGGAAAAATCCGCGAAACCCTGGACCGGAACGGGTTCCATCACATACCGATCCTGGCCTACTCCGCCAAATACGCCTCGGCCTTTTACGGCCCGTTCCGAGAGGCCGTGGAAAGCGCCCCCGAATTCGGAGACCGCAAATCCTACCAGATGGACCCGGCCAATGCGAGAATGGCTTTGCGGGAAGTGGAGCTGGATATTATGGAAGGCGCGGATATGGTGATGGTCAAGCCGGCTTTGGCCTATTTGGATATCATCAAGCGGGTGAGGGACAGATACGATCTGCCGGTCGCGGCCTATAATGTGAGCGGGGAATATTCAATGGTCAAGGCCGCGGCCAAAAACGGATGGCTGGACGAAAAAAAGGTGGTCCTGGAAATCCTCACCGCGATCAAGCGGGCCGGAGCCGACCTCATTCTCTCCTATCATTCATCTGATTTCGCAAAATGGAGTAAAGAATAAAAAGAAGTATCGCCGCAAAGGCGCAAGGCAGAAAAATACTTTCATAGATGCGTCCTTTGTGGTGAATATTTTTATTTGGTCTTCTTCAGCTCTTCCAGGAATTCCTGCTCGGTGATGATTTTCTTCTTGACCAGCAGCCGGAGCAGGGCGAGCAGTTCCCGGCTGGGTTTGCCTTTTTCCAGGTTGGGCGTCAGTTGGGGTTTGGTTTCTTCGCCGCTCCTGTCTTCAGACCGGGCTTGGGACGATCCATTAAAATCAATCATCCGCTCATTGGGGATGAAGCGTTCGACCCGGGGGGCTCCGGTGGTTTGTCCTTCAAAACCGCCTATCTCCAGGTCAGGCTTGTAATGATAAGACCCTTTGCCTTCCTGCTGATACCAGTAATCTTGGATGATTTCGCGGAGCACCGATTCCAGGGCGATCACCGGCTCAATCCGATACCCGATCCGGAAGCCGATCTCGTCCATAATTTCCACATTGGTCGGGTCCTGCATCGCCAGGACCAGGATGTTTCCGCGCGCGGTGCGCCGGGTGGCCACCGGGAAGGCCAGGTATTTTTCCTGAAGCTCCATAGGCACCAGCCGGATCACTACTTCCGGGATGGTGCTCTTGCTGAAATCAACGGCCGGAATTTTTAACTGCTGGGATAAAGCGCTGAGGTAGGTCTTCTCGCTGATGTAGCGCCGGTCGAGCAGGATATTCCCCAGCCGGCCGCCGTATTTCTGCTGATCCTCCAGCGCATCCTTAAGCTGCTGGGCCGTGATCGCGCCGGCCTGGAGTAGAATCTCTCCTAATTTTTTCTTCTCTGTCATCCCCAAGCTCCGGGTTCAAGTCCGGCCTGATTATTACCCGCTCCGTTTTAACTTCCCCGCCTTTTACCGGCTCCCCTTCCGCTGATCTCCATTTTCCCGCATTTTGATCAAGCCGTCAACGGGAAGTCCGGCCAATTTTTTTAAAATCCAAGTCCTGTGATAAAATCAAAAGGAGTTTGAAATGAAGAGCGAGGAGATCAGAGTCAAACTTCGGCGAATGGTGGATTCCAGTTACCCGATCATCATCGGGGAAAAGATTTTTCCCGACCTGGCGCGGATGCTCCAGGAAAGCAAACTCGCGGACCGCTACGCGCTGATCACGGACTCCGCAGTGGCCGGCCTTTACGGCAAGGAGCTTTCCTCCGCGCTCCGGTCGCGGGGCCTGAGGGTGGATTTGCTGGAGTTTCCCGCGGGGGAGCGGAACAAAAACCAACGGGTCTGGCTGAGCCTTGCCCGGCGGATGCTCAAACTCGGCCTGGGCCGGGACTGCGCGGTGATCGCGCTGGGAGGGGGCGTGGCCGGGGATTTGGCGGGGTTGGTCGCGGCGACTTATTTGCGCGGGGTTCCGCTGGTTCAGGTCCCGACTTCGCTGCTGGCGATGGTGGACGCGAGCATCGGGGGCAAGGTTGCGGTTGATCTTCCGGCCGGGAAGAATTTGCTCGGGGCGTTCTGGCAGCCGAAGTCGGTATATGTTGACCTGAATTGTTTGCGGACCTTGCCGCAAAAGCATCTGAGCAACGGCATGGCCGAGGCGGTGAAGTCCGGCCTGATCGCGGACGCTGTTTTGTTCCGGCTGATTGAGCTCAAGGGAGAGGAATGCCTGGGGCGGGATTTGAAAACCCTGCGCCAAGTGATCAGGCGTTCGCTCAAGGTCAAGGCCGGCGCGGTGGAGCTTGATGAGCGGGAGACTTCGGGTTTGCGGAAGATATTGAATTACGGGCACACCTTCGGGCACGGGCTGGAGGCCCTGAGCGGGTATCGGCTCCTGCACGGGGGTGCCATCGCGCTCGGGATGAGGGCCGCGGGAAAAATATCCACGGAACTGGGATACCTTTCGGAAGCGGACGCGGCGCGGCAGGATCAGATCCTGGCAAGGCTCGGTTTTCCGGCCCGGGCGCCGGGATTTCTCCGGAAAATTCTGAACCGGAAATCCGGCCTGGAAGAATTTTTCGGATATCTCTCCCGGGACAAGAAGGTGAAATCGGGCCGGGTGGAGATGGTTTTGCTGGAGGGGATCGGGAGGGTGAAGCGGGTGAATGGCGGCTGGACGGTTCCGGTTACGGAGGAATTGCTTGCCGCGGGTCTCCGGGAACTCTTGAGATGATTCCTTATAAGGATGACAACCCGACCGAGCGTCCGGCGATTGTCACGATCCTGTTGATCGTAATCAATACCGCGGCCTTTATCTATTTCCGGATTCAGCCGGGGATGAACTATGAGCGGGCGATTTTTGAATTCGGGATGATCCCCTACGAGTTTTGGCACCAGGTGAACCTGCCCTTTTCCGCATACCTGGATCACCTCCGGCAGATGGGCGCGCAGATCGGCCCGGGCGCGAATTCCCCTTCCTTCCATCCGATCTCTCCCTACCTGACGCTGCTGACTTCAATGTTTATGCACGGAGGGGTGATGCACCTGGCCGGGAATATGCTCTTCCTCTGGATCTTCGGGAACAATGTTGAGGACTATCTCGGCCATATCAAGTACCTGTTGGTCTATCTTTTCTGGGGATTGGCCGCGGCCGGGGCGCATCTCATCACCAATCCCGCTTCCACCATACCCACGGTGGGCGCGAGCGGGGCGATCAGCGGAGTGCTGGGGGCGTACCTGGTGCTGTTCCCGTTCGCGCGGATTTATGTGCTGGTGCCGCTGTTCTTTTTCTTCTTCACCACCACCCTCCCGGCCTGGGCGATGCTGATTTTCTGGTTCGTCTTTCAGATCGTATCCACCATCCCCGCGGGGGCGGCCGAAGCAGGAGGCGTGGCGTATGCGGCGCATATCGGCGGCTTTCTTTCCGGGGTGGTCTTAATGCTGTTCTTCAAGAAGAAGCCGCACAGAAGAGGGGCGGCCTTCCGGGCAAGGTCCTACCGGGGTTTCAGCCGATGATGGACCTACATCTCCACAGCGCGATCAGCCACGACGGCAAGGCCGCGATCCGGGAGATCTGCCGGAAGGCTCAAGAACTCGGCCTCTCCGAACTCGGCTTCACCGAGCACCTGGACCTCTATCCGAAGGACCCGCATTTCGGGTTGCACAACTACGCGCAGTACCGGGAGGAAATCGCGGAAGCGAGAAAAGAGTTTCCGCAACTGCTGATCCGGATGGGGGTGGAGGCCACTTATTTGCCATCAATCCGAAAGGAGTTGCAGGATTATTTAGCGGGCAGGGAATATGATTATGTGCTGGGCGCGGTGCATCTGGTGGAGGGCGGCGGAACCACGGTGAGCGAGGAAAAGGGATGCCGGGATTTTTTTCAAAACCGGGACGCGCCCTCTTGTTACCGGGAATATTTTGAGCTGACCCTGGAGCTGGTCCGGAGCGGCCTATTTGACGCGGTCGCGCACCTGGACCTGATCAACCGGTACGGCCTGGATTATTACCCGGGCGCGTGGGACTGGCAAAACTTTTATGGGTTGATCCGGCGGATTTATGAAGGGATGATCAAGCGGGGAATGGCCTTGGAGGTGAACACCTCGGGCTTGCGCCAGCCCCTGAACCGGCCCTTCCCGGACCAGGACCTGATTGAATTCTACCGCGAGTTGGAGGGGAAAATGGTCACGGTCGGCTCGGACGCGCATAGGCTGGAAAACCTGGGGTGCGGCATCGGCCAAACCCTGAGCCTGCTCCGCCACCTGGGTTTTTCCCAAGTCGTAAGTTTTGAGAGGAGGGAACCTAAATGGCGGGAAAACAAAATTTGAATCGCTTTCGTCCGTTCGCGGTTTTGGTTTTGCTGGTGGTTGCCGCGGGCCTGCTCAGCTATCATATGTGGCCGGACGAGACCGTGAAGCCGACCCCCAAACGGGACGACGCGCTCGCGGCCAGGTACGCGCCCGCGGTGGCGCAGGGGCCTGGGATCAATCCCGAGCCTTCCCATATTTATTACCGGATGGCCGAGGACGACACCCGAATCCTGATCGCATATCATATCACTTGGCCTTATGAAAAGGACGAGCGGTCAAAGGGAATGGAGGCGGCCTGGAACAAAATGTTTTATACCGGCGGTCTCAAGCTCCAGCAAATAATTTTCGGGCCCGAGGATAATGAAGTTGTGGAAATTGCGGTATCCAAGCAAACTGGAAAAATCCTCCGCATCCGCTACGAATCAGCCGGGCACCAGGGCGAGGAGAGATCCGGGGTGGAAGTGGAAAAGATTGACCGTCCCTGTCTGGAGGTCACCACCTGGAACCATATGTTCGAGCTGACCAGCTACGCCGCGGCGCAGGGGAAGCAGGTCTATTATCTCCAGCCGGAATTTTTCACCGACCAGCTCTGGGACTATTACAAGATGACCAAGAAGCGCCAGAGCCTGCTTTCGCAGGACCGGGCGCATCTGAGCTGGGAAAGGGCGCAATAAGGTCGCGGATACCGCCTGAAAGCGGGAGGGAAAACTTTGTCCTCGGAGCCGTCAGCTTTGAAAAATCCGCCCTGGATCGCTTCCGGCGACCTGATGCGGATCTACGCCTGCGCCGGCGTGGTCACCCTCCATACCGCGGCCTGGGTGTTGTTTTTCCAGGGCCGATCCTCCGCGGAGACCTGGTCGCTGAATAATTTCTTGAGTGCGGCCTGTAGATGGTCGGTGCCGGTTTTTATTATGCTGAGCGGGGCGATCTTTTTGGACCGGGCGAGGCCGGAGCCGACCCGGGATTTTCTGAGCAAGCGACTGAGCCGGGTGGGGATCCCGCTGCTGTTCTGGTCAACGATCTATTTTATTTATATCCATTCAGCCAAGCAGATCCCCTTCAGCTTCGCGTATGACCTCCGGCTCTTGCTCAAGGGAGTCCCCTATTATCATTTATACTTCCTGTTCGTGATGATCGGATTGTACCTGGTCACCCCGGCGCTGAAAAAACTTTTCTCGGACGCAACCGCTGAATCGCGCGCCGATGATACCCTCATCATCCTGATCCTTGCCTCCGCCGCGGTGATGCTGAATAAATATTTCGCGATCAAAAGCGCGAACGCCTTCACTTTGTTCATCCCGTTCATCGGCTATTACCTGGCCGGGTTTTGGCTCAAGGACCTTAAGCTCCGGCCCGGAGCGCTGGCCCTGGCCTGGCTGGTCTTTGCCGGCGCCGCGCTGATCACCGCCCTGGAACCGCGGCTGCTTTCAAAAATTCCCGGGATCAGGTTCCCGCAAAGGTTTGATCAAATGTTCGTGTATTGCAACCCGGTGGTAATCCTGATGTCCCTCTCCGCTTTCCTGATCATCAATAACGGGCCGATCACCAAAAAATTGATCGGAAAAGAAATCGCCGGACCCAACCCAATCTTCCGGACCGTGGCCCAAGCCACTTTCGGAATCTACCTGATCCATCCCCTGATCCTGGAATACGGCGCGGTATTTTATTATCGCTTCTTCCAAGGGGTCCTACCCCAGGCCCTGGAAACCCCGGCCCTCGCCCTCTTCACCCTGCTCTTCAGCTCCCTGATCATCTTCCCGCTGATCAAAGCGCCCCTTCTTAAGCGGCTGGTAAGTTAATCGGGGTCAGGTCTCAACTTATGACTTATCGCCTTAAGTTTTTTGTTCAATTTATTATTTTGTTTCAGGATTTCTTCAAAATTACGGGCCCCTCGGGATACCGCAGAATTACAAACGCCCAGAGCCTTGCCGGCTTCGCCGGTGGTCATCGCGCAGTTTTCCGTCAGATGATAATAGGCTGCGAGTCGGGCGGGAAAATTCTTTCGCTTGCGCCGCAATTCTTCAACCTTCACTCCAAAAATATCCGCCACTTTCTCCAGTTCCCGCTTCAGGTCAATCATTTCCCTGGCGGTTTTGGAAAAGCTGGGCACGGTCTTAAACTGGCCGGAGGGGCGATATTTTTTTAGCAGCTCCTCAACCACTTTGGCCGGGCCGAGGACCGCGCCCTGTTTCAATTGTTCCAGAAAAGTCGGCTCCTTCCCGATCAGCGCCAAACATTCCTTGTGATAATTCCGCGCCCGCGAAAGTTGATCCCGGCTTCGCGAGTAATGGGCAAGAACCTGGTCGCGGTTCAGCCAGGGGAATCTCGGTTTGGCGGCGAGGTAGTCGCGGAAGCTGGACCATCCGTAATCGCCCGGATTTTCCGCGATCCCGGCCCGCACCGGGTTCAGATGGAGATACATACTCAGGTGTAGAAAATATTCCTGGTCCGCAACCAGCACCGAATGGTAGCGGCCCTGGAACAGATGCCCGCTCCGGCCGTGCCTCCAGTTGAAATAAACCGTGAAGCTGGTGTTGAGCCAATGCATCCCCGCGCTTAAATTCGCCTCCGCGCTACGCAAGAATAAATGGAAATGATTGCTCATCAGACAGAAGGCGAAAATCTCAAAATGATATTGCTCGCAGACCTTGCCCAGCAACCTCAAGAAATAGGTCCGGTCCGAATCCTCCAGAAAAATCTCCTGCCGGTTATTGCCGCGAACCGTGATATGATAAATCGCGCCCGGATATTGAATCCGCCAGGGTCTTGCCATCTTGGTCAAAGCATATCACGATTCCGCAAATCGGTCAAGTCACAAGTCATAAGTTGAGACCTGACCCCAAGTTATTCGGCGGCCTGGAATTCCAGTTGGGCGGCGGAGGAATAGAAGCCGAATTGGTTGATGCTGGTGGCGTTGGCGGCCAAGCGCTCGAGCGATACGGCCTTGATCAGGTGCGCGGTTTTATCATCGGGGTTGGCCTGGATCACGACCTCGCAGAGTTCCACCGATAGTTGATCTTCTCCGGCCTTTTGCAACTCAATCGCCCGGCTCAAAATTTTGTCGGCGCCTCCGGCCAGCCGGACCAATTCGCGGGCGGAGTATGAAAAGGAATTGGGGATCAGGTGGGTTCCGGTCCGGTCATACCATCCGATGGTCCCCTGATAGATTCCCCGCACGCACCAGTCCACCCTTCCGTAATACTGGTGGAGATAATCATATTGCGCGAATTTTTCCGGCAGTTTCACTTCCGCGACCGCCTGCTCCACATTCTTGCCCTGGTTGATGCAGGCAAGGGTCTGGTCGTAGACCGATTTCACCGCGTCGTGATAGTTGGTCAGGGTTTCCAGAATCTCCTGCTCGCCGATGATCTCCGCACTGTGTCCCGGGACCAGGAACGCGGGCTTCAACGCGATCATTTTTTCCAGCGATCCGATCCATCCGGCCACGGGCCTTGGCCCGAGCATCGGCGAACTGAGGTTGGGGAAGGACTTATAATAATTATCTCCGCAAAAGAGCACGCGCTTCTCCGGCATCCAGATGAAAATGGCATCCGGGGTCTCGCCCGGGGCCTGGAACAGCTCAAACTTTTCTCCGCCCAGCTCAAATTGATAATGACCCTCAAAGGTGATGGTCGGCATCAGCATCTCCGAAGTGCCCACCTCGGCCCGGAGCGGGTTCTTGATCGGGACCTGCATCCGGAGATATTCCGGCGCGGCTTGTCCGGACTGGGTCTTGCGGGCGAGCCGGGTGTAGGGACCGGTCAGAACGGTTTCAAATTTCACAAAATCCAGGAACGCTTTCGGAGCGATCACCTGCAGGCCGGGCGAGTTGAACGCGGGCGATCCCTGGGTATGGTCTCCGTGGCCGTGGGTATAGATCAGGTATTTAACCGGCTGGTTGGAAATCTTTTTGAATTGGTCCAGGATTTCCTTGGCCGCGTCCACGCTCTCGGTGGCGTCTATGATCACCAGGCCATCCTTGGTCACGATCATCGCCACATTGGCCAGGGCGAACCCGCGCGCCAAGTAAACCCCGTCGGTGATTTTATCCATCTTCCCGTACAGGCCCCTCCAGGCCAGCAAGGCCTCGCCCAGGGTGACCAGGTTGAGTTTGGCCGGCGCCGGAACCTGGTATTGGATCCGGCTCTCTCCCGGCGCGGCCGGCTCTCGGGTCACGGTCTTTTGCTTGCCGAAGTTCACGCAGGATGAAACGAAAAAGATCAGCGCCAGCCCCGAAGCCAAAATTCCCAACCGATAGTTCTTCATTATTCCCTCCCGATTTTCTTCTTTATCCCGATCGGATCTTTATCAGCCCGACCATCTCCGGGCTAGAAATACCTGATGGCGGAGAGCAGGGACAGGATCCATTCCAATTCCTGTTGGGCGGAACCGAGCCGATCCAAATTGACGCGGTAATAATCCGGTTCCAAACTGATCCATCCTTCCGCCCGCATCCATTGCAAGGCGTTCTGGAAATTCAACTGGCTGATGGATTCCAGCCGGTCAATCTCCCGCAGTTGATATAGCTGTTCCCCCATTTTCTTTGCCCGGTCCAAAAAAACCGGCTCGGTGATCCGGGCCGGCCGGAGGTTAAGGATGGTCCGGAGCGCGATCAGATATGATTCCAGGAAATTCGCGATCAGGCCGGCAAAATGCTTGATGGTGTCCTCCTCCCAACGGCATTCGGTCTCAAAATAATTCAGGCACGAATCAATCTCTTGCTCGTCCTTGCCCTCCGGGATTACAAAATCAAACCGGAGCATCCGTTTCAGGCGCTGATACTCCCGGTCCAACTGATCGCGCTCCTGGATTTTGAGCCGGACCAGGGCGACCATTCCCGCGGTGAGGAAAAAATGGATCAGGTTATTTTTATAGAATTCCAGGCTCAGGCGCTTTTCTTCCGGGACATTGATGATCCTCTGGTCCACGGTTTCGTTGTAACCGATCTCAATCAGCTTCCGGGTCTGATATAAAATCAGCGCTTCTTCCTGCCAGTCCCGGATCTCCTCAAAGCTCTGGGAGAGACGGGCCTGCTTTCTTAAGGCCCAGCGGTAAAAACAGCGCCAGGCGCGGGAAAGCTCCTGGTCCCGCCGCGCCGGCCGGGAACTGGACAGGAGGGCGCAGGCCACCAGTCCTCCGGGGGTGACCAGGGTGAGCCGGTTGATCTCGCTGACCAGGTCAAATCCCAGCTCCCGGTATCCCGGCTCCTCCTCGTCCGGATGCTCGGCGGAGTCTTCCTGGAGGTATTTCCTCAAACTCATCGGCTCTCCGAAGTTCAAATAAATCTTGCCGTAATTTTCCCGGATCAATCTCCAGCTCCGGAGCAGGGCGAACAGGGCGGATCCCTTTTCCTTCTCGCCCTTGATCTCCTGGAGATACTCGCCCTGCTCAATCACCTGGTCGTATCCGATATAGACCGGGACGAAATAAAGATCGGGCAGGCCGAGTTGCTGGAAGGCGTTGACCAGGTATTTGACCACGCCCAATTGGGGCAGGAGCAATCTTCCGGTCCGGCTCCGGCCCCCTTCAATGAAGAACTCAATCGGGTATCCCTCCCGCAAAAGAATTTTCAGGTAGGCGTTGAAGACCGAGGCATAGACCGGGTTGTCCTTGAATCTCCGCCGCATAAAAAAGGCGCCGCCCCCGCGGAAGAGCGGGCCGATCGGGAAGAAATCCAGGTTGATCCCGGCCACGATGTGAGGGGGGAAAAAGCGTTTTTGATAGAGCACATAGCTCAGGATCAAATAATCAATGTGGCTTTTGTGGCTGGGCACATAAACGATCTGGAAGCGCTTGACGATTTCGTGTATTTTTTCAAAGCTGGTCTCGTCCACTTCAATCCCCTTGAACAAATTCCGGAACGCGAGGTTGAGGATTGAAATCATAAAATCCACCGAGCGCTGGTTGTAATTGGCGGCCATCTCGTCCAGATACCCCGCGGCCTCCCGCTTCACCTCCATCAATTTCTTCCCGCCCGATCCGGCGAGCTCTTCCAGCTTGCGGTTCAGCAACTGGTCCTGGAGCGCGTCTTCCATCAACATACTCCGGGGCTTGAACCTCGGCCCCAGGATCACTTTCTTCTCCCGCTCCAGATGTCCGGTCAGGTGTTCCCGCAGCCGGTGCGCCAAAACCTGGCGGGTCAATCCCTGCTGGTCCTTGCGGGCGATGAACTCACGCAGATTAACCGGGTCCGCGGTTTCCAGGATCGCCTCCTCGGTCACGGTCAGGGTCAGGTAGTTATAAAGTTTTCTCAGCCCTCCCGGCTGGTCCTGGGGACCGAAAATGATGTCAATCAGGCCGCGCTCGGTCCGTTCGGGCGCCCTCCGGAACACGATCACCAGGGGCACGATCAGGATGTCATCCTCGCTCTCCTCCTGCCATTTGAGCAGGTTGTAAAAAGTGCCTTGTTCCGGATGCAAATACCGGACGGTCAGGGTGGGCGGATTGATCAGGTAGGCGAGCATGCCCTCGCCTTGTTGGAACCGGCACCGGGCTTCTTCCCAGAACTGTTCCCGATATTTTTCCCGAAAATTATATTTCGCCACCAGCCTTGCGCAAAAGGTTTTGACCAGGGCCGGGATGGAAAAGAAGGCCCGGACCGGGACTTCCAGCGAAATGGTCGGGGGGTTCAGTTGATATTGCGAGAGCAGGTGATGGAGGAAAATGAAATCGAGCCGGCTCCGGTGCTTGATCGCCCAAACGATTTTGCCCTTGCCCTTAAGCCCCCGGAGCTTGACCAGGTCCGGCTCCGAAATCTGCGCCCAGTGAAACCTTCTCACCAGGAACCGGAGGAAAAGCGAGCTGCGGTTGGGGTCAAGGAAATAGGGGAAATAATTGAGCTTGCCCTTTAAAATCCAGCGATAGATGAAGCGCAGTCGCCTCGGCTCTGGTGCTTGGGATTCCATATTAAAAGTTTAACAGAAAAACCATAAATACCAATTTTGCCGGACCCGAAGATTTTGCTATAATTATTTCCCAATGCGGATCGCAATCTTCACCAATAATTATTCTCCCCGGGTGAGCGGGGTGGCGGTGGCGGTGGAGTTTGTGGACAGCGCCCTGAAAAAGCTGGGGCACCAGACCATGGTGATCGCGCCGGACTACGGCCTGGAGGAGCAGGGCAAGACCCCGGAGGTGCATCGGGTGACCTCGTTCAGCTTCCCCAATTTCCGGTTCGCGATCCCGCTGGAATTTATTGACCGGGCGGAGATCGAGGAAAAGATCGCCAATTTCAATCCGGATGTGATCCATACCCATCACCCGTTTTTGCTGGGCAAGGCCGCGCTGGATTTGGCGGACCAACTGGACGCCCCGTTGGTTTACACCTTTCATACCCTGTATGAATTTTTCACCCATTATTTTCTGATGGACACCGAGCAGGTCCGCAAGCAGGTTCGGGATTATGTGGTCAATTTCAGCAATTGCTGCGACCTGGTGATCGCGCCGATCGAGCCGATCCGGCAATACCTGGTGGGGCTGGGGGTGGACACTAAAACCACCAGCGTCCCGACCGGGATTGACTTCAGCCGCTTTGACCGGATGCCGGAGCAGCGGCTGATGCGGCAGCGGGAGAAATTGCAGTTGGAAAGGTTTGATCAGATTTTATTTTATTCCGGCAGGCTCTCACGCGAGAAAAATTTGCCCCTCGCCTTCCAGGCCCTCAAAATCCTGACCGACCAAGGGATGAACCTGGCTTTGATGATCGCGGGGAAAGGACCGGCCAAGCGGCCCGGTCAGCGGGAGGTGGAAGAGCTGGGCCTGCAAGACCGGGTGATCTGGACCGGGTTCGTTTCGCAGGAAGAATTGCCCGAACTGTATCTGGTCTCCGACCTGTTCATCTTCCCCTCCTCCGCGGATACCCAGGGGATCGTGATCTACGAGGCGCGCGCCGCGGGGCTTCCGGTGGTGGCGGTGGACAGTATGGCGGCAAGGGCCTTGATCCGGGACGGCGAGAACGGAAGGTTTGCCAAGGATGATCCCGCAGATTTCGCGGAAAAAATCAGGGAAGTGCTCAATCATTTGGACCGATACCAAAGGCCGTTTGAACGGGAGCTGTATTCGCAGGAGTCGCTGGGGAAGAGATACCAGGATCTTTACCAGGAATGCATTACCCAGGGAAGATCGCGCAAGCGGAAACAACTCGGCACCATCTTCTTCCCCTTCTTTAATCCGACTTGAGGAAAATGATCTATTCAAAATCTTATTTCCATCCCTGCCCCGGCCCGGGCTTCCAGCGGCTGATAAGCATAGCTCATTGAAAGCGAGGAATAGAGTGCGAGGTTCAGTTCCATCCGACTGGTCTTGATTCCCAGGGGCGAATAGCCGTATTCAACTTTGGCCTGATCCAGCTCAAAGCCGACCAGGATCCGGTTTTTGGTCCTCGCAAGCTTGTCCGACCGGTCTGCTTTAGAGCTTGGCTTTGATGCCTGCGCGCCCTCAAGCTCTTCCCAGAATTTATCGGTCAAGGCAAGGTTCCCCGGCTGATCATCAAAAACATTCTCATCCTTGAAAATCCATCTTCCCGCTTCATCTTTGACCTCCAGTTGATATTGATAGTCCTGGAAACAAACCTGGCAAGGGTCGGGACAAGGCTCAAATGGATTTCGCCTGGCCGCCCCCGGTTTTGCGGAAAGATTTTTATGTTCCTGCGCCGGCGCTTGGGCGATTTTGTCCTTCAGCCGGCTTAGGCGCAACTGGCCCAGGATTTGGTTTTGCTCCCGGACCAGCGCGGAGTTTTGCCTCCGCTGCCAGGAGCAGATTCCGATCAAAGCCGCCAAAGCCAGGATCAGGGCGATCCCGGTTCCGATTTTAATTTTGCTGATCAATTTTTTTCCCCCAAGTATAAGCCCCGGCCAGGATCGCGTTCGGGATCCCCAGCACCATGGCGATGCCCGGGAGCCCGCCAGCCAGCTCCGGCCCGGGCGCGATCAAAAACCTGATTGTAATACAGATTACAAGAAGCAAAGTGACCAGCATGGTGCAGGAGAACCAGAACGCGGTTTTGGAAGGAACCCCCTCCTTGGTAAAAAGCCAGTGATCCATAAGCGCCTCCGAATTGCGGTTAATTTAAGGGTTCCGCGGAGAGACCTTTCTTGATCCCGCGCATCAAAGCCCCGGCCATTTCGGCAAGATGGGATTTAAGCCAATCGGCTTCGCCGGGATTGGTGATAAAGCCGCATTCCGCCAACACCGCGGGCCTCCGGGTATGTTTGAGCACATAGAATTCAGCGGTCTTGATCCCCCGATCCCGCCGGCCGAGTTGGAGCAGCTCCTGGTGGATCGCCCGGGCGAGCCGGGTCCCGGGCGCGCTTCCGGGATGGCAAAAAATCTCCAGGCCCTGGGCCAGCGGGTCGGGAGAGCCGTTGCAATGGACGCTGAGGAACAGGTCGGCCGGCCAATTGTTAGCTGTGTCACATCTGGCCTCCAGGCTCAAATCCTGATCCGATTCCCGGGTGAGCCGTACGGGGATGCCGCTTCCGGTTAACAGCTCTTTCAGCTTGAGACTGATCCCAAGGTTCAGGTCCTTTTCCAGAAGCCCGTTGGCAACCGCGCCCGGGTCGGCTCCGCCGTGTCCGGGATCAATAATGATCAAACTCATTTCCCGCCTCCCCGTTTTGATACGCCATTTTTTTCTCAATCCGGATCAGCCGCTGCTCGGTGCGGAGCAGGATCTGCTCCTGGTGTTCCAATTGCTGCGTGATCCAATCGCTGCGCTCCTGGCACAGCTCGCGGCTGACCATGTGGCTGACCTTTTTGTTCATTTCCCGCCAGAGCAGGCCGAGCACGGCAAGGGCTCCGGTGAAAAAGATATTTAAGATATTTATCCAGACCGTTTCCATTTTTCCCTCACTTGGCCTCGTCGGCGCGGATCAATGCCCAATGGACAAGGCAAATCGGATTGCCCGAGTTGAAGGTCGCCTTGGCCTGGAGATTCAGGTCAATCAACCCCGCGTCCGGATTGCTCAGGGTCACGGTCAATTCCTCGTAATCAGTTCCGGCGAAGGTGTGAACATCGCTGTTGTTCCCGCTGGAAGGCTCGCGCACGCGCATCTGCCGGTCCGATCCCGCGGTGATTTTCGCCCGAACCCGCGCCTTGATGGATTGGACAAAGTCCGGGGCGTAAACCTTGATGGTTTCAATGGTTTGCCAGGTGTCGGATTCCTGGAGAATCTCTCCGCCGGAGGGCGCGCTCCGGTCGGTGTTGTCAAACAGGGTGGCTTTTGAAAACTGTTGAAAAATCCAATAGAGATTATTCCTTAGCTTGCCCATCAAAGTCGTGCTCACCGGACTGTTCGCGTCCACTTCTCCGATTCCGATTTCTTGCCAGCTCATCTATCCCTCCTGTGCCGCATCCTGTCGATCCGCCCAGGGCGGATGGACAGGACGGTCTGCGCTCAATAAATATAATATCCTTCCCGATCTCCAACTCCGTCTCCATCTGAATCCAGCAGATTATTTTCATCGCTGTTCCAGGCCGATTTATCTTGGGCCGGCCGGCTCGCGCCATAATCAAGAAGCAAAGCGTCCACCCCGGCATTATGTTCAACCGGCGAAGTTCCCAGGATGCCGCGGTCGCATCCGGATAAAGTCAGCACCTGGGTCTGGCTGTCGTAGCCCTTGCTCGCATAACTGATTTTCTCGTCCTCAATCCGGATCTGGCCGCTGCTTGCGAAATCATCGTCCTGGTAGGTATTGGCGGTAAGCGCAAGCTGGATCGTGGTTTCTCCGGAGCTGATGGTCTCGCTCAAAACCGGGTTTTCCGGTCCGATATATGCGTAGATCAGGTCCAGCTTGGTCTCCAGGGCCAGAATCTCAATTCTTCCCGCCGAGCGGAACTGCTTTTTAAGCGCCTGGAACAGGAGCCGGCTTTTCTCTCCCCGCTCATTCAGAATCTTGCCGGTCTTGACCCAGAAGAGTTTTCCCACTTCCAGGTCCAGGTCTTTCAACTCCAGGCTGAACTTGAGCTGGCGCGCGCCTTCCTTATATTTCAACAAATACCTGCTCGCGAGAGACACTGCTTCGGTGGACCGGTAAATCCAGTCGGCGAAAAATATTTTCGGCTTCTCCTCGCCCAACCAGTTTTCATTTTCAATATCTTCTTCCACTTCCACCAGCGCGCATTGATAACCCTTGGGCTTCGCTCCCGGGTCGGCCTCCAGGGGCTTGTAATAAACGATCACCCGGCTGGATTGCAGTTCGCGGTCGTCCAGGACCGATACCGATTGCTCAAGCAGATGCTCCTGGTCGTTCAGTTCCTTGATCGCCTCGCCCGGCTGAGGCGGGCAGATGGCGCGGAATTCTATGTTGGACTCCTCGTTTTGCCAGCATTGAATCAGGGCCTGCTCGCAAATCCGGTTCAACAGTTCCTGGACCTTGGTCGGCTCCTCCAACTCGGCCCGGTAGCGAGTGCCCCCCAGCCAGGTCATCGCCTCATAGGTGATCCGGGGGAGATAAATTGGGGCGCCGGAATCGTGCGAAGCCGCGGTGGTTCGGAACGCCCCGCGGAAGTGTTGGTAAAAGAGCGGCACGGAATCCCCCGCGCCGGTCCCTTGAATCACCAGGTTGTTTCCGTTTTTGCCTTTGTAGATGATCAGTTCATTATCAATTTTGATCACGCCCTGGTCCGGGAATAATTTCGCGTCGCTCACCGGGATGGAGGTTGCGTCGGCGGCAATTCCTGAACCTAAAGTTGCGCCAACATCCACCAGTTCCAGGTAGTCCGCGCTGATCCGGGCTCGCTCGCAAATCAAGTCCAGCAGGATCCAGTCCGCGGAAAACCCCTCATCAATACTGTTATTGTCCCGGGCGTAAACCAACCCCTGCTTGACCATTTTTCCGGTGGGGACGGTGCCGGAACCGCCGAAGCAAAAGGCGGCATCCTGGAGGGTCCAGATTCCCTGGGGGTCCGGGCCGGTCTTGCCGGAAAACTTGATATGGTTGCCGCCCTCGGATTTGATGATCCCCCAATCGGAAAGCTGATCTCCCTGATATACCTTGACCGTAGCTCCCCCCGAATAATCCTGGGACAGCTTGCAATTGTCGCCCGCTTTGGGATGGCTCAGCCGGTCCAGGTTCTTGAGCAAATCCTTGACCGTGACCGCGACCCCGAACTCCCGGTATTCTATTTTTTCAATCAGTCCCCGGAAAAAGAGCCGGAACTCCGACTCCTCCAATCCCTCAAACCCGAGATACACTTCCGCCAGGCGGTGATAGTAATTGGGATTCCTCGCCAATAAATTTTTCCAGAAACTGCCCGCGGTTTCCAGGTTGCTGATCGTCAGTCCGCCGTAAACCTTGGACGGGTTCGCGTAATAATGAGGAGGATCGTCCGAAAGCTCCAGGACCATCTCTCCCCGCCGGGCCAGGTTGCATTTCGCGTCAATCTCAATCGGCACATACCCGACTTTTTCCAGAAGCGGGAGCGGGCTCGGCCCGAGCCACCTGGGCTGAAAATCGCAACTGCTCAATTTCAAAATGGAATCCGCCTTGCAGTAATGCTCGCGATCCCGGCAGGTGCTGTAAGTGTAATAACAAACAGAAGCGCCGGTCGCCGCGCAAGGAGCGAGCTGGAAAATATTCGCGCATTGGTCCAGATGCAGCTTGACCAGCCAGACCGGCTTGCGGCTCAGAGCGTCTCTATAATTCTCAAAACTCATCGCTTCACCTCCGGGAGTTGGGGAGTAGGGGTTAGGAATCGGAGAATTCCCCAATTCCCAATCTTCAACTTCATACCCTTCCCTCCAATTCCAAACTCAATGACCGAAAAACCGGCTGATATGGTAGGCCCAGCTCCGGCTTCGCCAATTCCACCAAATAGGTTTCCTCCGGATGATTTTGATAGTCCCAGGCGAACAGGAACGGCTTGGGCGGATGATTTTTCCAGAACGGGATCAAAGTATTTCGCACCCAGGAATCGGATAAATATCGGAAGTCCAGGGCCATTCTTCTTTTCCGGCACCGGAGCGCGGCTCCGAGCAAAAACCCTTCTTCGCTTTTCCCTTTCTCCACCAGCAACTCTTCCTGGTTGGGATCAAAGCCGGACGCGGTCCAGCTTGGGAATTCCAGGTAATCGCCGAGGAAGAGCAAACCGATTTCGCAAGCCGGTGAAAAGCCCATTGCCAGCCGGTAATATCGGCAAGAAACCTGGTTGAACAATTTCAGGATGGTCTGGTCGGAGTTGGGATTGAGACTGAGGATTTCCTCCCAAACCGAACCGTTGGCAGAGCCGGAAAGGGTTACGGTCTCCACGCTGGAGAGGTTGTGATGGTAAATGCACAATGCGGACGCGGGCTTCGGCTCTGGAAAAGATATTTCAAGGTTTTGGGGAGCGCCGGACCCGGCCCGCCAGGTCAGATACTCTCTCCAGTCCGCCAGGTATTGGACCGGATGATCCGGGTCAGAACTGGTCGCGCTCAGTTGCGCGTCCGGCCGGGCCAATAAATTGTCCCACATAAAAATCGGTTTGGCGTTCAGAGTCATTTTTCACTCCTATTGTGCGAATTCAATCCGGACATTATCGCGGTAGGCCTCGTTCAAGCCATCCACCAACTGCCGGACAAATTCTTTGGGATTGATCACTACCCCATCTCCCACATTAACGACCACCCGGGCTTTGTGTCTGGTCTGGTCTTCCGGCGACTCGGCGGGAGGGGCAGTGGAAGAACCCCCGGAGCCGGAGGCGCCCGAGCCGGCGGAGGTTTTGGCGGCATCCGCGTATTGCTTGACCGCGAGCAAGTGTTTCAGGCTGGAGGCCAGATGAGTGGGGTCTTTGGTGGCGAAAAAGTCGGCCATCTCCTTGGTCGCCTCCGCGATCTCAAACGGGATCATGATCATCGCCTGTTGCTTGATCCCGGCGCCTAAAAACTTGGCCACGGACCCGGCCGCGGATTGATAGGCATTGATTTCGGAGGCCAGGTTCCGCTCCTTGACCTTGCGGGTCAGCTCGGAAAAATGCTGCTCCAACTGATGCCGCTGCTCTTCCGCCTGTTTGATGATTTCCAACTCCGCCTGTTTATTCGCTCGCAGTTGGTCCAGCTCGCTTTTGTTCCCCGCTTCATTCCCAAATTCAGGCATCCCTTTTCTCCTTCAAACCGCGCTGAAAATTAAATGGTTTTCAGCAGGGTTAGTTCCAGCTCATTCTTCTTTTGCTCCGACCCCAGCTTTTCTTCCAGCGCTCCCAGCAAGAGCCAATCGCGATATTTCAGATCGTCGGCCCGGAAGGGATACCCGGCCAGCTTCAGCCTCCGGATTTCCAGCAAGCGCCAGGTTCCCGGGCTGATATGGTCCAGCCGGAATTCCGGGCAATGGGCACAGGTCCATTCCTGATATTTGCTCTTTGGTTCCGGACAGCTCCTGCAATCTGCGGGCTCAAGATGAAGGAGCCGGTCCAGCTCCCGGGTCAGTTTTTTTCCCGAACCTCCAACTCCGATGCCGCGTTTTTCACCAGGCGGTTCGCGAGCATCAGGAGCAAGCCCGGGATTTTCTCTTTCAGCAGTTGCTTCCAGTTGTGATCGTATCCGGGCCGAGCCGGGTCGGTGACCAAACCCCTGGCCCGGCCTTGATCCACAATCACGATGTCTCCTTCCTTGATCCCCAGCAGACAGGATTGGGCGAGCGAGATCCCGGCCGAGAGCATCTGCTCCATTGCCTCCGGGCCGCTGCCGGAAAGGGTGGAGGCGAGATAGCGGACCATCTCCGGGGCGTTCGGGCTGCGGAAATAAACTTCAATTTCCTGTCCTTCCAGGTTCAGCGCCAGGCTCTCTTGGTCTTTGAGTTCAATCGGCATTTGCTCTCCTTTATCCCAGGTATTCGCTCACCCGGTTCCAGGTCCGGATGAAAACGCCGTTGTAATTTATATCGTCCATCACCAGCAGGTCTCCCTCCTGGGCCAGAAACTTGCCGTTGACCGAGATCGGATCGTTCAGGATTCCGCATTGGGGGAAGATCAAATCCGCGCCGAAATAATATCCGCTTTGGGGGACGATTTCCGCGCCGCGGATTTTAAGATAAAGGCTGATCCGCTCGGTCTCCGGATGATCGGCCTGCCATTGCCGGATGGTGTTGCGGAGCCGCTCGGAGAGCTTGACGGTCAGCTCCCGCTGGCTGCGCGCGGCTTCGCTCGCCCAGGGATTATTCGACCCGTCCGCCAGCTTGCGGATTTCCAGGTTGTTCTTTCCCTGGATGGAAAAGCCGAGCAGGTCGTTGGAGATGACTTCCCCGCCCTGGACCTGGCTGCCGGTGAAGTATCCGTCCACGATCAAATTCGCGTCCACCAGTTTCAGCGGCGACTCGTCCAGCTCGGCCGGAAAATCGCACCACTCCGGCTCGGTCGGGAGATAGTCAAGGTGGAATTCAATCAGGTCGGAGCTTTGTCCCACCGGCTCCTGGAGCGTGATCACGGCCGGGGCGCCTCCGCTCACGCTCGCCGCCGGGCATACTTCCCAAAAATTGGACCCGGCATCCTTGGCCCGGATCCGGAACACATTTTCCAACCGCTCCGAGGCCGTGGCGCCTTCCACCCCGTTCCCGCTCAAGGTGATCTGGGTGGAATTGGCCGGAGCCGACACGATCTCATTTTGGTAATTCACTTCGCGCTTCCCGATCCCGAGAAGATCCGAGCTCAGGCCCACCCAGCTTTCTCCCAACTCCAGACTGAACCCCTCCACCAGGTTCCCGGAAAACCTTTCCTTGAGAATGGCGTCTCCCCGGCGCTGGAGCAGGGTGAACGCGGGCAAAGACAGGGCGCTGGAAGGAGTGATGGTGTGCTGGTAGATCCCGGCCGCGACCTGCTCCGTGTTGACCTGGCCGAAAAAGCAGCCGAGCGCGAAAGTAAGAAAGTCCGGCTTGGCCCGCTTCTGGCTCAGTTTCCCGCCCGCGGTCTGCCCGGCGAGATATAACCGGGTGGCCAGGTCAACCCCCCGGAGCTGATCCCGGTCGTCTTCCACCGTCCTCGCCAGATTGACCCCGGAGCCGAGATCAAAGGCCATACTCACCCCATTATCGGTCGCCGGCTCTCCCAGGTTTTGTTCCCGGGTCCGGAATAGCGCGACCTTTCCCATATTTTCCAGAAAGTTTTTGGACATTGAAGGGAAGCCTCCTTTTGCTCGTTTTGCTCAGACCGGATTCTTATTGTGATGTATCTCACAATAACAATTGCGCCGGGATGATCACCTCCGCGGAGACCAGGGAAACCACCTCGGGATTTTTCCCGGCCGCGTCTTCAAAAAACCTGCTTTCAAAATTGGTTTCGGTCAGCCGGGCGACCAGCACTCCCTGGGAGCCTTCAATCAACGCGGGCAGGCCGGAGAATTGCCGGTCCGGAAGATTCTGTTCCTTGAGCAGCTTTTCCAGCCGGCTGGAAATTTTCCTGGCCCGGTCCGATTCCAGCTCGCGGTCTCCTCCCCGGCAGAGGATCAGGAATTCCAGCTCAAAGACTTTGTCAATGATCCGGCTGGAAGGGGAAGGCTCTTCTCTTTTTTTCGCCACCTCCACTCCGATCAGGGGAAGCTCGTATTTGGAATAAAGCTTGGCTTCCCGCCGGATCCTCGGCTCAATCGTTTTCACCGGCGGGTTCGGCCCTTCCCGCAATCCCCCGGAGCCGGTGTCCGTAAGGAGCGTATCCACGATTTTCTCCGCGACCTTTAAATAGTCTCCATCCGATAGCACCATTGGTTACTCCTTTTTCAATCCAGGTAATCGCCGGTATTTTCTTCCGGCAGGATCATTCCCTGATAAACCGAGAGGTTGGGCTCAAAGCCGGCGATCCGGAGTTCGCCTTTGCGGATCCGGTCCAACTCGGCCATTGCCCGCTCTTCCAGCAAAGGGTTCAGTTCCATCTGGTTCAAGGTCCCCAGGAAGATCAAACTCTCCGACAGCGCGAGCTTGCGGCAGAGCCGTTCAATCAAGCCGGGCGTGGCCGGGTTCTGCTCAATGCCCGGAAACGGCGTCGGGTAAAGACCGGAGAGACCGGCGTCAATCTTCCGGCTGGCGTCAAAGATATATTGCTCAATCACCGGGTCGGTTAATTGCGCCGGAATTTCCGCGGGCAATTCGCTTTTGACCTTGGAGGCCGTGGTGTAAACCGGCTCGGTCCCGCTGTCCGGGATTACCTGGAAGGCCTCCATCACCGTGGGGCAGGGCAGGACCTGCTCGGCGTTGACCCTGCAGGAAAGACGCGCGTCGCAAACGCCGAGCGCGAAATTTTCCAGATTGATCCCTTCCAGGGCCAGAAAAATCCCCTGTCGGTCTGAGCCGGAAACGAGCGGGGGGCTGCTGGTTTGGTTCGCGGTGAATCTCAGGATGCCCTGACTGTCATAAAACTCCACCCCCAGGCCCGGATCGTCCCAGTCCGGCTCCAAGTAGGAGCCGAGTCCGTTGGAAATCCGAAAGTCAAACCGGGCATAATCCATCTGCCGATATTTCGGAAGCGCGCTCATTATTCCTCCTTTGAAAAACGCGGATAGTTATTTTCAAAATCGCGCGCGGGCCTCTCAACAGTCACCCGCGACTTGCCCCCGTCAGCCCGGTCCACAAACACAAAATTTTTTTCCATTGTTCTCTCCGCAAAAAAGATCGGATCAGGGCGGGCCGGAAGGGAGGGCAAAGTCGCCCGCCCCGATCCCATCATCAGTGGCTTAGACGGTGGCGCACCTTCTGAGCTGTTCGGCTTCTCCGATCGCGGCTCCGTATCTTCCCCAACCGGCCACGGTCTCGGCATAGGCCAGGATGTCCGGCTCGCTCAGGATGGTAAGGTCCATCCGGAGTCCGCTCTTGATCTTGCGGCCGGGCAGACAGACGAAGTAATGAGAATTGTCCGCGCCGGAGAGCGCCTGGTTCTTGAGCCGGGTGGTCACGGCCAGGCTGACATTGAAGTTGATCTGGCTGGAAGCGGTATCGCTCAGGGTGATGTTCAGGGCGTTCCGGAGCCTGGCCCAGAGCTGAACCGGAGCCACGATCACCAAGCTCGCGCCCGGGCTGACCTCGTATCCCAGCCCGGAAAGATCGTTGAGGATTTCCGCGCAGGCGCAGTTGATGGTCTCGGCGTCGCGGACCGCCTTGGAATCGTTGACTCCGCCTTGCCAGGACACATCGCTGTCCGGCCGGGAGGCGCTGATCAGGTCGTAATGCGCCTGGGCCTTCTGCGCGTACCATTTGGCGCGGAATTCCTTCGCCGCGTCCTCCAGCTTCCAGTATTCCTGGTCGTCAAACCAGAGCTTGCTCCAGCCGAGCGCGCCTCCGAACAGGTCGAAGTTGACCGGGGTAACTTCTCCGGAGATCTTGTAAACCTCCGCCTTCTCTCCCGGCTTGATCGCGCGGAAAGAAAGGCCGGTGCCGACATCAAGGATTTCAAACCCGTTCTTTTTGGTCTGGGTGAAATCAATCACCTCAAACACCTGCTCCCAGCCCAGGTCCGGCGCGTCCACCTGATGGAACTTGGCAATCGCGTCCACCGCGCTCTGGGGAAAGTCCGACGGAACCGTGAACTCCTGGGCTTTGCCCCGGAGCTTCTTCGCGATCAGGGCCGGCTTGCGCAAGTAATACTCCACCGCTTCCAGGAACTGGCGCTGTCCCGGGTCGGTCTTGAGTTCAACCTTGTTCCATTCCGAAATCATTTTATCTCTCATCATTCTTCTCCTCCTCCTGTATTTTCGCTCAGGCCAGCACGATCAGGTCAATCAGGACCTCGGGATCACTGTCTCCCGCGGATTCCAACGCCTTGCCGCATAAAGTGTTCGCGGTTGATACGCTGGTGACCTTCTTGGCCGTGGCGTCGTAATAAACATTGTCCCCAACCGCGAAGCTGATGCCCGTTCCGGTGGCTTTGGGCGCCACCACCTTCTCGGCCTCGTAGAGCAGGACGAATTCGGAATTGGCTTCCACATCCTCCACCACCATCCCGATCGTGTCATTAACCTTGATCATCTCGCCCGCGCTGTAACTCTCTTCCTCGCCGGTCGCCGCCTTCAAGGTCTTGGCGCTTTCCAGCTTGGTGCGCAGTTTCAATCCTTGTTCCTGAACCATTGCTTGCCTCCTTATTAAATTGATTACTCTTCTCGCGGGATCAGGGGATTGCCGCTCTCCGCTTTTTCCGGTTCCAGCGGCGCCCGGATCTCCGTCGGTTTCTGGTAAACCCGCTTGAGCTCGGCCAGCCTGGCCAGCAAGAGCTCCGTTTCCTTTTTCACCTCCTGCTCCAGATGCGGTGAGGCCGGGTTCTTCAGCTCCATCCGCTCGCTCACCTCCCGGAGCAGATGCTTCTGCTCCTCCTGCTTCAAACTCCGATCCTTCAAAACCCGGTCCACCAACTCCTCCACCCTCCGCTTCCGCTCCTGCTTTTCCCGCTCCGATTGATACCGCTCCAACTCGGTCCTGAGCCGACTCAGTTCCTGTTCCTTTTCGCTCAACTTCTTCTCCAACTCCGGGATCGGTCCGTTCAAGTCATCCTCAAACTCTTCCACCTGCGCCAGCACCGCGGCGCCCGCGAACCCGGGCCTCGCGGAATCCCTTGACCCCAGCGCCAGCCCGCTTACCCGGTCAATCGCGTTCACCACCCATTCCGCGACCCCCTTCGGGCTTTCCCTCTTCTCAAACACCAGTTCCGCCTCCAAGCTGCAAATGTCCAGTTCGCCCTGCTTGATCATCTCCCGGACCTTCCGGTCCGAGATGTAGATGAGCGCGAGCGCGGAAAACGCCCCTTTCACTTTCCGCCAATACGACGCGATCACCTCGCCCACTTTAGAGCGGCTCCGGTTGTCCGCGTTGTGGAACAGGTAAACCGGGACCGGCCCGGTCTTGATCCGGGACACCAATTCCCGGATCCGGTCTTTGCTCCAGAATTTTTCCGCCGGCCGGTTCAAACCCGCGCCGAGAATTTTCCCCCGGCTCACCCCCTCGTGCGCCACCAACAGCTCCGCGAAAAACGGGTGCGGGTCGATTTTCTTGAGTGAGCCGTAGCGGTCTTTCCCGACCAGCTCCTCAACCTGCTCCGCGCTCATCTCCTGGATCCCCCCGTTTTTCAATACCAGCTTATTCGCTCTCATCGTCGCCTCCCTTGTGTCTCGGATTGCAAAAGCGCATCCAAAATTTCAGTTACTTCCGGGCTGTGAATTACCGGACCGGCCGGTCGCTCAATTCAAAGCGCCGCAGGGCTTCCGAAGCTTCCAGCCTCGGAGCCGGCGGGGAAAAAATTGATCCTTGAGAATGGCCTTGTCCACTAAAATCTCGGAATGATTTCAGGCTCCCGCCGAACCACGGCATAGGGGTGGAGGGGGATCGGCGGGATGGTTTGATTAAAACCTATCCGGGCCTCAGAGAGCGGATACCAAAAGCTCACTCCGTCGGAATTACAACGGGCCTGATAAATGATCCTGGTAATGGCAGAGGCATCCGGCAGGGATTGAATGTCTGCATAAGTCATCCACTCCGACCAGCTCTCTCCAGAATCAACGCTTCTCCTGAATTCCCAACCCGGCCCGCCTACTACCGAATTACATTGAGCCGGATCGGACACGGCAAAAGTTGAGCTGTCAAAAGTGCCGGCGATCCCCGCGTCAAAGGTGATGGTCGCGGGTTCGGACAAAAGGGCAAAGGGCTTAAACGGAGCGGTCGGCGGATCATAGGTGGCGGGGAGATTCACGCCGGGAAAAATCACCAGGTCATTGACAGCGCATACCTGACCCGCAGGATACATATCCAAACCGGCAATTCCGCTGAGGTAATTCATATAGCGCGATCCCAAAGTCAGACTCGGAGCATTGTAAAAAGTCGGCAACGGTATTTTTTTGCAACTCGTTCCGTTGGCATATCTCACTCCGTCCACCGAGATGGTCGCCAAACAATGACCGTCCGTCAATGTGCCATCGTAAGTCAGGCGGATATGGTAGGCCCGACCAGCCTCCAGGGTGACACCCTGGGTTCCTAATTGGTTTTCCACATTTCCGGAATTGGTGGTGCAAAAAGCCAACTGAGCATTTACCCGACTTAATCTCCATTGCTTAAAACCTGTTCCGTTGATGTCGCATTCGCAGTGCATGATATCTCCATAGACTCCGGTCAAATTCGAGGGGCACCACCAGAGATCAATGGTGAATTTCGAAAGGTTGGTGAATTTCTCGGCATCATGCGGGAACCGGATCATTCCGTGGCCTTCACTGATTTTTGCGCTGTGGTTCCCGAATTTAATTGAAGGTGAAATGGACAAACATTTACGCGCCCCCACAATCTCCACACCATAAGCCTTGTCCAGCCAACGCAACATTCCCTCGTAGGATTGATCTGATGTCTCATCAAAAGGCACATAGGCGGAAAGCCAATCGCCGGCGGCATTGGCCTCAAGAGAGCGGGGACGGAGACGACAACAGCCGGTATGGTTGCCAACATCGCCGTCAAGCTCTAAATCCACACCGTCAAAAGCCCAGGAACTCGCGGGCTGGATCAGGCTCAAATTAATTCTTTCTCCGAACGCCTGAGCATCAAGGAGAACCATTTCCTCGTCGTAGAGCGCGGCGAAAAAGATCACCTTTGAAGCCGGATTTACTTCTTCGTCCACAATGCAGTCGGCATAGATCCAATTATCATAGGTTTGGCCCTGATCATCGAACCACAGCAACCAAATCGCCTCGCCGGTATTCATTCCCGAAATAGCGAAACTCCGCCGGGTGAGATCGGGTGAAATCTGATAATTTGAAATACGCATTATAATTTCTCCTTGATCCGAGACCGGACCGCGTTCAGAACCAGCTTATTCGCTCTCATCGCCGCCTCCCTCCTGTTCCGGATCGGGAATTTCTTTGGCTCCTTTTTCCGCGGATTCTTCAGGCGAGTCCGGCCCGCCTAACCCGGCCTCCACTTCCGGGTCAATGTCCGGGAGCAGGCTGAGCAAGGTTTTCAAATTGATCCCGCCGGCTTGCCAGAGCGGGTAATAAAGCTGGATCAAGCGGTCCACCTGGGCCTGAGTGATGAACTTCATCATCGGCTCCGCCAACCCTGTTTGGCAAGCCGGTTCCAGCGGAGAGACCATTTGGTTTCTCAACTCAATCGCCTTGTCAAACAGTTCCTGGAAACCCCGATGCCAGCTCCTCTGCTCGCTGATTGAAATCAGCGCGACCGGCTCCATGGTGTTCTCCGCGGTGGCGCGGTTGCTCATAAATTCGGGGAAGCCCAAAAACTGCACCGGCACGCCCGATCCCCCGGCGAGGATTTTGATCTTGGTCTCGATCTCCTGTCGGATGCTTATCGCCCCGGCTCCCCCCATCTCCACCAGCGAGAAATCCGCGGGTCCCGCGAACACCTTCCCGATCCGCCAGTTGATGCCCGGGCTTAACAGATGCTGGTAAAGCTCCCGGGCCTCTTGCAAGTCCTTGGTTTTGAAAAAGGGAGTGGGAGAGGCGAAATACTGGTTCAGCTTGCGCCAGTCCCGGAGCGCCCGGTCTATATCCTCAGCCTCCACCAGCAGTCCGCTCAAGGTGGGGACCCCTTCCCGGCTGTTGATCCGGGCGTTGAACTTGAGGAATATTGCCCGCTCCGCCGGGATCTCAACCTCATCCTTGGTGTCCGGGTCCAAATAGGAAATGCCTGAAACCCGGTGATATAAATCGTCCCGATACCGCGCCTGGTAATGGGTGTCGTTCCAGGAAATAAATTTCACCCGCGCGTTTTCAATCTCCTCGTCCCAGTCCAGCGCCAGCAGGACCTGTCCCTCCAGTTCCTTCTCCACCGCCAACTGCTGTCCGAACTGACCATCCAATTCGTTCAGATCGAGGAACTCGCGGATGAAGGAAAGTTCCGGCTGTCCTTGTCCCGGGGCCTTGACCGTTGCCTTGAGGCCGCCCGCCATGGTGAACGCGGCCCGGGTGTCAACGATCCGCTGGATCAACTGGTTGCCCCAGCGGGCATAGCCCTTGTATTTCCGCACCAGCTCCGCCACCAGGCTCTCCCGGCTCTCATAGGGATTCGGGGAGGCATTGATGCCCTGAGCCTTTTCCCCGGCCTGGAAGGTCAGGATGTCCGTGATGTATTCCTGGGCCTTGACCAGAGCCAACTCCAACTCCCGCGTCCTTCTCTTCCATCTCCCAATTCCCAGCATCAAGTTTTCTCCTTTCTCAGGCCGCGCGAATTCTTCCGCGTGACCTATTGAAAAATATCGTTCAGTGTAACTAAACACCGCCACCCGACCTCCATGCCCCCTATAAATAGGAAAATCGTAACATAGAGTTTTTTGAATATATTTCCGCCAAGCCCTTGAATAATATCCCAAATCTCAAATTTCCGATCTAATGTTATAGAACCTTAATGTTAAGCCAGACTTAACAAAAAATTTATTCCCGCATAATTTCAACCACTTATCAATTTGGGCAAATTGTTAAGTTAGACTGAACGAAATCTTCCGGAGCTGGGTAAAAGTAGAAGGGAAAAAGAGCAACTTGAACCCGGAACTTGAAACAATTCAGAGGGCCATCGGTTCCTCGGACCCCTATTGGGTGGAAGCGGGGGAGGAAACTGAATATAATGGTTATTGAGATGGAGGGAATCAAAGGGGATCGCTGGTTCTGGCTGACGCTTTTGGTTGGGGGATTTTTTTTAAGCTTGACCCTCTGGTACGACTATGGGATGGACCAGGCGATCTGCATCTATGAGGCGTGGGCGTGGAAGGAATTTCATTTGGCGCCATACGCTGGGACCTGGGATTTAAGTTTTCCGGGCATTTTTATTTTGCACCGGGTGGCGTTGGAGTTATTCGGGCCGGGCATTTTGGGGTTCAGGATTTTTGACTTGCTGGTCCAACTAAGCTCGGTCGGGATGATTTTTTATTTGACTGAAAAAACAGCCTTGTCGCAGACAAGGGTGTCTGCGCTCCCGCTGTCCGCGCTCCCAGTATCCGCGGCGCAAGCGTCCGCCCGCCATTCCGGTTTTATCGCCGGTGTTTTTTTCAGTATTTATTATTACGGTTTAGGGAGCTGGGGCACGGGCGAGCGGGAGGGTTTTGTCTTATGGCTGTTTCTGGCCGGCCTGTGCGCGAGCCTGGTCCTGGAAAATCGGCCTTGGGCGCGGGCGAGCGTGACCGGTCTTTTGCTGGGGTTGGTTTTTCTGATCAAGCCCACCTTCGGATTGAGCTGGGTGGTGTTCGGGATTTGGTTTTTGGCTCAGGGTTTGCGAAAAAAGGACCGGCGGGTTTGGGCCGGGTTGATGCTGTTCGGGTTTTGCTGTTTATTACCGAGTTTGCTGGTGATTTTATATTATTGGAGACTGGGGTCTCTGAAAGAAGTATATTTGGCAACGGTCTGGTTCAATTTTAATGTTTACAGCAAGGCCACCCGGGTCCCGGTTTCCGGGATCAGGAATTGGGCGCTGGTGTTGGCCGCGGACCTGTTCATTTTCGGGCAGGCCCTTCCGGTCGCCCTGCTCACGGGGATGTTCGGGATTTTGCTGAAATTGCGGGACCGGCCAAAGGACCAGGACCGGGGCCTGATTTGGGCCTTGGTCGGATTACTCGGGACCGGGCTGATCTCCTATCAATTCCAGGGCAAGTATTTTGACTATCATCAGATTCCGATCTGGGGATTGCTGATGATCTTCAGCGGATCCGGCCTGGGCTGGATGGGGTCGCAGCTTTCATCCGGACGGTCCCGGCTGGTTTCCGGGGTTTTTTATTCCGCGGTCGCGGTCCTGCTGATTTCTATTCTGAGCCAGGACCGGGTGATTTTCGCGGCCCGCTACGGTTTCCGGAGTTTTGAGCGGGCTTATGAGAGCGAGCTGAATCCCTCATCCCAGGAGCGGATGGTTGCGAAGCGGCTCCGGCCTTTGCTCCGGCCGGGGGACGGGGTTGAATATTTCGCCAAGGACCCGCTGGTTCCGTTGCTTTTGGAGCGAAAACTGCCCACCCGGTTCCTCTCCGTGATCCATTTATTGCTCCAGCCCTATGGAGGATCCATCACGGATCAGCAGAAGCAATGGATCGCAGAATACACCCGGGCGGTGATTTCCGCGCGGCCCAGGTTCTTTGCCATTGAAACCCCGGCCACCAATCCGGAGCTGTTCAATTTTTCCAGCGACAGCTTCAAGCAGGCGATGGCGGAGCAGTTCCCGGAGCTGGCGAAATTTTTGGGAAACAACTATCGGCTGCAGATGCGGATCGGAAGGATTGAGGTGTACGAGATTTTGGAGCAGCGTTGAGCAGGCCGGCAAAAGTGAAAAAGGCTGAAAATAATCGCGACTACCTTGTCCTTCGCAGTCCTGCCCTGCAGGACGAATGAGGAATTCGCTCGCATAGAAAAGGGCGAATCCCGGAGCGGGATCCGCCCTTTGAGTTCAGATACGGGTTTTACTCTTTCAACATCTTCTTGAGTTCCTCGGTCATTACCGGGACCACCTTGAACAAATCGTCCACAATCCCGTAGTCGGCTTTCTGGAAGATGGGGGCTTCGGGATCTTTGTTGACGGCGACGATGATCTTGGAGGTCCTCATCCCGGCCAGGTGCTGGATGGCTCCGGAGATGCCGAAGGCCATATAGAGTGAGGGGTTCACGATCTTGCCGGTCTGGCCGACCTGCATATCCAGGGTCGCGTATCCGGAATCCACCGCGGCGCGGGAGGCTCCAACCGCGGCCTTGATCACAGATGCCAAATCTTCCAGGATCTTGAAATTGGCCTTGTCCTTGATCCCGCGTCCGCCGGAGACGATCCGCTCAGCCTCGGTCAATTCAATCTTTCCCTCGCCGGACTTGATCACCTGGGTGACCTTGGCCTTGAGGGCAACCACCCCCGGATCCACTTTCACCACTTCCGCGGCTGCCCCGGACTCGGCCGCCGCCGGATAGGTATTGGGCCGGATGGACAGCACCTGGGGGGTTCCGGTCATCTCCACTTTCAGGTAACATTTTCCGGAATAAACCGGCCGGGTGACCTGCACTTTTCCGCCCGCCACTTCAATCGCGGTGCAATCGGTGGCCATTCCCACTCCGAGCTTGGCCGCGACCCTGGGGGTGAGGTCTTTGCCCATAGAGGTATTCCCGGTCAAAAGCACCGCGGCATCGGCCTGCTTGGCGGCCGCGGCTACCGCGGAGGCGTATCCCTCGCTGGAATAGAGGCTGAACAGGTCTCCGTCAATCGCGAACACCTTGGCGGCTCCGAATTTCCCGAGCGAGGCGGCCATATCTACGATCCCTTTCCCGACCACCACCGCGGAAAGCGGTCCGCCGATTTTATCCGCGATCTGCTTTCCGATATTGAGCAGTTCAAAGGACACTTTCCGAAATTTTCCTTCGCGCTGTTCCGCGAAGATC
>CAIYYW010000021.1 GCA_903930515.1 uncultured delta proteobacterium | reverse complement strand
GGGAAAATAATTTCTTCCTTGGTCCGGCGGCTGCGCTCGGCCAAACTCTCATCCAAACGCTCAGATTCCCTAACCACCTTCTGGCCGGAAACCGAGTCCTCCAGAGGCAGTTTCAAAAACCGGGACAATTGCTCGGAAAGTACGCGCGATTGCTGATAGTCAGCCGGCTGGTCAATCGGGATGCCCTTTCCGCCGGATTTGCCCTTCAACTCCACCGGATATGTGGTGGGCGAGTCCGAATCCCCCTGCTGCTTGCTGACTGAGACCCGGTCAAACTCGCTCAGGAGATATTCCTTCCGCTTCATCGGCACGATCAGGCCCCACCAGATTGAGAGGGAATTGCGGGTGCGGTCCAGGGTCATGCCCTTCCTTCCGAACAAAAAACCCAGCCCCACCGCGACAAAGGGCAAGCCGAACAGGGGCAAAAAGATCAAGACCCATTTCGGCAGTTCATCCTGGTTTTCCACCGGCACTATCCCGAGCGGGATTTGCATCACGAACAGCCCGGCCAAAAAAAACGGCAGCCCGAACAAAGCCAGACATCCTCCCCCGGTCTTCCGCTCCAGCAGTTCCGGGGAATTCTGCTCAAACATCCTTGTCGCCGGCTTCATTCAATCCTTTTCTTCTCTGCGCCCTTGGCGGGGAAGGAATATTTCATTCCGAAAACCGCAAGTCGCTGACCCGGATATTCACTTTCTGGGACCATTCCGCGGGCGCGCCTTTGGCCGAAAGCCCGAATTGGCGGGATTGGCCCGGAGCCAGGGACGCATACGATGGGTCACGGGCTTGCATGGACGCGTCAATCACCGTGGATTTTTTTTGTCCGACCACCTCCCCGCTCCGGTCCAGAAAATCAATCGTGATTTCCACCAGGCCCAGTTCGCGGTCCCCGTTATTTTTCAGCTCCATAAAAACCCCCTGGCCCCCGCCGGCACTGCCCGTCACCTGGATCTTGGACACCATCAAATTTCCGGCATAAGCCTGCTCTTGCTCGTATTGGGCGATCTTTTGAACCAGGTTCTGTGACCCGGCCGATGCCGCGCTGTTTTCCGGGTCCAATTGCAGGACTTCCTGGTATTGATCCCGGGCCTGATAAAGTTTGCCCTCTTTTTCCATCTGCTTTGCCTTTTGAACCAAATCCCGGATCTTTGACCCGCTCTCCCATCCGAGAAAAACCTTCCAGCCGTCCTGCTCTTTGACCAAGGTATAATCCCAATCCATTTTGGTCAGCGGAATTTTTTTGCCATATTTTCCCTCCACCATTTTATTGATGCCCGCTCCCGAGGCCAGGTTGATTTTTCCGGGGTCGCCCTCAAACAAATCATTGATGATCGCCGCGTAGTCCGGCGCGCTGATCTCCACCTTGACCTCGGCCTGGTCCCCTTGCTTGCCCACGGATTTGATCTGATACGACACCCGGTCGGAAAGCGCCCGGATCAGGTTATTCCTTTCCGCGCTGGATTGCGCGAGATAGCCGTTGGCATCCTGGAAGGGCTTGTCCGCGGAGGAGACTAATCTATAGGCTTCAATATGGTTGCCCTTGATCGTGGCGTCCAGATACGCGCTCAGGGCCTGTTTCGGGCCGGAGCAGGAACTCGCCAGGATGGACGCGAGCGCCAGGGCTTGGGCCATTATTATTTTTGCGGTTTTCATCTTTGCGCTTTCTTTCCTTTCCTTGAATAAATTTTAGATATTACCGCTATCATATTCGCAAAAATCTGTCAAGGAAAGCAGGGGCTGGTTTCAAACCCGGCCGACGGTCTGGACAAAAGTTTCAGCCGGGATAAAATTATTGGGAGCAAAAGCAAAGGGGGATCTAATGTCGGTTCTGATGGAAAAAAAGGGCAGGGTGATGACGATCATTCTGGATCGGCCGGAGGTCAGGAACGCGGTTGACGGCCTGACCGCCAAAGCGCTGGCAGACGCTTTTCGTGCTTTTGAAAAAGATGATGACGCGGATGTGGCGGTGCTCTGGGGGAAGGGCGGATATTTTTGCGCGGGCGCGGACCTGAAGGCGATCTTTTCCGGGACGGGGCCGAACCGGGTGGACGAGTCGGGAGACGGCCCGATGGGTCCGAGCCGGATGCTACTTAACAAACCGGTGATCGCCGCGGTCAGCGGGTACGCGGTCGCCGGCGGATTGGAGCTGGCGCTCTGGTGCGATCTTCGGGTGGTGGAGAAGGGCGCGGTGTTCGGGGTGTTTGCCGGAGATGGGGAGTGCCTTTGATTGACGGAGGCACGGTGCGCCTTCCGAGGTTGATCGGGCTGAGCCGGGCGCTGGACATAATCCTGACCGGCCGTCCGGTTCCGGCGGAGGAAGCCCTTGCGATCGGGCTGGCCAACCGGGTGGTGGAACCCGGGATGGCCCGGGAAGAAGCGGAGAAGCTGGCGGAGGAGCTTTGCCATTTACCGCAAACCTGTTTGCGGATGGACCGGCTGAGCGCCTATGAACAGTTCGGTATGGAGCTTCCGGCCGCGCTCCAGAACGAATTCCATCGCGGGATGAAAGCGATCTCCTCCCCCGAGTTCAAAGCCGGGATCCAACCCTTCATCTCCGGCAAAGGCCGGCATGGGGCCAAGTCCAGATGAAGAGGGTATTATTGGTGGTGGATATGCTGGAGGGTTTTATTCGCAGGCAATATCCTCTTTTTTGCGGGCCGACTTCCGAGGCGATCGTCCCGTTTGTAAAGGGCAAGGTGGAAGAGTATGGGAAGAGCGGGGAACTGGTGGTTTTTATCGCGGACAACCACGACCCGGACGACCTGGAGTTCAAGAAATTCGCGCCGCATTGCGTCATCGGGAGCGAGCAATCGCAGGTGATCGGCGAATTGAAGGGGATTGCCAAACGGGAAATATATCTGCCCAAGAAAAGATATTCCGGATTTTTCAAGACCAACCTGGACGAGATCCTGAAAAAGGAAAAGCCGGACCTGGTGGAGGTGGTGGGGGTCTGCACTAATATCTGCGTGCTCTACACGGTGGAGGAGTTGGAGAACCGGGACTGTAATGTCCGGGTTTACAAGGAAGGCGTGGCGAGCTTTGACCAAAGTGCGCATCAATGGGCGCTTAAGCAGATGGAATCAGTGCTGGGAGCGAAAATAGTTTAAGTTTAAAGGTGCGCGGACAAGAGTGTCCGCGCCGTGAATCGGCGTGTCTGCGCCACGGGAAAATAGCAATGAGCATACAATTGGTCACAGGAGGGTCCGGTCTTTTGGGACGGGCTTTGGTCAAGAAGCTCCTGGAAGAAGGGGTGAAGGTCCGGGTCTATGATCTGAAGCCGCCTCCGGAAGAGTTTCGCGAAAGGGTTGAATTTCAGCAGGGGGACATCCGGGACCGGGAGAAAGTGGTCAAGGCCTGCGAAAACGCCGAGGTGATCTATCATCTGGCCGCGAATATGCCCCAGGCGCGTCTTCCCGACCAGGGCTTTTGGGACTTGAATGTGGGCGGGACCATCAATGTCCTGGAGGGATTACTCAAATATGGAGGCCGGCGTCTGGTGTTCGCGTCCACGATAGAGATTTACGGGATTCATACCGAGTTCCCGGTCCTGGAAGAATCGGAAAAACGCTTCACCGGAATATATAGCAGGAACAAATGGGAATGCGAGCAACGGCTGATGGACGCGCGCGCCAAGCACAAGATTGAGGCCGTGTTCCCGCGCATGCCCATGATCTTCGGCCCGGGCTTCTGGCACGAAAAATCCATGCTCACTATGTTCCGGCTGATCCGTTACAGCCTGCCGGTGCCGGTGCCGGGATTCCCCAAGGCGCTCTGGGCCTGCGTGAGCGGGGATGACGCGGCCCATGCGTTTTTCCTGGCCGGCAAGGTGAAAGGAGCGGACGGGGAGCCGTTCAATGTCCAGGCGGAAACCACCGGCGCCTACCTGGAGGTTCTCAACGCGGTGATCCGGCTGGCGGGTTCGCGCTCCAGGCCGATTGTGATCCCGGCCTGGCTGGTGGAAGCCGGAGTGAATTTGGCGGGAAAATATGATTTGCTTTCCACCCCGCCGGAGCTGGTCCGATTCGCGCTGGTGGGCGGGGACTATTCAATTGAAAAGGCCAAGCGGGTCCTGGGATTCAAGCCCAAACATTCGGCCGGAGAGGCGATCTATTCAGCCTATTCCTGGGTTTACCCGGCCCGAGCAGGCAAGACCTCCTGAAGAGAGCGCGGGAAAATTTAAAAAAATCTTGCTCTTGCTCCCCGCTTATATTTTACATAGAAGGTTTCGGAAAGGTCCGTCCCGGGGGTATGGTTGAAAAAAAAGGTTAAGCCGTCAAAATCAAGCGAAGGAAAACGCAACCCGAATTTATAAAACATCCAAAAGAAGTCAGAAGGAGGAATGCGGTGAAAAAATTAGATCCCACTAAGATGGCCGACTGGCAGATTTCCGAAGCCGTTGAACTCGGCCCGATCAAGACCATTTACGAACTGGGAGAAGCCCTGGGCCTGAAAAAGGAAGAGATCCTTCCCTACGGTCACTACTATGGCAAGGTGGACTATATGAAGGTCCTGGGACGGCTGAAAAACAGGCCGGACGCCAAGTATGTAGATGTGACCGCGATCACCCCGACCCCGCTGGGCGAGGGCAAGACCACCTCGGCGATGGGCCTGGTGGAAGGGTTGGCCAAACGGAAGATAAATGTCACCGGCGCCATCCGCCAGCCCTCGGGCGGCCCCACCTTTAACATCAAGGGCAGCGCGGCCGGCGGGGGCATCTCCCAGTGCATCCCGCTTAACGCCTTTTCCCTCGGCCTGACCGGGGACATTGACCGGGTGACCAATTCCCATAACCTGGCGATGGTCGCGCTCACTTCCCGCTATCAGCACGAATGCAACTACTCTGACCAGGTCCTGAAAGAGAAAAAGCTGAAACGGCTGGACATAGATCCCAAAAATATAGAGATGAAATGGGTGATGGACTTCTGCGCACAGGCCCTCCGCAATATCATCATCGGAATGGGCGGAAAACAGGATGGATATATTATGCCCTCGGGATTCGCCATTACCGTCAGCTCCGAAATTATGGCGATCCTGGCGGTGTCCACCGACCTCAAAGATATGCGCGAGCGGATGGGAAAGATCGTGGTCGCCTATAACCGCAGGGGAGAGCCGATCACCACCGCGGACCTGGAAGTGGACGGCGCCATGACCGCGATTATGACCGAGTCCATCAACCCCAACCTGATGCAAACGGTGGAAGGCCAGCCGGTGTTCGTGCACGCCGGTCCCTTCGCCAATATCGCGGTCGGACAATCGTCCATCATCGCCGACCGGGTCGCGCTCAAGCTCTCCGATTACCATATCACCGAGAGCGGCTTCGGCGCCGACATCGGCTTTGAGAAATTCTGGAACATCAAGTGCCGGGTTTCCGGCCTGGTGCCGCAGTGCGCGGTGCTGGTGGCGACCGTGCGCGCGCTCAAGATGCACGGGGGCGGGCCCAAGGTGGTTCCGGGAAGACCGCTGGACGCGGCCTATACCAGGAAGAATGTGCCGCTGGTGGAAAAGGGATGCGAGAATCTGGCGGCGCATATAGAGACCTTGAAGAAAGCCGGGATCAACCCGGTGGTCTGCATCAATTCCTTCTACCTGGACACCAAGCCCGAAATCGCGGCCATCAGAAAGATCGCGGAAAAGGCCGGCGCAAGGGTCGCGGTCAGCGAACACTGGCTCAAGGGCGGGGAAGGCGCCCTGGAATTCGCAGACGCGGTGGTGGATGCCTGTAACGAAAAATCCAAATTCCAGTTCCTATATCCGGATGAGATGCCGCAACGCAAGCGGGTGGAGACCATTGCCAAAGAGGTTTATGGAGCGGACGGGGTGAGTTGGGCGCCGGAGGCCGAGGCCAAGATCAAACGGATTGACGCCGATCCGGCGCTCTCCAAGCTCAACACCTGTATGGTCAAGACCCATCTCAGCCTGAGTCATAACCCGGAGATAAAAGGACGGCCCAAGGGATGGACCCTACATATCCGCGATGTCCTGATCTACGGAGGCTCCAAGTTCATCGTCCCGGTCGCCGGAGCCATCAGCCTAATGCCCGGAACCGCTTCCGACCCGGCCTATCGCCGCATTGATGTGGATGTCAAAACCGGAAGGGTGAAAGGTATGTTCTGAAAATTATTTGTCAAAACCGAAAAGCCGGGCCTTCAAAAGCCCGGTTTTTTTTCAAGACCCGGAGACCAGGCCATCATTTTTCCATTCATTATGAATCTTCCATCGGGTAAACCAGGCCCCACTGGTCGCGGAGTTCATCCAGGATTTGCATAATCTGGACGCTTTTCTCCAGGGGAATAACCGGGCTTTCCAGCCGGCCTTCCCGCAAACAACGCATCACCTCCGCAGCCTCATAATTATAGCCGTTGCCGATCATCGGATGCTTTTCATTCAAAACCACCTCGTTCTCCTTCACCAGGCTTAACTCCTGCGATTTCCAGAACGGCGCATGGATTTTGATCATCGCCTCGGTTCCCATAATCCAGCCATCCGACGGCGTCCGGGTCTTGATCGCGCTGCTCAATACCGCAAGGCCGCCTCCCCGGTATCCGAAGACATAAGCGGCCTGTTCGTCAATCCCCTTGGACAGATGCGCGAACCCGGTCACCCGTTCGGGCATTTCCCCGCCAAAGGCAATGTCCGCGAGCGTGATCGGGTAAACCCCCACATCCAGAAGGCTGCCGCCCGCGCACTCGCGGTCATAGGCAATGCCCACACTATCCCGGTATCCGAAGCTCGCCTGAGCCAAACGCGTCTCGCCGATTTTGCCCTCGCCGATCCATTCCTGCGCCCGCCTGATCGCGGGAAGAAAGCGCATCCACATCGCCTCCATCAAAAATTTCCTGGAGCGCGAAGCAAAATGAACCATTTCCTGCGCTTCCGAAGCGTTCACCGCAAAGGGCTTTTCGCAAAGAACCGCCTTCCCGGCTTTCAGGCAGATCAAGCTGTTTTCCCGGTGCAACTGGTGGGGGGTGGCGATATAAATAACTTCCAGGTCCGGGTCATGGGCAAGCTCCTGGTAGCTCGGATAGGCCCTTGCCGCGCCGAACTGTTTCGCGAATTCATCAGCGCTTTCCCGCCTCCGTGAGCCGACCGCGTGAAGCTCGGCTTCCGGAAGCTCTTTCAGGCCCCGGGCGAATTTTTTGGCAATGTCCCCGGTCCCGATGATTCCCCATCTGATCCGGTCAGGCATAATCAAAACCTCCTTCTTAGCTCAAGGCAATAAACATATTACCGGCTATGGCTCTTATGGGAAATCAAATTTTAGACGCAGCCGGTATTTATTCAATTTGAAAACCGTTTGATCTTTCAAATGCGCATAATTCCTGAATCGTGCCCCGGCTTGTTAAAAACCGGAAAATCTGTTATTTTTCCCAGATCAGGGGGTGAAAGATGGGAGTAAATCCGAAATTGCTGGAAAAGCTGGTCTGTCCCAAATGCAAAGGGCCGTTGAAGATGGTTGGAGACAACCAGGCGCTGGACTGCCCGAAATGCCGGCTCCGCTATCAGATTGAGAAATACCCGAACGAGGTTTACATTCCCAATATGATTATTGAGCAGGCGGAGCTGCTTCCCGGGACCAGTGAGAAAAGTGGATAGCGCGACTGATGACCAAATCCGGATCCTGGTTGTGCAGACCGCTTTCCTCGGCGACATCATCCTGACCACACCGCTCCTGCTCGCGCTTAGAGCCGCTTTTCCGAAAGCATATCTCGCCCTCCTGACCACGCCTTCCGGGATGGACGCGCTTTCCGGATGGAAGGTTTTGGACCAGGTGATCGGCTATGACAAGCATAAAACCGAGAAAGGCATCGCTGATTTTTGGCGCAAGGTCAGGGAGATCCGGGGCAAAAAATTCTACCTGGCCCTCGCCGCTCACCGCTCT
>CAIYYW010000020.1 GCA_903930515.1 uncultured delta proteobacterium | reverse complement strand
CCGCAGGAGATTCTGCTCGTGGCCGACGCGGCGACGGGCCAGGAAGCGGTGAACATCGCCGCGCATTTCGACAAGGCGCTGGGCATCACCGGGATCGTGCTCACCAAGCTGGACGGAACCGCCAAGGGAGGGATCATCGTCGCCATCGCCGACCAGTTCCGCATCCCGATCCGGCTGGTGGGAGTGGGAGAAGAGGTTGAAGACCTGGCCGAATTCCAGGCCGAGCAATTCGTCAAAGCCTTGTTCTAGCCAGGGCCGGTTCTTCATTTTTCAAATCGCGCCCTGGCAAAATTGAATCCCTGAACCCGATCGGATACAATAAACGGCGATGAGCAAGCCGAAAAAATTGATCCTGGTGGATGGGAGTTCCTATATTTTTAGAGCCTATCACGCCACCGAACAAAGCCGGATGACCAATTCCAAGGGACTCCCCACCAATGCCACCTATGTCTTCACCAATATGCTCCGAAAGCTTTATCAGGACGAACAGCCGGATTACCTGGTGGTTATTTGGGACGCGCCGGGAAAAACCATGCGCGAGGAAAAATATGTGGAATATAAGGCCAACCGTCCCCCGGCGCCGGATGACCTGATCCCGCAGTTTGCATACATCCGCAAGCTGGTGGACGCCTTCAACATTGCCACCCTGGAAAAAAAAGGATACGAGGCGGACGACCTGATCGCGACCATCGCGGAGCGATTCCGGGGCAAGAAGGATTTTGAGGTTGTGATCGTTTCCGGCGACAAGGATATGGGTCAGATCCTGGATCGGAATGTAACGATGCTGGACACGATGAAGGAGAGGTCCACCACCCCGGAGACGATCAAGGAAAGGTTTGGAGTCAGCCCGATTCAACTGATTGACATCTTCGCCCTGATGGGAGACGCGATTGACAATATCCCGGGCGTTTTAGGCATTGGCGAAAAAACTGCGGCCAAGTTGATCCAGGAGTTCGGGTCGCTGGACGGCATCTATCGGAACCTGGACCGGGTTCCGGAAAAAATCCGGGATAAACTGATTCAGCATAAGCAGGAAGCGTATCTTAGCCGGGAGCTGGTGGAGCTGGAAAAAAAGGTCCCGGTGGATTTCCAGCTGGAAGATTTTGAAAAAAAGAATCCGGACCGGGAGAAATTGCTTGAGTTGTTCCGGGAACTGGAATTCCATAAGTTCCTGAGCGAGTATTCGCGGGAAAACAAGGAGATCAAGCGCGACGATTATGAACTGGTGAGCAAGGGCGACCAGCTCAGCCGGCTCGCGGCCGCCCTGGAAGCAAAAGCGGAATTCGCCTTTGACCTGGAAAGCACTTCCCTAGATCCGATCAAAGCCGACCCGGTCGGGTTTTCATTCGCGATTGCCGAAGGCCGGGCGTTTTATGTCCCGTTCGGCCACAAGACCGGCCTGGGCGAAGAGCAACTGAGCCGGAAGGAAGTTTTTGAAAAGTTGCGGCCGATCCTGGAGTCCGCGAAATATAAAAAAATCGGACAGAACATCAAGTATGATTGGACGGTCCTAAAACGGGCCGGGATGGACCCGGCCGGTTTTGAGTTTGACACCATGCTCGCGTCCTACCTTCTGAACCCGCGGCGCAAGACCCATAACCTGACCGACCTGTCCCTGGAGCATTTCGGACATAAGATGATCACCTTTGAGGAGATCGCGGGCAAGGGCAAAAAACAGAAACTGTTCAGCGAGATTGATCTGGACACGGCT
>CAIYYW010000019.1 GCA_903930515.1 uncultured delta proteobacterium | reverse complement strand
TTAAAGGCGCAAGGGGCCGCGGTGCATTTGAATTTAAAGCTGGCCGTGGCTGTCTCTGCGCACAAGGGAGGTCCTGCCGTGATTTTGGTATTAAGACCCCCGGCATAACTTTCCACCCTGTCAAATCCCGAGATTCCAGAAGCGGCATTGGTCTCTTCTGATCCTTCCTCCGGGCATCCGGTTTGAATCAGGAAAATGGCGCAGAAAATACCAATGATTGTCATAAATCCAAGTCCTTGGTTAGTCCCTTTCATCTTAAATTCCTCCATTGTTAGTCAGTCGTTAAAACCTGATAAAAATAAATTTCTGATTTATGGAACTATTCACTAATTACCTAATTTATAAGAGTATATCGACTTTTTAAAGAAATGTAAATACAGATGGGGCGGGGGCCCCGAGGGGCCCGGTCTTGACAATTTATATAAGGGAATTCCAGCTATCGCGCCTGAAGGCGCTTGCACATTCAAGACGCAAATCGCGGCGGCATGTTGCTCGCATCCCGCCTCGCTTTGCTCCGCAGGACTCGCGAAATAGCACTCGCAGACTTAAAGGAATCGGGACTAAAGTCCCTCGCACAGTGACGGTAATGCGGTTTTGCAGAAAAATCGGCAGTTTGGGAGAAGGGTTGAGGATACCAAATATGGGGGATGGTTTAGGAAAAACACAATATATGGGATATGGGGGCTAGGAGGGGGGACGAAAAGAGAAAAAAAGGAATCGGATGCATTTTTCGCTTGACAAATGGCGTAAAATGGAGCAATATTCATATGCAATGGAAGAAAAAGGCTCAAGGAGTCTTGGGAGTCAGAAAAAGCTGGTATCGCTTCGGGGCGGGTTCATGCACAAGATCGGGGACAACGGGCGGATGGTTTTGCCCAGCAATTTCAGGGAAGCGCTTTTGAACCGGGGCGTGATCCGTTTGATCATCATCCGGGACCTGGACTGTTTGCGGGTTTGGCCGGAGGACGAGTGGGAGAAGCGGGAAGATGGGTTCAAGGATTTGAATTTGGACGACAGCCGGGTGAGCGGTTACCTGCGATATCTTTACGCGAACCTCTCGGACCTGGAGATAGACGGCCAGGGCCGGTTCGTGATTTCAGAGCAACTGAAAAAGGATATGGGGTTCAAGGGCCAGGCATATCTTTTGGGGATGGGCAATTTGTTTGAAATCTGGAACCCGGAGGCCTACCAGTGGAAATCGAAGGAACTGGAGCAGGGTTTCAGCGGCAACCGGAATTATGTGGCGGAGATGCTGGAAAAAAGGAAACGGGATGAGGGTAAGTGATCCTTCCGGAGGCTCAGGGTGGAGAGTATCATCGGCCGGTTCTGGCGGCGGAATTGATCTCTCTTTTGGACCCGAAGCCGGGGATGACTATCGTTGACGCCACGGTTGGCGGAGGCGGACACGCAAAGGCGATGATGGAGAGTGTAGGAGGACAGGCCAGACTGATCGGGATTGACCGGGACCCGGAGGCGATCCGGTTTGCGGGAGAGCGCCTTTCCGGCTTCGGCCCTTGCGTCCGGCTGGTCCGGGGCAGGTTCTCGGGACTGGATGAAATTCTTGATCAGGAGAAGATTGAGCAGGCGGACCGGATTTATTTCGACCTGGGCGTGAGCAGTCATCAGTTGGAAAAAGCGGAGCGGGGCTTCAGCTTCAGCAAGGACGGCCCATTGGATTTGCGGATGGACCCGGAACAAGGGGAGCCTGCCAGCGCGGTCCTGGAAGAATTGAGCGAACCGGAATTAGCGAAGATATTTTGGGAATACGGAGAGGAAAGGTTTTCGCGGCGGGTGGCAAGGGCGGTTGAGCGGAGGCGGAGGCAGGGTTTGAAATTGGAAAGGACCCTCGAATTAGCCGGATTGATTGAGGCGGTGATCGGAAGGAGAGGACAGAGGGTCCATCCCGCCACCCGAATTTTTCAAGCGCTCCGGATTTATGTGAACCAGGAGTTGCAGGAGTTGAAAGAGGGGCTTCGGCGCGCGGTATCGCGGCTGAATTCCGGGGGAAGGGTCGCGGTGATCAGCTACCATTCCCTGGAGGACCGGGAGGTGAAGCAATTTTTCCGGGCCTTGGCAAAAGCGGGCGAGCTTGGGATATTGACCAAGAAGCCGGTGGCGCCTTCGGAGGACGAGTTGCGAGAGAATCCAAGGAGCCGGAGCGCGAAGCTCCGGGTGGCGGAGCGGGTTTCGCTATGAGTATGAGTAGCAGCAGTTTGAGCAGGGCCGGCTGTTTGTATCGGCAGCAGCCCAAGACCCGCAAGCCGATCCGGTACTGGGCCTTCCTGTCCTGGTTCTTCATCCTGACCGGCGCGGGCATTTTCTGCCTGTGGACCTGCCTGGGGGTCAGGGCGGAAGAGCACCGGATCGCCCAGGCGAAATCGGAGTTGTCGGAGCTTAGGCTGGGCAACAACCAGTTAAGGGGGGAGTCGGCCCGGCTGGAGAGTCCGGCCCGGGTGGAAAAGATTGCGAGCGAAAAGATTGGATTGGTGTATCCGGAGCCGAACCAGGTGGTCAGCCTGGGGACGATGGAGGATACGGGAAGAGTATCAATGGCCCAACCCTGAAGGAGCCCATCGGAATGGAGAATGGAGATGGGCATTGGCTTGGGAGCTAATTTTGAGCGGATGCGGCAAAGGCGGAAGCGGAAGCGGATAGCTCTGATCGGCTGAATTGGCCGGAGCCGATGGGCTCCCTGAGGGTGGGGGGTGGTCCCGCGGATTCGCGGGTAGGGAGAGAGATGCGGGACGGGCCGGAAAAGTCGCACAGGCTCAGGATCATCTTTATCCTGGTAACTTTTTACCTGGGGTTGGGGGTGGTTTCGCTTCGCACTTATCAGCTCCAGGTGCTCAAGGCCGCCCAGCTCAAATCCATCGCCCAGCATCAATACCTAAAAAAGACCGCGCTCCGCTATCCGCGCGGAGTGATTTACGACCGGAACCTGGAAGAGTTGGCGGTCACCAAGAAAAGCTATTCCCTTTACGCTTATACCAAAAAGGTCAAGGACCCGCGCCAGGTTTCCAAGCGGCTTGCCCGTCTGCTTGAGATGAGTCCGCAAGCGATTGAAAAAATACTCAAGGATCCGGAGCCGTTCGTCTGGATCGCAAGGCCGGTGAGCGAGGAGCAGGGGGAGGCGGTCCTGTCCCTGGAAATACCCGGGATCGGCGCGCAGCCGGACGAAAGCCGATACTACCCCGGAGGCGGCCTTGCCGGGCAGGTTTTGGGATTTGCCGGAGTGGACTGCCAGGGATTGGAAGGGGTTGAGCAGGTTTATGATAAACAGCTCAAGGGCAAGCCCGTTTTCCTGACCATGGAAAAGGACGCCCGGGACGAAATCCGTATGTTCGTGGATGAGGATATTCAGGCGGACCGGCCGGCCAGTCTGGCGCTGACCCTGGACCAGGCCCTCCAGCACCTGGCCGAGCAGAAGCTGAAAGAAACGGTCACGAAATGGAACGCCCGGAGGGGATGCCTGATCGCGATTGAGCCGGATTCCGGGGCGATCCTGGCGATGGCGCTCTATCCCGCGTTCAATCCCAACTACTTTTACGCCTACCAGGCCTCGGACTGGAGGAACTGGGCGCTCGTGGACATTTACGAGCCGGGAAGCACCTTCAAGGTTTTTGTAATGGCCTCCGCGCTTGAGGAGCGCAAGGTCAGCCTTGATGACAAGATCAATTGCGAGAACGGAAGCTATGTAGTGGCCGGGGACACCATCAACGATATGAAGGGATACGGCGAGTTGACCGTGCCCCAGGTGCTATCTTATTCCAGCAATATCGGGATGGCCAAGGTGGCCGAAAAGCTCGGCCCGGCCCTGCTGTATCAGCATCTCCTGGAGTTCGGCTTCGGCTCTAAAACCGGGATCGGGTTCCCGGGAGAACGCTCCGGCTACGTGCGTCCTTACAAAAAATGGTATCCGATCACCCTCCGAACCATCGGCTTCGGACAGGGGGTCAGCGTGACCCCCATCCAGATGGTCGCCGCGCTGTCCTCAATCGCCAACGGGGGAGAGTTGGTCCAGCCGTATCTGGCGGAAAAGCTGATCTACCCGGACGGGACCGAGCGGGTCTTGCAGAGAAGAACCGTAAACGCCCGGGTGCTTTCCCCGGCCATCGCCCGCGAAATGACCGAATTGATGGTGGGAGTGGTCAATAGCGGCACCGGCCGGAACGCCCAAATTCCGGGCTACCAGGTCGCGGGAAAAACCGGCACGGCCCAGAAGCCGAGGCGGATGGAAGAAGGCGGCGGGTATTACCCGGACAAATGGGTCTGCTCCTTTATGGGGTTCGCCCCCGCGGACCGTCCCAAAATCGCGATGATCGTGATCATTGACGAGCCCCAGGCAGATCTGGCCACCGGCGGGATGATCGCGGCGCCGGTTTTTCAGGAAGTGACCAAGTATGCCCTGACCACTTTGGGCGAGTTGCCGGAAGCCTCTCCATCTTCCGGGCTGAAAACCGCCTTGATCAATAATTTGTCAAACCCCCAGCCGATGAGCTGGGAAAATACCAGGATCAATCCCAGCCCGGAGCCGGGGAAGATTCCGGATTTGCAGGGAATGGCTTTGGCGGACGCGATGAAAATGGCGTTTCAGCTGGGGCAGAACCCGGTGATGGAAGGCAGCGGGTGGGTGGTTGGACAAGACCCGGCTCCGGGCGATCCGTTAAGCGGCCGGGTTACTTTGAAGCTGAGTCAGGAACGGCAATGAAGCTGAAAGATTTAATCCAGGGCTTGCCCATCAGATCCCAAAAAGGGAATCTGGAACTGGAGGTCTCCGGAATCGGTTGCGATTCAAGATCGTCCAAACCCGGAGAGCTGTTCGCGGCAATCCCCGGAACTCATACCGACGGATATAACTTTATCAAGCAGGCACGGGATCGAGGGGTGGTGGCATATCTGGTGGGTCGGGAGGCGGAGACGGTAGCGAGCGAAGCGATGGTGGTGGTTGATGAGCCAAGGCTGATGCTGGGCATACTCGCCTCCCGACTTGCCGGGGATCCGAGCCGGAAAATGGAACTGATCGGGATCACCGGCACCAACGGGAAAACCACCGCCAGCTACCTGATTGAATCCATTTCCAGGGCGGAACAAAAGGAATGCGGCGTCATCGGAACCATCAACTACCGCTGGAAAGGGAATTCGCTGGAAGCCGCCAATACCACCCCGGAGTCCATTGAGATCATAAAAATTCTGACCCAAATGCAAAAGAGCGGAGTGCAAAGAGTGGCGATGGAGGTCAGCTCCCACGCCCTGGACCAGAAGCGGGTCTCCGGGATTTGCTTCCGTGCCGGGATCTTCTCCAACCTCACCCCCGAGCACCTGGACTATCA
>CAIYYW010000018.1 GCA_903930515.1 uncultured delta proteobacterium | reverse complement strand
GTGTCTGCACCCCAGAGGTGTATTCAGAGCTATCGCGCCTTCCGCCTTCGCCTACAGATTGTCCGAGCAAGAAGTGGCTTCCGGCCTTCGCCATCATCCGTCGCTAAAGCTCTGGATGACAAGAAGCTTCGGCGGACAAGTCGGCGGACAAGAAAGGCGCTCGCACATTCAAGAAGCAAATGGCGACTAAAGTCGCCCGCACAGAGTGGTCAAGGGCTGCGCCCTTGTCGCGATTGAATTCGCTCGCACATTCAAAGCAGCACGCAGACAAGAGTGTCTGCGCCACGAATCTATAAAGGATTTGGGCAACCGGCCCTTGAGTTGAAAATTTGGGAGGGGCGGGATATAATAGTAAAACTTGGGGGGGAGGCGCATGGAAGAAAAGAGCGACAAGCGGAAAATGAACCGTCTGCTGAACGCCTATGAAGTGTTTGCGCGGGACGGCCATAAGACCTTGAGCGGCAAAACCCGGGATGTGAGCGTATTCGGCTTGGGCTTTTATTCGGACCGGGAGGTTGCCCCTGGAGCCAAGGTTACCCTCAATCTATATATTATGGAAGAGGCGCTTACTTATGATCTCCAGGGGGTTGTCCGCCACTGCACGGCCTTGGAAGGCAAGGAAGCCGGCAAGGGAAAGTTTGTGGTCGGGATTGAGTTCACCGTGACCGAGGACAAGGTTTTGCCGTTTTTGGAAGTGCCGGGCAGGAATTTTTCCGAGTCCATCACCCAGACCATCGTGGTTGACGCGGACATCCAGACCACATACAAATACCTTTCGGATATCTCCAGGTTCCCGGACTGGGTCCCGGATGTGAAATCAGCAAAAGTGATTGAGCGATACCCGGACGGGAAATGCAAAAAAGTGGCATTTGAGCATGTCTTCCTGTTCCTCCAGGTCAATTACACGGACGAATATACCTATAAGGATGAAGACTTCCGGATCAGCTTCCAAAAAACCGGCGGGGATTCCACCATTGTCAAAAACCAGGGCGGATATATCCTCAAATCCATGGGCAAGGATAAAACCGCGGTAACCTTCCACCTCAATATCACCATCTCGTTTGTGCCCGCCAAGCGGATGGTCAATTATTTCGCCACCATCGGGGTGCGCAAGGCCCTGAAGAATTTCAAAACCTTTGTGGGAAAGGATCTTCAGAAAATATAGGCGCTCAGGGCTGAGCCGGCCAGTTCTGAATAGTCAATTTGCCGGTTTCCCGGTCCCGGCAGATGAAGGTTTTTTCAAGCCGGGTCAGGAACCGGGACATTATTTTTTGGCCAGCAGATTGAGCGCGATCTCGCCCGCCTTCTTCCCGCTCAATAACATCGCGCCGAAGGTCGGGCCCATTCTCGGCAGCGCGTACATGCTGGATACGCTCATCCCGGTCAGGATCAATCCCGGATGGACCTCGCCGGTATATTCCACCACCAAATCCTCGCTTTCCTCAATCCACATCCCGCCGCAGCCCGGAACCTTTTTAAGCAAACCGCGCTCGGCAAGAGAAGCGGCCACCACCGCGTCATGACCGGAGGCGTCAATCACCAGCTTGCTCTCGAGCGCGACCGGGTCCACCTGATGAATCCCGCGAGGGAGATACCGTTGCGCGGTCCAGTTGATCACCACCCCGGCCACCCGGTTCTTCTCCCGCAAAACCACATCGTCGAAACTGGTAAGGTTCAGAATTTTCGCGCCCGCCTCACAGGCCGCCACGATCAGTTTCGCCGTGACATACGGACCGTCCACTATGAACAGGCCTTCGGAGACCTTGGAATAAGCAATCCCCAACTGTTCCAGGACCTTTTCGGCCGGCGCCCGGAAGGTGACCTTGTTCATGAAATATCCGCCCAGCCAGAAACCGCCTCCCAGGTAATTGTTCCGCTCTATGATCAGAACCTTGTAGCCGTCCGCAGCCAGATCGCGGGCGGCCATTAACCCGCTCGGGCCGCCACCCACGATGAT
>CAIYYW010000017.1 GCA_903930515.1 uncultured delta proteobacterium | reverse complement strand
TCGCTGACTTCCGGATTCCACTCCCAGGGCCACTTTTTTGCAGCCGGATTCGGCCATCATTTTTAACATCTCTCTGGTCACTGCATTAACTCGGGTATCACAGTCCCAGGTAATGGCCCGGTCCTTGAATCCGGCGCAGATTTTTTGCAGCCTCGCCGGGTTATAGGTGAAGGTGTCGTCATCAATGGTGAAGTGACGATACCCCCATTTATCCATACACTCGTCCACTTCGAGGAAGATATGCTCCGCGGACCGGAACCGGACCCTGCCCCCGAAGACCAAATGGGCCGCGCAAAAGATGCATTGTTCCGGACAGCCGCGCGAGGTGAACAACTCGGTGGTTTTGTGACGGGTGGCGTCCAGGCCGGGGGTGCTGGCGCCGCGGTAAAGGGAATGGTTGATCAGGTCTCGGGCCGGGTTGGGCAGCCAGTCAAGGTCCGGGATCGGGGCCCGGGCGCTCTCGCGGACGATTTCCGAGCCCTTTCTCCAGGCGGTTCCGGCGATCCCTTCCCAGTCCTGTCCGGCGTGCAATTTTTGGCAGATTTCCAGCAAGGTCTGCTCGCCCTCTCCGATCACGGCCAGGTCAAAATTATTAAATTCCTGGAGGGTGCGCTCCGGGATCGAGGAACAATGAGGGCCGCCCACCACGGTGACGATTTCCGAGTCTTCATCATTGATCCATCCCATGATCCGATCCGCGACCTTGATGTTGCAGGTCATACCGGTGATCCCGACCAGGCTCGGCTTGCGCTCCCGGACTTTTTCCCGCACGATTTCTTCGGAGAATTTTTCCACTTCAAAATCCCATATTTCCGGCTCAAAATTTCCCCCGTGCTCCCGCAAAACCGCGGCCAGATAAAGCAAATTGACGGGATGCTGGACCATACTGCGCTCGAGCGCGCCCTGTATTTTCGGGGGCCGGATCAAAACCACCTTCATTGCGCAACCCCCTGCGTTCCCGGCCGGAGATGGTTTTTGAGCAGGAAAAACAAACTGGTCGGAATAATCAGCAGGCTGATCAGTTGGGAAGTGAAAAGATGAACCGCGGGGATGTATCCGCGGCTGTCCGCCCGGATATATTCCAGGAAAAACCTGATCAGGGCGTAAAGCAGCATCATCAGCCAGAAAATTTCCCCCGCAAATTTTTTATGCCGGGAGCGCCAGATCAGGAACAGGGCGATGCTCGCGGTTGCGATGGATTCGTAAATCGGGGTTGGGTAAAGGGATACTCCCGCCAGGTGAAGGGGCATCTGGCTGATCGGGTATTTGACCTTGAAGGGGAGCCATTGGGGAGCCTGACTGCCGTAACAGCATCCATTGAGAAAACAGCCGATCCTTCCGAAAAAAAGTGTGATCATCGCGCAGGGGGCGATGATGTCCGCCCATTTGGGGATGCTGAGCCGCTGTCTCTTGAGATAGACCGCGGTCACCAGGCAGACCATCAGGAATCCTCCGTAATAAACCAATCCCCCTTCCCAGATTTTGAGGATCCGGACCGGGTCTTTCAGATAGATTTGCCAGTTGACGATGCAATGGAGCAAACGGCCTCCGACAAAGGAGAAGATGAAAATCAAGACGGCCAGGTCAAGCGCCGGTTCCGGTTTTTCTCCCAATCGCCTGGCTTCCAACCAGGCATAGATGGTGGAGACCGTGAATGCGATCACCAGCATCAGGCTGTAGGAGTAGATTTTAAAACCACCCAACTCCAGCAAAAGCGGATGCACTATTCGGCCCCTGGATTGCGGTGAACAATAACCGGGAAACGGTTAACGCTTAACGGCTTCATCCTTCTTCTTTTCCGGTTTTTCCTCGGGCGGCTCATTGTTCGGCTGGGGCCGGAAGGAGTCCATCACCAGGAGGATGATGCCCGCGGTGATCAGCATATCCGCGACATTGAAGGTGGGCCAGTATCGGTCCCGGCCCAAAATCTCGTGGTGCGCTTGCAGGAAATCCACCACATATCCCCAGCGGAACCGGTCAATCAAATTCCCGAGCGCCCCGGCTAAAACCAGGCTCAAGGCCGCGGGCAAGAGGATGGCGTTGTGGTCGGTCCTAAGGAAGAGATGGATGATGATCCCCAGGGCCACGATGGTGATTCCGAGGAAAATCCAGGTGGCTGCCCCTCCCAGCCCGTTGGAGAACATCCCGAAGGATAGTCCGCGGTTGGTTACGAACACCAGGTTAAAATATCCGGGGACGATCTCGATTTCGCTGAAGGGCCGGAGGGACGCGTGAATGATCAACTTGGACACCTGGTCCAGGATCAGCCCCAGGGGGGTAATCAACATAATCACCCAATGTTTTCTGGTTAACTTCAAAACAGCCTCCTTATATTTCTTCCGGCGAGCCGATCCTTCCCAGGACGGCGCTGGCGGCTGCCACTGCGGTCCCGGAAAGATAGACTTCGCTTTTAGGACTTCCCATTCTTCCGATGAAGTTGCGGTTGGTGGTGGCGAGGGCGCGCTCTCCTTCGGCCAGCACCCCCAGATGCCCGCCCAGGCAGGGGCCGCAGGTTGCCGGGCAGATGGTTGCTCCGGAATGGGACAACTTTTCCAGGATGCCGGCTTTGAGCGCCTGCAAATATATTTTCCTGGTCGCGGGCAGGACCAGCAGTCTCACCCGCGGGTGCACTTTTTTCCCGGCCAAAATTCTTGCGGCAATGCTCAAATCTTCCAGCCAGCCGTTGGTGCAGGACCCGATCACGACCTGGTCCAGATAGATTCCTTTGACTTGGGAAACCGGCCGGACATTTTCCGGAAGGCTGGGGAGCGCCACCTGGGGCTCCATTTTGCTCACATCCATCGTGATGGTTTGGCAATATTGCGCGTCCGGGTCGCTCTGTAAGAAAAGGGCGGGCCTCTTATTCCGGTTCCGGAGATAGCTTCCGGTGATCCGGTCGGGCGGGATGATCCCGTTTTTGGCCCCGGCTTCAATCGCCATATTGCAGATGGTGAATCGGCCAAAAATGCTGATGTGCCTGATCGCCTCTCCGCTGAATTCCAGGGCCATATATCTGGCGCCGTCCACTCCGATCTTTCCGATCAAGGCCAGGATCAAATCTTTTCCGAACACCCATTTGCCGGGCTTGCCGGTGAAATTGACCCGGATAGTCGCCGGCACTTTGAACCAGAGTTTGCCGGTGATCATCCCGGCTGCCAGGTCGGTTGAACCGACTCCGGTGGCAAAGGCTCCGAGCGCGCCATAGGTGCAGGTGTGGCTGTCCGCTCCGATGATCAGTTCGCCGGGGCTGACCAGGCCTTCTTCGGGAAGGAGCGCGTGTTCAATCCCGCAACCGGCTTCAAAAAAATAGGTGATCTTGAGCTTGCGGGCGAACTCTCGGATCAGCTTGGCCTGCTCCGCGGACTTAATGTCTCGGGCCGGAACAAAATGATCAAGCACCAGGGCGATCCGGTCGCGGTTGAAAACCTTTTTAGATCCCGCCTGCCGGAACCGCTCAATCGCGAGCGGGGCGGTGATGTCGTTGGCCAGGACAAAATCCAGTTTGGCCTCAATGATCTCCCCGGGCCGGACCGATTTCCTGCCCGAATGTTTGGCGAGTATTTTTTCGGTGATGGTCATCCCCATTATTTTTCAGCTCCCAAAATCAAAATTTGCCGGCATCTTTTCCCCTCTCGCCTGGGGGAGGCATCAAAAATTCCCGATGGGCAAGGCAAGCCTCGCCCCGACAATTCAAAATCCTTCAGGCCTCTTCACCCTTCAGACCGGACCGGTTCTGCTTCTTGAACTCAAGATGGTTGAGCGCGTCAATATATGAGAGCGCGGAAGCCACGATGATGTCGGTATGCGCTCCGAAGCCCGACACCTCCAGGCCGTTCTCCTCAATCCGGCAGCGGACCTCGCCCTGGGCGTCGGTGCCCCCGGTGATGGCGTTGACGCTGTAAAGGAGCAGTTTGCATTTGGCTCCGGTCAGCTTGGTGATGGTCTTGAAGGCGGCGTCCACCGGCCCGTCCCCGAACTCGGCGTCCCGGAGAAGGACTCCGTCTATTTCCATCTGCACGCTCGCGGTTGGCATCACCTCGGTGCCGGAGTTGATGTTGATGTATTTTAGCCGGTATTTGCGCGGAATCTTGATGATCTCGTCCATCACCACAGTTTCCAGATCCTCGTCAAACACCTCTTTTTTCTTGTCCGCCAACTCCTTGAATTTCTTGAAGGCCTGGTCCAGCTCCTCGTCGCTCAGTTCAAACCCCAGCTCCTGGAGCCGGCCGCGGAAGGCGTGTCTGCCGGAATGTTTCCCCATCACCAGCCGGTTTTGGGGGATGCCGACCTTCTGGGGGGTCATAATTTCGTAGGTGAGCCGGTGCTTGAGCACTCCGTCCTGGTGGATGCCGGCTTCGTGGCTGAAGGCGTTGGCGCCCACGATCGCCTTGTTGGGAGGGATCGGGTACCCGGTGATCTTTCGGAGCAAACGGCTGGCCGGATATATCTGCTCGGTGTTAATTTTGGTGTCAAAGCCCAGCAGGTCCTTGCGGGTATGGAGCGCCATCACGATCTCCTCAAGCGAGGCATTCCCGGCCCGCTCTCCGATCCCGTTGATGGTGCATTCCACCTGGCGTGCTCCGGCCCGGATCCCGGCCAGGCTGTTGGCCACGGCTAGTCCGAGGTCGTCGTGGCAATGGACGCTGAGGACGGCCTTTTCAATCCCGGGGGTGTTTTCCCTCAGATATTTCACCAGGTTTTCAAACTCAAACGGGAGCGCGTACCCGACCGTGTCCGGGATGTTGATCACGGAGGCGCCTGCCTGGACCGCCTCCTGGATCACCTGGACCAGGTATTTCGGATCGCTCCGGCTGGCGTCCTCGCAGGAGAACTCAATCAGGTCCAGATATTTTTTCGCGAACCGGATCGCCTCTCCGGCCGCCTTGAGCACCTGCTCTCTGGTCATTTTCAATTTATATTCCAGGTGGATGTCGGAGGTGGCGATGAAGATATGGATCAGCGGGTTTTTGGCAGGCTCCAGGGCCTTGAGGGTTTTTTCAATATCTTCCCTGCGGGTGCGGGAGAGGCCTGCGACCCGGCAGAATTCAATCTCCTCCGAGATCCGGCGCACGGATTCGTAATCTCCCTCGCTGGCCGCGGGGAACCCGGCTTCCATAATATCCACTCCCAGTTTTTCCAACTGGCGCGCCACGATCAACTTCTCTTCAATGTTCATACTGGCCCCGGGCGCCTGCTCCCCGTCCCGGAGGGTGGTATCAAAAATAAAAACCCGCTCAGCCATTTTTCTGTTCCTCTTTTCCCCGCTCGCCCGGAATCACCTTCATCCGCGCGTCGCGCTCCTCGCGCTTGCGCGCCTTCCGGGCTTCCCTTCTCTTGTGGCGGGCTTCGCGCTTTTTCGCCCGGAGCTCTTTTTCCTTGGGACGCAGGATGAGGGTTTCTTCCAGGAACGCCCAGGTGAGGTATGCGATCAGTCCACCGAAGAGGGTGGCCTGGGGCCGGATAAAGAGGCAGGCCAGGATGATCACGAATCCGAACAGGGGCCAGCGGATGCCGTATTTGGTGAACTTGATGTCCTTGAAGGTTCTAAACCGGATCGGGCTGATCATCAGCAGTCCGGCGATCGCCACGGCGATCAGATATGCCAGGGCCAGATAGTAATTTCCCAACGGTCCCGGACCCGCGTACTTGGTATATACCATCGCGCTCACCACCGGGATGCCTGCGGCGCAGGGGCTGGGCATTCCTTTGAAATACGATTTGGACTGCTCGTCCCCGATCAGGACATTGAAGCGGGCCAGCCGGATCGCGGCCGCGGCCAGGTAAACAAACCCGATCGCCCATCCCAGGTCTCCGAAATAGCCCGCCATCCCAAAACGGACCGCCAGGATCGCCGGGGCGATTCCGAAGCTGATTAAATCCGCGAGCGAGTCATATTGTTCCCCGAATTCAGAGGTTCCCTTGACCAGACGGGCGATCCTTCCGTCCAGTGAGTCCAGGATGGCGGCGATCAGGAGGGCCCAGGTGGCGTGGATGAAATTCCCCTCAAAGGACTGCTGGATGGAATAGAACCCAAAGAGCATACTGGCGGTGGTTACGGCGTTGGGGATAAAAATGGCCGGTTTGATGATCCTTGGTTCCGTCATCGCAACCTCCCGATTATGGTTTGTCCGGCTTTGGTATGTTCTCCAGGTTTGACCGATATTTCCGCTTCCAGGGGCAGATATAAATCCAGCCGGCTCCCGAACTTGATCAGCCCCACCCGCTGTCCGATCAGGATTTCCTTGCCCGCCCGTCCGTAGCAAACGATCCTCCGGGCGATGAACCCGGCGATCTGGACGAACATATAGACGCGTCCTTTTTCGTCTTTGACAATCACCGCGTTCTGCTCGTTGTCCAGGCTGGCCTTGTCGCGGTTGGCCGAGAAGAATTTACCGTGATGATAAATGGTTTCCACAATGGTCCCGCTCCGGGGCACGCGGTTGATGTGCACATTAAACGGGGACATAAAAATACTCACCCGCTTCATCGGCTGATGCAGATACCGGCTTTCCTCAATCCGGTCTTCCACCTTGAGCACCTTGCCGTCCGCGGGGCTGACATAAATACCCTCTTCTTTGGCAGGCTCCCGCTCGGGGTTTCGGAAAAACCACATTGAGAACGCGCTGAAAATCAATGCCGGGGCGGAAAGCCACCATCTCTGGAAGGGCAGGGTAACCATAAAGACCATCCAACTGCCATACACCCAGAAATGTCCTTCCTTGGCAAAGATGTATCCCTGGTTCTGCATCAATGCTCCCGGGGGTCCTCCTTGGCGTCTATCCAGCTCATCATCTTGCGCAGTTCCTTGCCCACATTTTCAATCAGGTGGTTCCTCTGCTCGCTCGCCAAGGCCTGGAACATAGGTTTTCCGGACAGGTTCTCCAGAATCCATTCCTTGGCGAATTGACCGGATTGAATCTCGGCCAGGATCTTCTTCATCTCCTTGCGGGTCTCATCGGTGATGATCCTCTTGCCCCGGGTCAGGTCCCCGTATTCAGCGGTGTTGGAAATGGAAAAACGCATATAGGAGATTCCGCCCTGGTAGATCAGGTCAATGATCAGCTTCATTTCATGGAGACATTCAAAATAAGCGATCTCGGGCTGATACCCGGCGTTGACCAGGGTTTCAAAGCCGGCCCGGAGCAATTCGGTCAAGCCTCCGCAAAGCACGGCCTGCTCGCCGAACAGGTCGGTTTCGGTCTCTTCTCGGAAGGTGGTCTGGATCACGCCCGCCCTGGTGGCGCCGATGCCCTTGGCATACGCCATTGCGATCTTGAAGGCCTTTTTGCTCTCATCCTTTTCCACCGCCACCAAGGCCGGCACTCCCCTGCCCTCTTGATATTCCCTCCGGACCAAATGTCCCGGCCCCTTGGGCGCGACCATAAACACATCCACGCCCTTGGGCGGGAGGATCTGTCTGAAGTGGATATTGAACCCGTGCGAGAACCCGAGCGCCGCTCCTTTTTTCAGATGGGGCCCGATTTCATTCTTATACACGGCGGCCTGGAGCTCGTCCGGGATCAGGACCTGGACGATGTCGGCCCTCTTCACGGCCTCAACCACGCTCATAACCTGGAACCCGGCCTTTTTCGCCGCGTCCGCAGTCGCATCCGGGATGATCCCGATAATCACCTTCAATCCGCTGTCCTTAAGGTTCTGGGCCTGGGCGTGCCCCTGGCTGCCATACCCGATCACAGCGATGGTCTTGTTCTTGAGCAGTTTCAAATCCGCGTCTTGTTCGTAATAAATCCTGGCCATCTTCATCCTCCTTTAAGATTTAATTATAACCCTTTGTTTTTGCTTTACCAAGCTTAAGCCTAAAGTTGACAAGAAATGCCCCATTCATCTCCGCGGCTCCCGATCTACCGATCCACTTATTTATTTCCTTCCTTGATCATTGCCAGGGTCCCGGAGCGGATCAATTCCTTGATCCCGAAGGTCTTTAACAGGTTGAGAAAATTTTCCACCTCCTGGCTGTCCCCCATCATCTCAAAGGCCAGGCTTTTTTCCGACACATCCACCACCTTGGCTCCGAAGGCCTGGCCTGCCCGGATGATCTCATCCTGGGAATGGTCCCCGGCAAAGACCCGGACCAGGATCAACTCGCGTCCGATGGAATCATAATCGGAGACATTCCAGACCTTGATCACATCAATCAGCTTGTTCAATTGCTTGCCGATCTGCTCCACCACCCGGTCGTCTCCGCTGGTGACAATGGTCATCCTGGAGACGGTGGGGTCGGAGCTGGGGGCGACGGAAAGGCTTTCAATGTTGTATCCGCGGGCGCTGAACAATCCGCTGATGCGGCTCAAGGCCCCGAACTGGTTCTCCACCAAAAGCGATATGGCATGTTTCTTCATTTCCTCGCTCCTATCGGGATGACTTTTTCTTTCGTTTCGGGGGCGGCGCCAGGATCGTGTCATACACCCCTTTTCCGGGCGGGATGATCGGGAGCACATTCTCCTCGGGGTCCACCTGGAAATCCATCAGGCAGGGCTGGTCGTTTCCAAAGGCTTCCTTCAATACCGGCACAACCTCAGCCGGATCGGTGACGGTGTATCCTTTCGCGCCGTAGGCCTCGGCGAGTTTTTTGAAGTTCGGCTGGCATTTGATGCAGGTGTTGGAGTAGCGCTTGTTGTAGAACAATTCCTGCCACTGCCGGACCATTCCCAGGTAGCGGTTATTGAGGATGGCGATCTTGACCGGGATCCGATATTGGACCGCAGTGGCCAGCTCCTGGATGTTCATCTGGATGGAGCCGTCCCCGGCGATGTCCACCACCAGACTGTCCGATTTTCCCAATTGGGCGCCGATCGCGGCCGGGAATCCGAAGCCCATGGTTCCCAGCCCGCCGGAGGTGATCAGGGTGCGGGGCCGGTCAAATTTATAATATTGCGCGGTCCACATCTGGTTCTGTCCAACCTCGGTGGTGATGACGGCGTCTCCCTTGGTCAGCTCGTAAATCTTTTCAATCACATACTGGGGCTTGATCAGCTTTTTGCTCTTCTCATACCGGAGCGGGTGCTCCTTTTCCCATCCTGAAATCTCGGCCAGCCATTTCTCGCGGGGCTTGGGATTGGGTTGGGAAAGGCCTTCCAGCTCCTTGAGCAATTGCCCGAGCACGGTCTTGACATCGCCCACGATCGGGAGGTCCACCGGAACATTCTTGGCGATACTGCTGGGGTCAATATCAATATGGATGATCTTCGCGTGCGGCGCGAACTCGTCCAGCTTTCCCGTAACCCGGTCGTCAAAGCGGGCGCCGATGGCGATCAAAAGGTCGCAGTCCTTGATCGCCCGGTTGGCCGCCCAGGTCCCGTGCATCCCGAGCATCCCCATAAAATACGGATGCGTTCCCGGGAATCCGCCCAATCCCATCAGGGTGAGCGTGACCGGTATTTTATGGCTCTCGGATAGGCGCCGCAACTCCGCGGAACCGCCCGAGATGATGATCCCTCCCCCGCCGTAGATCACCGGCCGGTTGGATTGCAGGATCGCTTCCGCGGCCCTCCGGATTTGCTTCTTATTCCCCTCCAGCACCGGCCGGTAGCCGCGAAGCTCCACCCGATCCACCTTTTCCGGCTTGGCCCTGGCGGTTGAAACATCTTTGGGAACATCAATCAGGACCGGCCCGGGCCTGCCGGTTCCGGCGATATAAAAGGCCTCCTTGACCACCCGCGGGATGTCCCGGATGTCCTTGATCAAATAATTATGCTTGGTGATGCTCCGGGTGATCCCGACCGCGTCCGCTTCCTGGAAAGCGTCTCCGCCGATCAGGCCGGTCGGGACCTGGCCGGTGATCGCGACAATCGGGACCGAGTCCATATGCGCGTCCGCCAACCCGGTGACCAGGTTGGTCGCGCCGGGTCCGGAGGTTGCCAGACAAACGCCGACCTTGCCGGTGGCCCGCGCAAACCCTTCAGCCGCGTGGGCCGCTCCCTGCTCGTGCCGGGTCAGGATGAACTTGATCGGGGAGTCATACAGGACATCAAAAATAGGAAGCACCACCCCGCCCGGATACCCGAACATCACCTCCACCCCCTCGTTGATCAGGGCGTCCACTAATATTTCCGCGCCAAATTTCTCCATTGCTGCCCTCCAATCGTATCGCACAGCGGACGGGGCGCGCCTGCCCCGCTTGCTTTCAAATCGCCCGACAAGGTGTCGGACCTATTCCAAAACGGCTCCCTTTCCCGCGCTGCTCACCAGCCTGCTGTATCTTGCCAGGTATCCGGTCTTGATCTTGGGCTCAAAAGCGGGCAAGGATTTCAGCCGCTTCCCGATCTCGCTGGCGCCGACCTTGAGTTCAATCTTCCGCTTCCGGATGTCAATCATTATTTTATCTCCGTTTTTGATTGCGGCAATCGGCCCCAAAGCCGCGGCTTCCGGAGAAATATGCCCGATGCAAGGACCGCGGGTCCCGCCTGAGAACCTTCCATCCGTGATCAGGGCCACGCTCTCGGATAAGCCCATCCCGGCTATCGCGCTGGTGGGAGAAAGCATCTCCCGCATACCCGGCCCGCCTTTGGGGCCTTCATACCGGATCACAACCACATCCCCGGGTTTAATTTTTCCTTCCATAACCGCCTTCATCCCGGCCTCTTCCGAGTTGAAACATTTCGCAAGGCCTTCAAAAAATTTCATCTGCTCGCTCACCGCGCTCTGCTTGACCACCGCGCCCTCCGGAGCCAAATTCCCGAACAGGATCGCGATCCCGCCTTCTTGGGAATACGGGTCAGTCAAAGGCCGGATCACCGCATCATCCAGGTAATCAGGTTTTTTTATAATTTGTTTTAGGTTCCTGGCAGAAGTGGTTTGATTATCTTTTAAATATTTTTTTAGACGATACAGCACCGCGGGTATCCCTCCGGCCCATTCCAGGTCTTCCATCATATGGTCCCCGGCCGGCCGGATCCGGGTGATGTTGGGGGTTGAGCGGCTGAGCCGATCGAACAATTCCAGGGGCAGTTCCACCCCGGCTTCTTTGGCAATGGCCATAAGATGAAGCACGGTATTGGTGGAGCCGCCCAAAGCCAGGTCAACCCGGATGGCGTTTTCAATGGAGTTGCGGTTGATGATTTTTTTGGCGCTGATTTTCTTTTGGATCAGACTCACGATCTGTCTTCCGCTTTCAAAGGCGATCCGTCGTTTCTTGCTCATCCCGGCGAGCGCGGTGGCGCAACCCGGGAGGCTCATCCCCATTGCCTCGGTCAGGCAGGCGATGGTGTTGGCGGTGAACAATCCCTGGCAGGAGCCGGGTCCGGGACAGGCCTCCATCTCCAATGCCTCAACTTCGCATCTGCTCAATTTTCCGGCCTGGTAAAGGCCGACCGCTTCAAAGGTATCGTGCACCAGGTCAAGCCTTCTTCCCTGGTGCCTGCCCGAATGCATCGGCCCGGCCGTGACCACGATGGCCGGGAGGTCCAGCCTGGCGGATGCCATCAGCATCCCGGGGGTGATCTTGTCGCAATTGGTCAAAAGGACGATCCCGTCCAGGGCGTTGGCTTTGGCAACGGTCTCAACCGAGTCCGCGATCAGTTCCCGGGAGGCCAGGCTGTATTTCATTCCCGGATGCCCCATTGCGATCCCGTCGCAAATCCCGGGAATGCCGATCAGGAAGGGGACTCCGCCCCCGGAATGTACCCCGTTCTCAATGGCGCGCTCCAGTTCCCGCATCCCGATATGGCCCGGGATCAGGTCGGAAAAGCTGGTGAAAACACCGATGAAGGGTTTCTCCAGTTGCGAACGGGACACGCCCGTGGCATAAAGCAAAGCCCGATTGGGCATCCGCTCAATCCCCTTCTTGATCTGATCGCTCTTCATCACTCCTCCTTGTTTCCGTGGCGCAGGCACCCTTGTCTGTGCGCCATATTAAAAAAAAACCCGATGTCTTTGCCATCGGGGTTCAGAACAAAAGCATAGTCCTTCCCCTAGGCAGGGAGGACGATATTTCTGTGAATTCTAAGCGTCTCCTCAATCCGGTCCCGCAAGCGCAATTTCTCCCGCTTCAGCGTCCGCTCCTCAGTCTCCTCCTCCGCGTCCAACCGGATCTTGCCGGACAACTGCTTCAGCCGCTCGTCCAGGAATTGATGCCGCTCCACCATCTTGGCGAAATCCTGATCCTGGCTCTTCAGCTTGTCCATCACTTCCAGCTCCCATTTATACCAGTTGCTCATTATCCTATAATTATATGCCGAAAAAATCCGCTGTCAATTGTTCCACTCGGCGCCGGGGCAAAGACCGCGTCTATCGTTTCGCGTTCCGCGTTTCAAGAAAAATACCATCGGAAAAACTTTTCCCAAGGGGCTTACGATTTGAACAAATTTTCCGGTTCCTGCCGAGCCTGCCTGCGGTTCTATGGTTCTATTAGTATGGCCACTTTTTGTATTGGGGATTGAGTTCGCAGGCTTTTTTGTAATCGGCGGCGGCTTTGGCCTTGTCTCCTTTTTTGAAGTAGGCCCATCCGCGGTTGAAATATCCGATGGCGAATTGGGGGTCTATTTCCAGGACCTTGGTAAAATCGGCGATGGCTTTGTCGTATTCTTTTTTGTACCAGTAGGCGCTTCCGCGGTTGTTGTAACCCATCAGGGATTTGGGGTCAATCTGGATGCCCTGGTTGTAATCGGCGATGGCGCGGTCAAACTCTTTTTTCTTGGCATAGGTCAGGCCCCGGCTGAGAAAGGCGACGGAGTATTGGGGGTTCTGCTTAAGCGCCTGGTTATAATCCTTGAGGGCCTGGTCAAAATCCCCTTTGGCGTCATAAGCCACCCCGCGGTCCAGATAGGCTTCCGCCAGCTTCGGGTTCAGCTCCAGGGCAAAATTGAAATCCTTGATCGCCTCGTCGTTCTTGCTGTCCTTGAAATAAGCCTGGCCGCGCAAGTCATAGGCCTCTGCGTACCGGGGATTAAGCTTGATCGCCTGGTTGAACGAATTTATGGCCGATCCCAAATTGTTCTGGCCCAGTTGTTCCTTGCCCTTTTTTAAATGGCCCTCGGCGCTCTCGCTGACCGGGCCGGGAGAGGCCGGAGCCGAGTTCAGGCTGGAGCTGAAAATAACCGCGGTCGCCACCAGGACTAAAATTCCCATTCCCGCTCGGCCCATTTTTCCGGTCATAGTTTTACTTCCCTTCCTGGATCTGATTCTGACATATCCGACCGTTTTTTTCAAATAAAGTTTTCGGGCCGGCGGCCTTATTGAGCATCGCTCATTCCTTGCCCGCGGGATATTGCAGCGGGGTTTTGCCGGAATCGGCGATGGCTTGCCGGAGCGCTTGATAGGCGGGCGGGTAATTGATTTGCGCGCAGCCCCCGCTTTGGGGCGGGATGCCTGCGCCGCAACCGGGCTTGACGATTCCCATAAAGGAATCGGTGTAACCGGGGTTCAGCCGGCTTATGGTTGCGCGTTCGGTCCCGGTCAATGCCCCCCAGCAGAATCCCGAGGCCTTGGTCCCGAGGATGCCCTTGCCGAAATGTGTTTTGCCGGCAATGGCGGCGCGGATGGCGGCGGCCTGATTTTTTTCGTTGTATCCCCTTTGCCAAGGTTGCGTCGGGTAACTGGTTTCGCTGAGATAAACGAATTTGTCTTTGCCAACTTGATAGCCGGCCCGCTCCAGGGTTTTGATCGCGCGGTTGATCTGGAAGCTGATGGACGCGCCGGTTTCGGGAATAAAGCCGATGGTGTAGGAATCGGGATAAATGTCCAGACCGACCAGGTCGTAATATTCAGCCCATTTCACCGCGTAATATTTATAGGTCCGGAAGATCGGGTCGGAGAGGAAGGTATGGAGAAAAATCATCCGATACATTTTCAGGCCCATCCGTTTGCCTTCATCCTGAACCGCGTCGCTCATGGTTTGGAGAAGCTTTTCCTTGAACCGCTCATTGCGCCAGATCCATCCCTTGCGCACGCGGTAAAAAATCACCCCCCGCAGATAGCAGGCATTGAGTTCATCTTCCAGTTGATAGTATTGCACCCGGGGCCCGTAGCGCCGGACCGTTGCCCGGCAATGAAGATACAACAGCCCGAGATATTTTCCCGGGCCGATCAAATTCGGGTCCAGCTTTTCCCCACTCTCAGCCTCAACCGGCATCGCCCAATTGTCTTCCAAACCCAGGTTCAGAAAAACCCCGACCCCCCTGTCAGTCATCTGCTTGACCAAACAGTCATATCGGTTCCAAGCCAGCGCGTTTTCACCGGCCCAGGCTCCCCGGCTGAAAGCGTAATCCTCAATCATCTGCTCGCTGACTTCTTCGCGGGTCGGAAAATCATTCCTGCCCAGGTAGCGCTGAAAATTTTCCTTCTTCACTTTCGGCTCCACATCCCCCCAGATCAGGTAGGCGCGAGTCCAGCCCGCGCCCAAACCGCGGATGTCGTTGGCCGCCTGCTTGAGCCGCGTCTCCAGGTCCGCATTGAGCCAGGGATAAAAACCGGCGGTTCCGCCGATCATCTGGAATCCCCAGAAAAATCCCTGGTCCGGAGACGGGTTCACAATGGTTGAAAAGGGCGCGTAAACCGGGCAGGTCTCGGAATTACGGGCGGAAACCCCGGGCATAAGTTCCTTCCCGGCCGTCTGCTCTTTGGGATCGGCGCACAGGCCGGCCGATGCTCCCAAAAAAACCAGCGCGAGCGTCATCTCCCTGATCCAAAAAGAACGGTTCGGTTGAACGGGCATTTTTTTATTTTAAGACACTGGCATAAGCTTGGCAAATTGATATAATGCGGACAATGGAGGCGGAGATGAACTCAAGATTTTTTTCCATAACCGCGGTTATTTCGGCGCTGGGAATTTGGATGGGATTTGCCGCGGCCCTTTCGGCGCAGATCAGCCCGGAAGAATCCAGCCTGAGAAGGCAATGGAATATTCCGGATGACGCCAAGCAAGTCCTGATCTTCGCGCAGTCCAGCCATGTAGATCCGGACTGGCTGTTCACTTCGGATCAATATCAGAAGCTGCTCACGGACAAAACCTTTGACCGGGCGATTGAAGAGCTGGGCAAAGACCCGCGCTATGTCTATTCCGTGGAATGTATCTTTTTTTTCAAGAGATACTGGGACGGCCATCCGGACCAACGCGGCCTGCTCCGGGATTATGTGAATCAGGGCCGGGTCAAGTTCACGGGGACCGGGGTCACCAGTCCGGATACGCTTCTGCCGGAGGGGGAAAACCTGATCCGGGATTATTTGTTCGGGTTTGAGTGGCTGAAAAAACAGGGGATGAATACCGACCCGAAGGCGGCATACTTCGCGGATTCCTTCGGTCATTCCCCCACGGTCCCGGCGATCCTGCGCGAGCTTGGCTATAAATACACGGCCTTCACCCGGATTGACGGCAGCTATTTCACCGGCATAGACACTAGGCCGGAAAAAGATTATCCCCTGCCCGGCTCGGACACCGAGTTGCTCCTGAGCAAACTCAAGACCAATGATTTCATCTGGCGGTCTGGAGACGGCTCCGAGGTTATCGCGCACTTGAACGCTTTCAGCTACGGCCAGGGCGATCTGGTGGACAAAGCCGGAGCGGCTTACCTCTACGGCCTTCTTTTGGGCGCGCCGGCCCGTTCCCCGAAGCAGACCGACGCCAAGATTGATTCCTACATCAAACAGTTGCGGCCCCTGTCCAAGACCGGGTATATGTTCTGCCCGATCGGAGGCGACTTCAATCCGCCGGTTTTGAACCTGCTGAAAATCCTTGACCATTACAACCAGGTCCGCTATCCGCAAACCAAGGTGTTCGTCGCGCTCGCGGGGCTGGAAGATTATTTCAGGCTGGTGGAATTTCATCGGGATCAGCTTCCGGTGATAACCATGGACCCCAACCCGACCTATATGGGATTTTATTCCAGCCGACCGGAACTGAAGCAAAGATGCCGGAACCTTTCCCAAAGCCTTTTAGCCGCTGAAGCTCTGGGGGTTAAGGCAATCCTGCAAGGCAAACCGGAACTTTATCCGGACCTTTCCCGGCCCTGGGAGATTTCCCTTTTTTCCGACCATCACGATTTCATCACCGGCACGGCTCCGGACCGGGTCTATTGGAAGGAACAAATTCCGGCGCTGATCCAGGCGCAGGAAATAGTGGAAAAGAATATCCTGGATGAACTTAAAATATTTCCCAAGGCGGCCGCAGGGATGGCCGGACCTTTGCCGCATTTGGAATGGGCGCAAGATGGCGCCGTGATCAAAGTGGAAAATGCTTTCTATCGGATTGAAATTGATCCTGATCAAGGCGGGTGTATCACCCGTTGGTATGATAAAAAACAGAACCGTGAAATCCTCTCCGGGCCTTCCAATGACCTCGTTCTTTATCAGGAGAACGGTGGACTCTGGAGGATGGGACAGGAGCTTAGCGGCGGAAAATTTCAGCAAATTGCCAGAGCCGGCGATCAGAAAGCGGAGATCACCGTTAAAGAAGGACAAAATTTAGTAATCACCGTGTCATCAATCCTTGAAGGCAGGGAGTTTAAGCGCTCTCTTTATTTCCAACCTGATCAACCGATGGTGCGGATGAAGGTTGAAGGTTCGGTCAATAAAAAGCGCACGGCAACCGTGGTTTTCCGAACCCTGGTGCGTCCCGGTAAGTTCATCCAGGAATTGCCTTACGGCATAATTGAACGGCCGCTGAATAAACTTTATCAGCCGACTTTCTGGGCGGTGAAAAACTGGGTGGACCTGGTTGACGCTTCCGGTCAGTTTGGAGTTAATCTCGCGCTCACTGCGCCGGCCGCGGTTCACGCCGGCCCGGACGGGATTCTGGAGGCGATCACGCTCCGCTGGGCGCCGCAGGAAAAGGTGAAGGGGATGCCGCTGATTTTATCCTTCCCGGCAAAAGGATCCGACCCGGACCGGCATGAATTTGATTACGCGTTCTGGCCGCATAATCAGGATTCCTGGCTCAAACAAGGGGTCTTCAGACAAAGCAGGGATCTTTTTTTGTTCAATCAGACAATTAGTTCCGAGGGAGTTCCCGGCCAGTTTCGCTATTTTTT
>CAIYYW010000016.1 GCA_903930515.1 uncultured delta proteobacterium | reverse complement strand
GGTAAATCCAGTTCCCGAAAAAGGTTTTCTCTTTTTTATCCCCCAAATAATTCTCGTTTTCAATGTCCTCCTCAACCTCCACATCGCAGGCGAGGTAATCCTTGGGGGACTCGCCGGCGTCCTCGTCTGAAATCGGTTTCACATAAACCTTTACCCGGGTTGCCTGCAATTCTAAATCGTCCCGATAAAACATTGTGCCTTCCAAAAGGGAATCGGTCTCGGTTAGGTCGGCCAACTCTAGGCTTGGGAGCGGGGAGGACACTAGTGTCCCTCGCTAAAATTAACGACCGGGATCGGCGGGTCTCGCTGATGCGCGGGATACATGCCTCCGCGCGACAGATGCACCACCACGAATGCGCCGGCGGCGCCGAGGTCCACCAGGCCATTCATGAGGATATGGTTTCCTGGGGGATATGGACTCGCGCCGGCAGCCCATCCCTCCGGTCCCTCTCCACAAACCAACTCCAACGATTATTGGATACCTACCGTTCCGCGCTTGCGGACGAGCCGAGAAACCGCCGCCCGGGTTTTACTTCGCAGTCGGGAGCGATCTCGCCAACGCAGCAGAAACGGTTGGACGAGTTGTTTACGGAACTCAATTATGACGCCGCACGCCGCGCCCAGTTTTGCCGCCACCAAACCGGCCTTCCGTGGCCGCAAACATCGGAGCACTGGGCGATAGTTTTCAACGGCCTACTGGCGATCAAGAATCGGAGATCGGGTGCGCAAAATTTACAGGCTTTGGCTAATCCCCCTCCTAAAGTTTCTTAAATAATTCCCCTCAAACCTAAAAAAGTTTCTCAAATAATTATTTCGGTGTTCCCCCTCTTAACCTAAATTTCTCTTTAAAATCATTACCTTATACACATATTTCGCATTTTCCCGGTTAATTAATAATTCGTAAACAGCAAAACAGCAAAAGGGACATTGAAGGGAGAGGAGTATTCAGAGCTATCCCGCCTAAAGTCGCTCGCACATTGGAAGCAGAAGCGCAGACAAGAGTGTCTGCGCCCCAGGGGTGTATTTCAGAGCTATCGCGCCTTCCGCCTTCGCCTACAGATTGTCCGAGCCTGAAGAGGCTTCCGGCCTTCGCCATCATCCGTCGCTAAAGCTATGGATGACAAGAAGCTTCGGCGGACAAGTCGGCGGACAAGAAAGTCGCTCGCACAGATTGGTCAAGGGCTGCGCCCTTGTCGCGACTGAATTCGCTCGCACATTGACAGCAGCGCAAGCAAGAATGTCCCGGCGGGCAATTCAGTGATCGTGGTTGTGAGTATCGGCGGATTCCAATTCTTCCTCGGATTTGGGCAGTTTAATGTTGTATTTGCGGATCAGTCGGTAGAAGTTTGTCCGCTGCATACCCACGGCCTTGGCGGCCTCGGCCACGCTGAAATTATGGGAGCTGAGCGCGCTCAATACGAACTCCTTTTCAATATCCTCAATGGCTTTTTCCCGAAGCTGCTTTTTCATTTTTTTCAGTTCGCCCAGGGTCCCGGGGGCGAGACCAGCCCCTTCGCCGACTTCCTTCTGGATCTGCTCGGGCAGGTCGGAGGGCAGGATTTCCCCGCCTTCAAAGCTGACCGCGGCGCGCTCAATGGTATTTTCCAGCTCCCGCACATTCCCCGGCCAGGCGTAATTGAGCAGGCATTTGATCACCTTCTCCGACATCGCGGGGACGGGCTTTTGGTAACGGCTGGAAAATTTTCTCAGGAAATGTTCCACCAAAATCGGGATGTCTTCCTTGCGCTCCCGGAGCGGGGGCAGGAAAATCGGGACCACATATAGGCGATAGAACAAATCCTCGCGGAAGGTTCCGGTCTCAACCATTTTTTTCAGGTTCTTGTTGGTGGCCGCGACCAGACGGATGTCGGTCTCTCTAGGCTCAGTGCCACCCACGGGGGTGTATTTTCGCTCCTGGATCACCCGGAGCAGTTTTCCTTGCAGGTCAAAGCTGAGGTCTCCGATTTCGTCCAGGAACAGGGTCCCTTGGTTGGCCACTTCAAAGAAGCCGGCCTTGGCGGACACGGCTCCGGTGAAGGACCCTTTGATATGACCGAACAATTCGCTTTCCAGCAGGGTCGGGGTCAGGGTGAGACAGTCCACCACCACGAAATGGTTGTCCTTGCGCCGGCTGTTTTTATGGACGGCGCGGGCGACCAATTCTTTCCCGGTGCCCGACTCGCCGATGATCAGCACGGTGGTATCGGTGGCGGCGACTTTGGATACGAACTTGAAGACCTCAATCATCCGGGAGGAGTTTCCGATGATGTTGTCAAAGATCATCTGGCCGGGCATTTCCTGGTCGGTGAGGTAGGGCGACACCAATCTTCCCTTTTCCTCCAGGGCCTTCTTCACGGTGAGCACCAATTCCGCGGGCGAGAAGGGCTTGCTCAGGTAATCAAACGCGCCCAGCTTGATGGATTCCACCGCGGTATTGATTGAGGAGTATCCGGTGATCATAATCACCCGGATCTGCGGGTAGGTTTCCCGGAGAATCTTGAGCAGTTCCATCCCGCCCTTCCGGGGCATCACCAAATCCGCGACCACCACATCAAACGAATTATTTTCCAGTTCCGCCAGGGCCTGGTCCACGCTCTGGGCAGAAATCACGGCGTATCCCTGGCTTTGCAGGGCGCGCTCGCAACTGGCCAGCACCACCTCCTCGTCATCCACCACCAGCACATTCACTTCCGCCATATTCACCCCCATTCCCCAACCGGGACCACCGGCAGTTTCACCAGGAAGGTAGAGCCTTGGCCGGGCGCGCTGAACACCTCCAGCTTGCCTCCGTGGTTTTCAATGATCCCCAGGCTGATGCTGAGGCCGAGTCCGGTGCCTTTTTCCTTGGTGGTGAAGAACGGGTCGAAAATCTTCTGCAGGTTCTCCTCGCTGATCCCGGAGCCGGTGTCGCGGAAGGAGATTTCAAGGTCGTTCCCGTCCGAGCCGATCCCGGCGCGGATTTGGAGCTTGCCCTTGCCGGACATCGCCTCCATCGCGTTCACGACCAGGTTCATAAACACCTGCTGGATCTGGTCTTTGTCAAACATAATCAAAGGCAGCTTTTCCGGATAGTCTTTGACGATCTCAATATTTTTGAAGTCCTTATGGTTCTCAACCAGCGAGATGGTCTTGTTCAAAATATGGAGCAGGTCATCCTCCTTCTTCTCCGGCTGGCTCTGGCGCGCGAAATCCAGAAGGCTCTTGATGATCTTCTTGCAGCGCTCAGTCTCGCGGATCACCACCTCAATATCGCTTTGGGCCTGGGGATCGGAGGCGCAATGCTCCTTGATGAAATATGAGAAGCTCAGGATTCCGGTAAGCGGCGAGTTCAATTCGTGGGCGACCCCGGCGGAAAGTTTCCCGAGCGAGGCGAGCTTTTCGGACTGGATCAGCAGGTTCTGCTTCCGGATCAGTTCCTGGTTGGCCAGTTCCAGCTCGCGCGATTTTTTCTCCAACTGGGTCTTGGTGAAGAAGACCTCCTTCTCCCTCTTCCTCAGGCTGCGCGCGATGGAATTGGTCATATACACGGACATAAACACCGTGGCCAGGAAGGAGGCCACCCCGGCGTAGATATAGGGGACATTGCTCCAGAGCTGGTCCGAGGCGAACCCCTCCATATGGTAGTGGGCGATCACCTTGTAATAGGAAAGGGCGAGCAGGAGGAACAGGATCCCGGTGGCGCCTGCGGCCTGGAACCAGATGTCGCGGCCGGTGAGCAGGATGCTGCCCAGGATCATATGGAACACGAAGAAGAACACGAACGGGTTCTCGATCCCGCCGCTGTAATGGATCAGGAACACCAGACATAACAGGTCCAGACCGATCTGGAAATTGGCCTCAATCCTCAAGCCCCGCTTGGAGACCTCCCGGCCCGGCTGCTGGCGCATCCAGGAATGAAGGAAATAAAAAACCAGGTTGTATATCAGAACGATGATCCCGATCAGCACGATCGGAAAGGCCTTGAACTTCACTTGAAAAACATCCGCGGCGAAAAACAGCACCCCGGCCAATCCCAGCAAAAAAAGCCAGCGCAGTTTTACAAACCAATTCAGCCGCGAAAGCAGCTCTTCCTCCGTGGGTGGAAATACCGCTCGGTTTGACATCAATTCATATCTTAAGCAAAAAATCCGCAAAGTCAAGCAAAATCGTATCTTTTATTGATACACTCAAAAAGAATGATTCAAGTCAGAAAAGAGATGGTCGCTTCATTAAAACCATTAAATTTCAGCCAGTTAGAATTGTATCAGCATATCCGAGTGCCTTGATTTGTATAATATAAAGATACGGATACATACCAGGAAGGCCGCAAAAATTTTCTGGGAAACAGACAAAATTATATATATTCATCTTTATTATCAATATGTTACTGTTTTAAAGAGCAGTTAGCGCATACTTTTGGCACGGAGGTTGTAGTATTAAATATGCGAAATGAAAAAAGACAGTTCAAACAAAGGAGGTAGTAAGATGAAAAAGATGAAGAGGGCAATCGGTTATGTGTGTGATGTGCCGGTGGTCGGAAGCGACCTGGTGATCAGCAAGGAGGATCAGCGACTGAGGATCTTGAAATACGCCGAGAAGGAAAACCTTGAGCTGGTCGGCATCTACGAGGATGACTGCTCCGGGGAGGGTTGTTTGAACCGGCCGGGGGTGAACAAGGTCCTCTGTTGCGAAGAGGCTTACGACCTGGTCCTGGTGGAGCGGGTGTGGGCGATGAGCCGGAAGATGAAGGACTTGGAGCCGGTGCTGGACAAGCTGGATGCGAGAAGGGTTCCTCTGGTTTGCACCTCTCAACTCTGGGACTGCGTGAGTCAGCAAGTACGGCATCGCTACGGCGAGGATTTGGCGGAGAAGATGCGGCAAGAAGCCAGGGCCCGGGCAGAATCCAGGCACGAGCAGGCCGCGTGAATTTTTAAGGCGCGCAGACAAGGGTGTCTGCGCGCCGGAAGGAGGCCTTAAGATGAACAAGCCAAGAAAAGCAGTCGGTTATGTGTGCGACATCCCGATCCTGGGAACCGACCTTAAGATCAGCAAGGAGTTCCAGAAAGAGCGGATCCAGGAATATGCCAAGCGGGAAAACCTGGAGCTGGTCTGCGTTTATGAGGACGAAAATTACCGCGAGGATTTTATCAATCAGCCCGGGGTCAGGGATGCTCTCAATTGCGGCCCGACCGTGGACACCATCCTGGTTGAGCGGATCTGGTGCCTGAGCCGGAAGCGGAAGGAACTGGAACCGTTCCTCAAAACCCTGGACCGGAAGCGGCTCCAGCTCGTTTGCAGTTCCTACCTATGGGATTGCCTGAGCCAACAGGTCCGGCACCGCTATATGGGCGCCCTGGCCGAGCGGCAGCGCGATGCCGCCCTGGCGGTCGTGGAAAAGAAACAAGGCAAAGAAGCGGCTTGATCGCGCGGGAGCATGCGCGAGCATGCCCTGCAGCGAATAGAGGAGGAATTAAAATGGATATGACCATACCAGCCAATGTCGCGCAAAGGGCGATGTATTGGCATATTGACGCGCCCTACAAATTTATGATCTACCCCCTGGCAACGATCGCGCTGGGGATTTGCGCCTACGGCTTTTATCAGAAACTAAAATTCTGGTTCTCGGCGCAACCGGACCAGAGCCGCTTCAACAACTGGTTCGCCCGGATCAAATTGTTCGTTTGGGACACCCCGCTGCAAATGCGCGTGCTCAAGGACCCGGTCCCGGGCATAATGCATGTCGCGATCTTCTGGTCGTTCCTAGCCCTTATGCTCACCACCGCGGTTGTGTTCGTGGATGTGGATTTCAAGTTCCGCATATATCACGGCCCCTTATATCTGGCCATCAGCATGTTCGCCGACCTCGCCGGCCTGGCCCTGCTCGCCGGCCTGGCCTACGCCGCAATCCGCAGATACATCATCAAGCCCGACCGGCTGGACAATAAATGGGATGACGCCTTTTTGCTCATACTATTCGCCGCGGTCGTCATCACCGGGTTCCTGCTTGAGGGGATCCGGATTGCTTATACCAATGACCAATGGGCGGCATATTCCCCCATCGGATACCTGGTTTCAATGGGACTTGGGGGAATGAGCATTGCCGGCGTGACCCGGGTTTATCAGTCGGTCTGGTGGTTCCATTTCGCC
>CAIYYW010000015.1 GCA_903930515.1 uncultured delta proteobacterium | reverse complement strand
CGATCTTGTCGCCTTTCTTGACTTCCAGCGGAAGCACTTTGCCGTTCTTGAGCACCTTGCCCGGGCCGGCTTCAACCACGATACCCATCTGAGGCCGTTCCTTGGCCGCGTCCGGGATAAGAATTCCAGATTCCGTTTTTTCCTCCTGCGCCAGCCGCTTGATCAAAACCCGGTCGTGTAAAAGTTTTACCTTCATCTGCAACCCTCCTGCTTAATTTGACATTTTTTCCCGATTTGAATGTGGTGAATACTGTAAATACCGCACTCTGGAATCAATATAATTCTTTTTCCCGCGATTGCAAGCGGGAGTCGGGTCAGGGCTTCATTAGACCATTACGCCGTCAACCTTGCTTGCAGAATCCGCCGGGTGGTGTTATTTTTCTATTTAAGAAGAAAAAAACCGGGGTAAAGAGGAGATGAAGGAATTGAAGAACTTGAAGCAGTTTGAGGGCACGGAGACCTATGTGCTGGATCCGGAGCTGAAGAAGATTGTCAACATCACGATCGCGCTGGAGATGCCGCTATTGCTCAAAGGCGAGCCGGGCACGGGCAAGACTTTGCTGGCGCACGCGATCGCTCAGGATTTGCGGCTGCCCCTGATCGCGCTCAATGTCAAGTCAAATATGAAGGCGGTGGACGCGCTTTATTTGTATGACACCCTGACCCGGCTCAATGACGCGCGGTTCGGGGATTCCAAGCGCAATGTCAAGAACATTGAGGAATACATCCGGATGGGCAAGATCGGACAGGCCTTTGTCTCGGAGACCAAGGTGGTGCTGTTGATTGACGAGATTGACAAGGCCGACACCGATTTCCAGGACGACCTGCTGGATGTCCTGGACCAGATGACCTTTGACATTATGGAAATAGACAAGACCGTCCCGGCGAAAAACCGGCCGATCGTGATCATCACTTCCAACGCCAAGAAGGACCTCTCGGACCCATTCCTGGGCCGATGCAATTTCCATCACATCGCTTTCCCCGGCCCGGAGATGATGCACCAGATCGTGCGCGCGCATTTCCCGGAGATTGACAAGCATTTGGAGGCCGCGGCGATCAACACCTTTTACGCGCTCCGGCGGGTCCCGAATGTGGAAAAGAAACCGTCCACCCGCGAGTTGATCAACTGGGCGCGGGCGCTTCAATCCGACCCGAATTTCCACGCCAAGGAATTGGGCAAGGACGGCTATGTCCCGTTTTTGGGGGTGCTGTTCAAGAAGAGCGCGGACCTGGACCAGGCCAAAATGTTTGTCAGCAGCTTCAAGGGCGGGAGCTGAAAAATGTTCGTGCCCTTCTTCTACGAACTCCGCTCCGCCGGCATCCCGCCTGCTGTTAAATCCTTGGTTTAAAAGTTTTCCTTTTCCGAAGGGCGTCCAGCGAGAAACGGTCAAACTCCGAGGCCCAGATGACGGTCAGGATGGTCAGAAAAAGCGTTCCTCGTGTGAACCGCCCGGCCAAAAGCAAAAGCCCCTCCGCCAATTCCACCAACGGCAGACCATAGATATAGGGTCGCTGCCGCGGGAAAGTTGCCGGGGAATTATAGGAACCCTGACTTGAATAAAACATCTTTTAGGCGGAGAATTTTAATATGGCCGAAAATCATCAGCCGCGGGATCGAAAAAAGCTGGAACGCGCGGCTAGTCTAACCTTATTTTTTGTTCTAATCCTGGGCTGGGCTATTTATGGCGCAATCTATGGAGCGCGGAAATGGATTGTTTGCAAGGATCGGGATCAGGACGGTCATTATGCGGATGGTTGGAAGTACCGGAAGGGCGGAGGAGATTGCAATGATGCCAACCAGGATGTCTGGTCTAAATGCGAAACCTGCCGGGATGAAGATCAAGACGGGGCTTATGTGGGATGCGAACAATATGTTCGTCACAAAAAGGATTGCAATGATCAGGATCCGAATAACTGGAAAAGTTGCGATGAATGCAAGGATAAAGACGGTGATGGCTACTATAGCAATTGCGATCGGTATAAAACCGTGAAAAAAGATTGTGATGACAACCAGGCAAACCAATGGTCCAGTTGCTATTGGTATCGTTGCCAGGATTATGATCAGGACGGCTTCTGGGCGAATTGCGATGGTTATAATGGGATCAAAGGTCCGGATTGCAATGACGGAGTTGATTTCATCCATCCTGGCGCTAAGGAAATTTGCGATGGTTTTGACAATGATTGCAACGGTTTGGTTGATGAAGGGCTCAAGCCGGAGTTCGTGAAATTTCCGGATCCCAATTTGGAAATGTGGGTATTGACTTGGTCATGGGAAGGAATTGAACCGAGGGATTATGATAAAAAAGAAAGAGAGCCAAAATCCTTTCCAAGAACTCGGCTTTGCGGAATGAGAGAATTTTATAGCTTTGTTGAAGGTCGTGATTATGGCTCTGGTGGTCCGATTTTGAATCTGAGCGGGATTGAATATCTAGCTGGATTAAGAATTCTGGAATTGCCCGGCCAAGGAGTTAAGGAGATTAAACAATTATCTAGTTTGGTGTGGCTGGAGGAATTGAATTTAGTCGGCAATCCAATTATGGATTTAAGCCCACTCTCTGGTTTAACCAGGCTTAAGAAGCTTTCGCTGGGTGGAATGAAAGCCACAGATATTTCTCCTCTAGCCAATCTCCGGAACCTACAAAATTTGACTTTATGGAAGTGCGATGTCCGTGATCTTGGACCTCTTTTAGGGCTAAAACATCTTAGCCAGTTGACCATTTCCTCAAATCAACTGGATCCAGAAGCCTGTGAGGTGGAAATTCCAGCTTTGATTCAAAGGGGTGTCCGAATTAATGATAATCCATGTACATCTGCTAAATAAGGATGTTTATAAGGATCAGTCAGGGCTTGATCAGGATCAATGAATCTTCGTAAAAAGTGAAATAATGGTCTTGGTGCCAGTAGAGTTTGGGGAGCGGGAGCCAGGCAATTTGACCGGAAATGGGCAGGAGTCTGACCTGATCAATCGGTTTTCCTTCCGGGCTGAATCGGGCCAGAGCCGCATTCGCACCGAATCCGGCAACTGTAGTTGAAAATACCGCGATCTCGGACCCATTCCATAGGCACTGAGCCGATTGCATTTGCAGATCTCCGTCTGGTCCGTTTAGTCTTTCCGCGCATTCGCCTCTGGCATCAAAATTTTTGGAAGTACATTGATATGATCTCATATGCATGACAATCAGAGTTTGGTATTGCTTGGTCTTGGGATTGACCAAAGCCAGGACCGTGTCAGTTCTGCAATTCTTATAGCAGACTCCCAAATGGGAGCCGGTCCATAAAACCGAAGGCGCGGCAATGGTATAGTCCAGATTCAAACAAGCGGGTTCTTCACAGGAGTCCCTTGCGAGCTTAATCGGCTTAATTTCAGATTTGGATTCCGGATCAAAATCCAGGAAATACAGGATTTTGCTGTTTAATGATCCGGAGCTGATCCAGGTAATACCGTAATGATCCCCGGCTTGGATCATATCCCACAAATATGTGCTTTCTCCTGCTGGAACCGGCTGATTCAGGATCTTGCCATTCAGATCTAATTTTAAATAAGTGATATCCGTGGGACCGGCATAAAATAAATCATAATGATCCTTTTGCCAGAACAACCGCTGGACAGGACGATAATCAAATTCGCTTAAAAGTCGGACTTCTGATCCGATTCTTTTCCCCTCTGCCGAGATTCTGGCAAAAAATACCTCCTTCGGCGGAGAAGAATCTCCCCCGGAATAACACCAAGGTTTGGATACCCGCGAATCGCTCCAGACCGCACCATATTCTTTTCCGTTCCAGGCTAATGAGGGACCTTCTGATTCACAGGGGTCAAAACTGATCCTGGCTTTTTCTCCAATGGCCTTGAAATCCGAATCCAGCCGCTGGAAATAGATCTCTGTGTTAATTTTCCATTCATCTTCTTTTGTCAACGGATCGTCTTGGGTCGCTTCCGAATATGCCGTCGCCCATTCTTTCCCGTTCCAGATCAGAGAGTGTATTTTGAGATATTTTTCCAGCGGATGAATTTCTCCTTCTTTTTCCAGATCAGGCGTCGTAATAAATACAATAGGGTTGTCTTCAGAATAAAAGTGCCCATCAAAAGCCCGAACCCGATACTGATAGCTAATTCCCGGATTAACCGGACAAAGAGAAAAGGTAGTTTGGTTAGGGCCGGCCTGCCCGATTTTGATCCATTTCCCATTAATTCCATTTTCAATCTCAAATCTTTGTTCATAATCGGAATTATCTTTCCATCTTAAATCAATCTGATAGGGCGAAACCACAACCGCTTCCAAGTCGCTGGGAGCCGGCGGAGGAGGATTATAGGTCCTGAACTCTATAGGATACGAGTGAGAACAAAATAAATAGTAGCAGACCTCTACCCGGTAAATATAAGAAGTCCCCAGGGAAATATTTGTATCCTTGAAATAATCCTGATTCTTCGGAATTTTGGTGACGATTTGAAATTGATTTTCTTCTTTGATGGCTCTCTCTATTTTAACGCTTGATAAGAATCTGCTTTTGGGTACCCCCCAGCAAAAATAAATTGAATCCGGATTGACAGCATAACCCATAATTTTGGGGGACCTTTGTCTGAACCATTTGCGATAGTCAGGTGTGAGATGAGTGATTTTATAATATGCCTCCAGCCCCTCTTCATCCGCATGTTTCATAAAAAAGATGAAAAAGATAATCGCAAAGAACGGCAGGGCAATGGCTCCGAGTTTAAGGACTCGGAGAGCCAGGGTTTTGAGAAAAACTTTGATCAATCCCTTGTTCATTTTAGTTTCAGATTTCAGAGACCAAATTCAAAAACAAAGCATTTGATAATGATATTATAGGCAGGCTTGCAAGGAAAAAGCAAATCTCAGGCAATAAAACTCCGGATGTATTTTTCAAGCGCGGAATTGGGCTGATAAATTCCGAAATGGCCTTCGCAGAGGAGATCGGGTTTCAGGGCGATCAATTTACGCAGGCTTGCTTGATAAAGGGATTGGTCGGAGCCGAGGCTGGGATGGATGGGGCCGTGGATGTCCTGGCCGAAGAGCACTCGTTTTCCGGAGCGGTCAAGATAAACGGCAATGGAATCCGGGGAATGGCCGGGGATGAAAAGCAAATGCAATTTTTCCCGATCAATTTCCAAAATCATTTCCGGCTCATTGAAAGTTCGGTCAACCAGAATGACTTCAGGCGTCAGTCCGTACCACTTGGCCGCAGTCAGGACCGGGTCTTGCCGGAGCAGGATTTCAGCGGTGTTTTTATGCGCGATGATTTCCAGGCCGAGCTGGTTCTTGAGCTGGTTGGCGCCCCCGATGTGGTCAATATGGCAGTGGGTGAGAATAAGTTTTTTGATCCGCTCCGGCTCAAGGCCCAACTCCCGGACATTTTCAATAATCCGGGAAACCGACTAGCCGGCGCCTGAGTCAATCAGGACCAGCTCGCTCTGGAACTCAATCAAATAGACGCAGCAATCCTTTTCGTCGGTCAGATTTGACGACCCGACCAGGTAAATCCCTTCAAAAATATTTTCTGCAATCATTTGAGCAAGCTTACCTGAAAGATGATAAAAGTCAGATTGCAGGCAAAATGGAAGAGCATGGGCGCGAGGATGGAATCGGTTTTTTCCCGGAGCCAGCCGAAGACCAGGCCGGGGAAAAAGACCAGCAATCGTTCCGGGGAGGGATTGAGGCTGAAATGGGCGAGGCTGAACAGGATCGCGGTCAGGAACAGCCCGGGGCCGATTTGTGCGGATAAAAATTTCCAGGGTTTGCCCAAGACCTGATTGAACCGCGCCTGCAAATATCCGCGGAAGAACCATTCTTCCGGGAGCGAGATCAGGAGCAGTTGGCTGATGGCGAGCCCGGAGAAATTTTTCGGAATGGTCAACACAAACCGGCAGTCCAGGACTTTGACGGCAAAGAAATATGAGGCCAGGTAAAAGATCGGAAAGATCGCGATCAATGCGAGCAAAAACCAGGCCAGACCCCGGAGCAAATTGAGCCGGGCGATGGCAAAATCTTTGAGACCTTCTTTGCGCGTCCAGATAAAAAGAACCGGCAGGTAAAGCCAGATCCAGGCCAGGATCAGCTCCGCGTATTTGGCGATCGGGCCGGACTTGACCGAAACCACCAGCCAGGTCAATGCCAGGGCGATGAGCAAAGCGAAGACCGCCTCGGCCAATCTGAGCCGGTCCTTATTGGTCAGAGTCGCCAGCGTCTTCGTCTTATTCCCCGCTGCCGCCTGAACCGTCAGTTTCTCGTGCAGCCGCTTAATCTTTTCCTCTTCCTCTTTGCGGAAGTATTCCTCTTCTTGCTTGTGCTTCTTGCCGTATTCGCTTTCCGGCACCGGCTCAATCGGCAATTTATTATCTTCTTCGTCCATTTCGTATATCTAAAAATATAGTTCTGCGGTTCCATAACAATTTATTAATTGCATTAACCAACGATCTCCAGTTTGGCGAATTTGGCCATCAGTTTTTTCAACCCCGCGCTCTTGAATTTTACGATCAATTTTATTTTATCCTCGGTTCCTTCCACTTTTTCAATCACGCCCTGGCCAAAAGTTGGATGATTGACCTTGAGGCCCCGTTTCCAGGCAACCTCCAATTCCGGGTCCCAGATTTCCGGAGAATCCATATCGGAATCGTCATAGCCGGATTCCGCCTGCGGCTCCGTCAATTTCCGGACATGTATTTTTTTTATCAATTTGGCCCGGTGCTTGTGGATGACCTGGAGATGCTCGGCCGGAATTTCATCAAGGAACCGGCTCGGCTCGGTATCCGTGATCGCGCCCCGGATCAGCCTTCGGCTCGCGCGGAAAAGATAGAGCCTCTGTCTTGCCCGGGTCATTCCCACATAGCACAATCTCCTCTCCTCTTCCATCTCATCCGGGTCATCCTCTTCGATAGATCGGTAATGCGGGAACATTCCCTCTTCCAGGCCCACGATCAGCACCACCGGGAACTCCAATCCCTTGGCGCTGTGCATCGTCATCAGGGTGACCAATCCTTGTTCCGAGAATTTTTCCGTGTCCTGAAAAAGCGCGGTTTTTTCCAGGAACCCCTCCAGGGTCGGCTCCGGTTGGCTGGCCTCATACTCGGCAATGGCGTTGATCAATTCTTCCAAATTTTCCAGCCGAGCCTCGGCCTCCGAGGTCGCTTCCTGCTCCAGGTCTTTCAAATAGCCGGTTTTTTCCAGCGCAATACTCACCAGCTCGGGCAGCGGGCCCCCTTTTTTCCATTCCGCATAAATCCCGGCCATCAGGGTTTGAAATTCCCGGAGAGATTTTTTGGCGCGCTCGGAAAGCTCATTGGACCGGACCGCGAGCGGGAGCGCCTTGGTTCGGGAGAGGTTTTGGGACAGGCAGATTTGGTTCAGCGCGTCAACGGTCGCGGCTCCGATCCCGCGCGGAGGGGAGTTGATGATCCGGAGCAATGCGACATCGTCATCGGGATTGACTAGCAGGCGCAGATAAGCCAAAAGGTCCTTCACCTCTTTGCGGTCGTAAAACTTCAAGCCGCCGAAAATCTGGTAGGGCAGGCCGCGCATCAGGAGTTCGTCTTCTATCGGTCGGCTCTGGCTGTGGGTGCGGTAAAAGATGGCGCAGTCGTTGTAGGAAAAATTTTCCGACCCTAGTCTGAGTATGGTTTCCACTGCATTCTGAGCCTCTTCCCGGTCATCCTCCACTTCCACCAGCCGGATTTTTTCCCCCTCCGGATTTTCCGTCCACAAGGTTTTCGGAATCCGCTTCTGGTTATGGCTGATCAGATGGCTGGCCGCGTCAATGATCCGGCTGGTGCTCCGGTAGTTCTGCTCCAGCTTGATCACCCGGGCCTCGGGGAAATCCTTGTTGAAATTGAGGATGTTCTCAATGTTCGCACCGCGCCAGCGGTAAATGCTCTGGTCCTCGTCACCGACCACGCAGATATTTTTATTCTTGGCCGCCAGATGCTGGACCAGCAAATATTGCGGAAGGTTGGTGTCCTGGTATTCGTCCACCATAATATATATGAAGCGCTCCTGGTAGCGGGACAGCACCTCCGGGTATTGTTCAAACAAATGCAGGGCCAGGATCAGCAGGTCCGTGAAATCCACCGCATTGGCCAGACGGAGCCGCTCCTGAAAAGTCTGATATACCTTGGCGAACGAGGCCGACTTCCCGCCCTGGTTTAGCTCGGCCTCATAGTCAAACTGTTCCAGGTCCCGCTTGATCTTTTCAATCTTGGCCCGGATCCATTTGGGACTCAACTCCCGGTCGTCCACATCCTTTTCCTTCATCACCTGCTTGATCAGCCTCAAACTGTCGTCATCGTCATAGATCACAAAACTGCGGGAATATCCCAGCCGATGAATCTCCTGCCTCAGGATCTGGGCGCAGGTGGAATGGAAGGTCGCGATCCAGATCCGGTCCGCGATCGGCCCCAAGCTTTTACGGATCCGGTTTTTCATCTCCTCGGCCGCCCGGTTGGTAAAGGTCACGCCCAGGATGTTGGCCGGGTTAACCCCGCGGCCCTGGACCAGATGGATCATCCGGTAGATCAAAACCCGCGTCTTGCCCGAGCCGGCCCCGGCCACAATCAACACCGGGCCATCAGCCGCAAGCACGGCCTCGCGCTGGACCGGGTTCAACTCGGAAAGGTATTGGTCGTCTATCATCATCCCTAGGTTCCGGATTTTATCATTTGTATGATAAAGGAATATTTTTCTGCCGCAAAGACCTTGAAAATGACGGCTGAAAAATGTTGAGAAGTTGATAAGTTGAAAAGAAATGCGCAAGCGAATTCAGTCGCATCCCGCCTCGGCCTGCTCCGCAGGCATCCGCGGGACTCGCGGGATACCGCTCGCAAATTACTGATCGGAATCGCGAACGGCTTAGCCGCGATTCCGATCAGCCGATCATCATCTGCTCAAATTCAGCCGTAAAGCCCCATCATCCTTGCGATGATTTCGCGCATAATTTCGGAACTGCCTCCGCCGATGGTCCCGAGCATGACATCTCGGTAGGCGCGGCAGACCCGGTATTCTTCAATGTAGCCGTATCCGCCATGGAGTTGGAGGCATTGCCTTGCCGCGCTCACTCCCAGTTCCCCCACCAAGAGCTTGCACATACTGACTTCCTTGATCGCGTTCAAGCCGCGGTTGACCATATCCGAGCAGTGATAGATCAGGGACTGGGCCGCCTCAATCTCGGTGGCCAGGTCCGCGAGCTTGTGGGCATTGGCCTGGTGCTCGCAGATCTTTTTCCCGAACGCGGTGCGCTCCTTGCAATAGTTGACGGTCTCCTGGAGCAGCAGCTTGATCCCGGCGATGCCGGCGATGCATCCGACCAGGCGCTCATACTGGAACCCGTGCATGATCGCGTAAAAGCCCTTTCCTTCCTCGCCCAGGAGATATTTTTTGTGAATCTTGCAGTCTTCAAAAGCCAGCTCAACCGTGTCCGTGCCGCGGTGTCCGAGCTTGTTGAGCTTGCGGGTAACGGTGAAGCCGGGGGTGGTGGTTGGGAACAGGAACAGGCTGATCCCGGAATAGCCCTTGTCCGGATTGGTCTTGACCGCTAAAGTCAGCCAGTCGGCCTTGGAGCCGTTGGTGATAAAAGTCTTGGAGCCGTTGATAATATAGTAATCGCCGTCTTTTTTAGCCGTGCTCCGGATCGCGGCCACATCCGAGCCCGCGTTCGGCTCGGTCACGCAAATGGCGCCGATCTTCTTGCCCTGGATCGCCGGCCTTAAAATCTCTTCCTTCTGCTCATCGGTCCCGAAGGTCACGATCGCGGGTGTGCACATATCAGTCTGGACCAGAACGCTCAAAAGCACGCCCGAGCTTTGGCACCGGGGAAGCTCCTCTGCGAAAACCACCTTGGTCCAGAAATCAGCCGCGGTCCCGCCGTATTTCTCCGGATAGGTTATGCCCAGGAATCCCAACTCGCCCATCTTCTCAAATACCCAGCGCGGGAAATTCCCCTCTTCTTCCCATTCGTCCGCATGCGGCGCCAACTGCTCCTCGCAAAAACTCCTCACCTGCTGCCGGAATATCTCGTGCTCCTCCGAAAAAAAATTCCACACCTTCTCCGCCATTTTACTTTCCTCCTTATCGTTATTATTTAGCGTTTCGGGTTCCGTGAACCGGGCGCATGGTTTTTCCTTCTCTTAACCTTGAAACCGTTCAACCTTTTTTGTTTACCACACCTTCCAAACCTTGTCAAATCCCGAACCTTTTACTGACATTTTAAATTAAAAATGTCAGCGGGGAAAAAGGGTGTGTGATGGAATTGACAATCAATGCTTGTGCGATCCCGGTTATGGACAGATGGATGAAGGATGTCCCTGGAATTTAAGCGAACAATTTTTTATAAAGCAACTCCGTATAAGGGGTCGGCTCTATTTGCGAAGCGGGGACTCCCAGTTTTTTCAGCAGGGATTTGAGGAATCGGGAGGCGGGCCGGATTTGGCGGGGATGGTCAACCATCGCTTCAATTTCTATAAAATCGCCCAATCCTTCAACCTGGTTCAGTTCAATAATGACCCCGTCTTTGGAGGGGCGGTAGAATTCCTTTTTCGCGGGCAGGTAGAGATATTTTCGGACGATTTTCTTTTTGGAGATCAGTACCCGGAATCCGAATTGTTGGCAGAAGACCTTGAAGCCTTCCGGGTCCGAGACTTCAAACTCAAACTCCCGGTTGGCCTCCACGCCAGGGCAGGCCTTGCCTTCCAGCTTGACCGTGACGATGGATTGCATTCCGCATTTGCGTAAACGGAACCGTTGCTTCTGGTAGCCTTTGGTATTCGCAAAAGCAAAGTAAATGTCTTCCTGGATGATTTCCTCTTTGAGCTTGGCGATTTTTTCAACCTTTTTCCGAAGGCCATTCAGGTCGTCCGCCCAGGCCTTGAGCTCCACTTCTATTTTTCCGGGATTAAGTTTAGGCATTAAGCTGACAGAATCCGGCAAGCGGTTACTTGGCCGGGGAGGTTTGCTTGGCGGTGGAAGTTTGCTTGGCGGGCGCGGTTTCCTTCGCGGTGGAGGTTTCTTTGGGGGCTTCAGTTTTGGCCGGCTCAACCTTGGGGGTTTCAACCTCTTTGGCCTTTTTCTTGCCGTTGTCGCCGTTTCCGCGGTCGCTTTTCTTATAGTCGGTGGCGTAGAATCCCGAACCCTTGAAGATGAGGCCCGTTCCTCCTCCAATAAGGCGTTGAATTTTTAGCTTTCCGCATTGCGGGCATTTCTTAAGCGTTTCGTCGGTCATCTTTTGAAAAGCATCGAACGTATG
>CAIYYW010000014.1 GCA_903930515.1 uncultured delta proteobacterium | reverse complement strand
GAAAGGGAGACAAAATGAAAGGACTAAATTTATAAACCGGAAACCTTCTCGCGAAGAGAAGGTTTTTTTTTGCGCAAAGGAAGGAAAAGATGCAAAAAAGAAAGCAAATTATGGACGCGGAGGCGATCCGGAGGGCGCTGGTCCGGATCGCGCACGAAATCCTCGAGCGCAACAAGGGCGTGGGCGACCTGGTCCTGATCGGGATCCGGACCGGGGGAGAGCATATGGCGACCCGGCTTGCGAAGATCCTGGACGACATTGAGGGCAAGCCGGTGTCGTGCGGTTTTATGGATGTGACCATGTACCGGGACGACCTTTACCATATGAGCCACCAGCCGGAGGTGCATAAGACTTCAGTCAATTTCGCGTTGGAGAAAAAAGCGGTGGTGCTGGTGGACGATGTGCTGTTCACGGGCAGGACCATCCGCGCGGCAATGGACTCGGTGATTGATTTGGGCCGTCCCCGGAGCATCCAGCTCGCGGTGCTGATTGACCGGGGCCATCGCGAGTTCCCGATCCGGCCGGACTATGTGGGCAGGAACATCCCGACTTCGCGCACGGATTTGATTGAGGCGGTGATTGACCCGAAGGGGAAAGAGGATCGGGTGGAACTGATTGAAACCGAGGAGACAAAGGGGAAAGAATGAAGCTGACTGTCAAGAGCCTGATCGGGCTCCGGGATTTGTCCCGGCCGGAAATTGAATTCATCCTGGATCAATCCGAGAGCTTCAAGGAGATCAGCTACCGGCCGATCAAAAAGGTCCCGACCCTGCGCGGCAAAACCATCATCAACCTGTTTATCGAGCCGAGCACCCGGACCCGGACCAGCTTTGAAATCGCGGGTAAAAGATTGAGCGCGGATGTGATCAATTTCTCGCCCTCTCAAAGCTCGCTGAGCAAGGGAGAGACTTTGTCGGATACGGCCAAAAACCTGGAGGCGATGAAGCCGGACCTGCTCATTGTTAGAAGCCCGGCAGCCGGCATCCCGGAACTGTTCAGCCGGTCCATCTCCACCCCGGTGATCAATGCCGGGGACGGGTTCCACGAGCATCCTACCCAGGGCCTTTTGGATTTGTTCACGGTAAAGGAGCGGAAGAAGAAAATCTCCGGGCTTAAGCTCGCGATCGTGGGAGACATTCGTCACAGCCGGGTGGCCCGGTCCGATATCTACGGCTTTTCCAAGCTGGGCGCCGAGGTGACGGTAGTGGGGCCGCCTACCATGATCCCGCCCGGGATTGAGCAGTTGGGATGCAAGGTGAGTTATCACCTGGACCCGGTGATCCCGGAGTCGGATGTGATTATGATGCTCCGGATCCAGATGGAGCGCGGGAGCGGAAATTTCTTGCCCTCGCTCCGCGAATACTCCAGGTTCTACGGCCTGAATCTTAAGCGGATGGAACAGGCGAAGAAGGATATGCTGATTATGCACCCCGGGCCGGTGAACCGGGGGGTGGAAATTTCGCCGGAGGTTGCGGACGGTAATTGCTCGGTGATTTTGGACCAGGTGGAAAACGGGGTCGCGGTCAGGATGGCGTTACTATATTTATTCTGCGGAGGAGCCGATGAAGTTAGCGCTTAGGGGAGCGAGATTGGTTGATCCCAGCCAGGGGATTGACGAGCCCAAAGACCTGTTGCTGGAAAACGGAGTGGTCAAGGCCGTGCTCAGGCCCAAAGAAAAGGTCACCGGAGCGAAAACCATTGATCTTTCCGGCCTGGTGATCACGCCCGGCCTGATTGACATCCACACCCATCTGCGCGAGCCGGGATACGAATACAAGGAAACCATTGCCAGCGGGAGTTTGGCCGCGGTCTCCGGAGGGTTCACCTCCATCGCCTGTATGCCCAACACCGACCCGGTCAATGACAGCCCGAGCGTGACCGAATACATCTTTAAGCGCGCGGCCGAAGCCGGGCTCGCCAAGGTCTATCCGATCGGAGCGATCAGCAAAGGCTCCCGGGGCGAGGAGCTGGCGGAAATGGCCTCGCTCGCGGAAAGCGGGGCAGTTGGATTTTCCGATGACGGAAAACCGGTGATGAACGCGGACTTGATGAGGAGGGCCTTGGAATACGCGAAAGCCCTGGACCGGCCGATCATTTCGCATTGCGAGGATTTGAATCTGGCGGCCGGCGGGGTGATGAATGAAAGCTCGGTCTCAACCGAGTTGGGCCTGCCCGGCGCAATCGGCGCGAGCGAGGAAGTGATGGCGGGGAGGGACATTATCCTGGCCGGCTATGCCCAATCCAAACTGCATCTCGCCCATCTTTCCACTCAAGGGTCGGTCGCGCTGGCGCGAAGGGCGAAAGAAAACGGCGCGAAAATAAGCTGCGAAACCTGCCCGCATTATTTTATGCTCACGGAATTGGCGGTCAAGGAGAGCGGGTATGATCCCAACACCAAGGTCAACCCGCCGCTCCGGGGAGAAGCGGACCGGGAGGCCCTGATCGTTGCGCTCAAGGACGGGACCATTGACGCGATCGCCTCCGATCACGCCCCGCATAATTTAAGCCGGAAGGAAGTGGAATTTTTGATCGCGGCCTCCGGCATCTCCGGGCTGGAGACCAGCCTGGGCTTGTCGCTAAGGCTGGTGCGCGAGCGCAAGATCAGCCTGTCCCGCCTGGTGGAGTTGATGAGCGTGAACCCGGCGAAAATCCTCGGGATCAACGCCGGGTCTTTAAGGCCCGGATGCCCGGCTGACCTTACCGTGCTGGACCTGGAGAAGAAATGGAAAGTCTCGGCGAAAAATTTCAAGTCGCTGAGCAAGAACACCCCGTTTGACGGATGGGCCTTGATCGGAAAGGCCGTAATGGTTTTCATCAACGGAAACCAAATCAAGGTGGATTGAAAAATGCCCCGGGAAAAAATCCGCGCGGTTCTGGCCCTGATGGACGGGACCGTCCTGGCCGGATCCCAATTCGGAGCAGAGGGCGAGACCATCGGCGAGGTGGTGTTCCATACCGGGATGACCGGGTACCAGGAAATCCTCACCGACCCGTCCTACCGCGGCCAGATGGTGACGATGACCTACCCCCAGATCGGCAACACCGGGATCAACCTGGAAGACCTGGAGAGCAACCAGGTCTGGGCCGAGGGGTTTATCGTCCGCGAGTATCAGGATTGCCCATCCAATTTCCGCAGCAAGATGACCCTGGCCGAATACCTGAGAACCGAAGGTGTGATCGGGATTGACGGCATTGACACCCGGTTCCTCACCCGCCACATCCGCAACCAGGGATCTATGCCGGGAATTATTTCCACCCAGGATTTCAATCCGAAGAGCCTGTTGAAAAAACTTGAAGCCGACCGCGGCATCCTCGGCATTGATCTGGCGGTGGAAGTCACCTGCCCCAAGCCCTACGACTTTTATCAAGGAACCTGGGAACTCGGGATCGGATATAAAAAGGACTTGCCCAAGCCGAGATTCAAGGTCGTGGCAATGGACTTCGGGATCAAGACCAATATTTTGCGCAAGCTATCCGACCGAAGGATTTCCGTCCGGGTGGTCCCGGCCAAGACCACGGCCGAGCAAATACTCTCGGAAAAACCCCAGGGAATTTTCCTCTCCAACGGACCAGGGGACCCGGCCGGATGCGATTACGCGGCCGAGGCGATCCGGAAAATTTCGCAAGCCCGGCCCGAGCTTCCGATTTTCGGGATCTGCCTGGGGCATCAGATTTTGGCCAGGGCCTTCGGAGCGGACACGGTCAAACTCAAGTTCGGACATCACGGCTCCAACCATCCGGTGATGGAGTTGAGCAGCCGCAAGGTTGAGATCACCAGCCAGAACCATTGCTTCGCGGTGAAGCAGGATTATTTTGACCGCCCCGAGTGCCCGTTCCGGCTCACCCATCAAAATTTGAACGACCGGACCTGCGAGGGAATGGAGCATAAATCGCTCCCGATCTTCAGCGTGCAGTATCATCCCGAGGCCTCGCCCGGGCCGCACGATTCCGATTATTTATACGACCATTTCGCGGGGCTGATGGAAGGGCAATGAACAGCATTTTAAGCCAGGTATTGCGCAAGGTACTGGAATACGCGGGCCGGGACAATTTCAAGGCCGAGCTGGAATTGGCCAAGCAGAAATATTTCAACCCGGTCGGAATCCCGGGCGAGAGCGGGAACACCGCGGAGTTGGAGCTGGCCAATTTTATAGAATGGTTCATCTTTGACTGGCCGCTTCCGGGCCAGGTGCAAATCCGGGAAAAATATCTCCGGGAGGAAAGCGGGTCTCTGGACGCGATTGAGATGGAAACGCTTAAGAGTTTCGCCGGACAGAATTACAGCGTCTTTGAGCTCAAAAAACTTAAGCCGCCCATGGCCATTGTGCGGGAACTGGTTTCCAAGCAGAAATTCAAGGAGGCCTACGGACTTCCGACCGCGCTTAGGGAGGGCGATTTTATTCTGGCCAGACTGATCAATGTCAACGGCCAATATTTTTTCAGCGAGGCCTTCTTATATATCCCCCGCAACCTCTCCAAATATCTTTGGCGCCGCGCCAAGCTGGTGCGGAAGCAAGAGCTGGACCGGGAGACTTTCCTGGAGGAACTGAAGGTGATCGCGATCAAGGCCGCGCGGTATCCGAGGCTGAAGCTGGAAGAGTTATGCAAATGAGAGGGATGAGCGAGAGAAAACCAGAGCAATTTATGCCGGCTTACTTGAAGCTGAGCAAAAGGGAATTTGAGCAAAAGATCAAAGCCGGCTTTGAACTGCTCTCTCCCTGCCGGCTCTGCCCGCGCAAATGCGAAAAGGACCGGCTCCAGGGAGAGAAGGGGATTTGCCAGGCCGGCGCCCAGCCGGAGGTGAGCAGTTACAATCTTCATCAGGGAGAGGAGCCGGGCATTTCCGGATGGCGCGGGAGCGGCACGATCTTTTTCGCGCATTGCAACCTCCGCTGCATCTTCTGCCAGAACTATCCGATCAGCCAACTCGGACACGGGAACGAAACCGACTCCGCAAAACTGGCGGAGATGATGCTGGAGCTCCAGGGACAGGGCGGGCATAACCTCAACCTGGTCACGGCCACCCATCTGGTTCCCTGGATCATTGAGTCGGTTTTTCTTGCCCGGGACAAAGGCCTGAAAATACCGCTGGTCTATAACACGGGCGGATATGAATCTCTGGAGGAGTTGAAACTCCTGGACGGGATCGTGGATATTTATATGCCGGATATGAAATACAATGATAATGAAACCGCGAAAAAATATTCCAACGCCCCGGACTATGTGCAAGTGAACCGGGCCGCGATCAAGGAGATGCATCGCCAGGTCGGGGATTTGGTCAGCGACGACGCGGGCATTGCCCTAAGGGGATTGCTGATCCGGCACCTGGTCCTGCCCGAGGGATTGGCCGGGACCCAAGGGGTTATGGAATTCATCGCGAAAGAAATTTCCAAAAAAACCGCGCTCAGCCTGATGAGCCAGTATTTCCCGGCACACCGCGCGCATCAGTTCCCGGAGCTGGGCCGGAGGATCAATCAGGGGGAATACGCGCTGGCGGAGCAGGCCATGGCCGAGCAGGGATTGGAAGAGGGATGGAAGCAGGGAATATAGTTGTGCGCAGACAAGAGTGTCTGCGCCCCGAATCGGGACTAACGTCCCGCGCACAGAAAGGGAAAAAATGCCAAAAAGAACGGATATTAACAAGGTCCTGATCATCGGCTCGGGCCCGATCATCATCGGGCAGGCGTGCGAGTTTGATTATTCCGGAACCCAGGCCTGCAAGGCGCTGAGAAAACTCGGGTACGAGATCGTGCTGGTCAATTCCAACCCGGCCACCATTATGACCGACCCGGGAATGGCGGATCAAACTTACATAGAACCCCTGACCGTGGAATCATTGGAGGGGATCATTGCCAAGGAAAAACCGGACGCGCTCCTTCCCAACCTCGGAGGCCAGACCGGTCTTAACCTTTCCTCGGAACTGGCCAAAAAAGGCGTCCTGGACAAATACGGGGTCAAGGTGATCGGGGTGGAGATTGACGCGATTGAGCGGGGCGAGGATCGGCAGGCGTTCAAGGATACGATGAGCAAGCTCGGGATTGATATGCCCAAGAGCGAGATCACTTACCAGGTGGAAGACGCGTTAAAGATCGCGGAGAAATTGGGATACCCGGTGGTGATCCGGCCCGCCT
>CAIYYW010000013.1 GCA_903930515.1 uncultured delta proteobacterium | reverse complement strand
CCAACCTCCGGTTTGGACCCGAACCAGATTATTGAAATCCGGACCCTGATCAAAAAAATCGGCACGGAAAAAACCGTCATCCTTTCCACCCATATCCTATCGGAGGCCGAGGCCACTTGCGGAAGGGTGATCATTATTGACAAGGGCAAGCTGATCGCGGACGGCTCGCTGGAAAAGGTGAAGGCGCTTTCCGCGGGCGAGAATATCCACCGGATAAAAATCCGGGGGGACCGCGCCGGGATTGAGAATCAACTGAAATCCCTGCCCGGGGCCAAGGGCTTCAAGATGACCTCCGAAGAGAAAGGCCTGTTCGGATACGAAATTTACGCGGAGCCGGACCGGGACCTGGGGGAAGAGATTTTCCGAACCGCCTCCCGGAGCGGCTTGGTCCTCTCCGAGCTTTACCGCGAGCGGCGGACTTTGGAAGATGTCTTCACCAAACTGACCGCGGGAGACGCATAAATGAGAGGGATCTGGGCCATCGCCAAGAAGGAATTCTGGGGATTCTTCAATTCCCTGATCGCTTACTTCTTCGCCATCATCTTCCTAGGAGCAGTCAATGTCCTGTTTGTTTTTATGGTCCTCTTCCCCAACGGCCAGCTCAATATGACCCCTTATTTTGATTTCCTGCTCTATGGGATGTGGTTCATCATCCCCGCGGTCACCATGCGTTCCTGGGCCGAGGAGAAAAAACTTGGCACCGACGAGCTGCTCCTGACTTTCCCGGTCAAGGACTGGGAAGTGGTCCTGGGAAAATATTTGGCCGGGCTGGCATTCTTCGGCCTGATCCTGGTCCTGAGTTTCTCCGTGCCGCTTTCCACCGCCCTTTTGGGAAAGCAGAGCTGGTCCGTGGTTTTGTGCGGATACCTGGGACTGTTGCTGGTTTCAGCCGCCTTTATCGCCATCGGGCAAACTATGAGCGCGCTGACCAAGAGCCAGACCATCGCCTTTGTCCTGAGCCTGATCATCTGCCTGTTCCTGCTCGGCCTCAATAACCTGGGCGGCCTGATCGCGCTCCCCAGGGGCTTAAGCTTCTTCATCAACTACCTGGACATCGGATACCATTTTGACAGCATCGCCCGCGGGGTGATTGACTCCCGCGACATCATTTATTACCTGAGTCTGATCCTGTTCTTCCTGATCTTGAATAAATACTGGCTGGACCGGAGAAAATGGGCATAAAGCAACAGAAAAAATTTTCCAAGCGCGAGTATCATCTTTACTCGCTCGCTCTCCTGATCATCCTGCTCGGCTGGATCGGGATCGTCAACTACCTGTCCGATAAATTTTTCTTCCGCCTGGATTTTTCTCCCAATCAGGCCTATACCCTTTCCCAGTCCACCAAGCAAATCCTCAAGGACCTGAAAGAGCCGGTCCTGATCCAGGCATATTTCACCAACGACCTGCCCCCGGTGATCAAGGATCAGGTCAATCAAGTGGTGGACCTGCTTGAGGAATACCGGATTTACGGAAAGGGAAAGGTCCGGGTGGAAATCATCGACCCCACCAACAAGCCGGAGCTTCGGGAAGAACTGGAAGGAAGAGGGATTATGCCCGTGCCTTTCCAGGTCCGGGGAGCCAGCGAGCTGTCTCTCCGCGAGGGATTTATGGCCCTGGAGATCCAATACCTGGACAAGCGGCAGCCTTTCCCCAATGTGGTCTCAATGCCCGACTTTGAATATTCCATCTCCAGCGCCATTCTCAAAATCAGCGGTGAAAAACCCGTCACCATCGCCCTCCTCTCCGGAGAGGGGATGCCGGATCCAAATCGCGATTTGAAGAGCCTGCGAGAGATTGTGGAAAAGCAATATCAATTCAAAACCGTCAGCGCCGACGAAGGCGGGCCTATTCCCGAAGATGTCAATGTCCTGCTCGTGATCGGTCCCAACCGGGTGAGCGAGCGCGAAAAATACGAGCTGGATCAGTATCTGATGAAAGGCGGAAAAATCGTCTTCCTCCTGGACGGGACCGAGGTGGCCGAGGAATATTTGGTGGCCTTCCCGCGCGAGGACGGCCTGGACGATCTGCTGGAATCTTACGGGGTCAAGCGCAACCACGACCTGGTGATGGATGTGGTGAACGAGCGGGTGGCCACCCGGCAGGGATCCTTCCAGATGGTCCAGGACTATCCGCTCTGGGTCAAAGTAAATATACCCCTGCTCAAGGAGTTGGGGATTGCCGAGAAACACCAGATCATCAATCAACTGGATTCGGTGGTCCTGCCCTGGCCCAGTTCCGTGGAAATCTCCGGCAAGAACCCGGAAGTGAAATCATACGAGTTGTTGAAAACATCCCCCAAGTCCTGGACCCAAGCCGGGGGACAGTTCGTCCTGGAACCATCCCGCCTGCCCAAGCCGATCCCGATTGAAGGGATGGGGGAAAAGGTCCGGGGACTGGCGTATTTATTGGAAGGAAAGTTTAAGAGCTTCTATCTTGGTAAAGAAAAACCCCAGTTGGAAAAAAACGGGGAGGACAAAACCGGGGAGAAGAAACCGGAACCGGCCGAGCAAGAGAATACGGCCCGGGTGGATCAAAGCCCGGAGACTTCCCTGCTGGTGGTTGGCAATTCCAGGTTTATCAAGGAAGATTACGCCAACATCGGGAATTCCAATCTGAACTTCGTGCTTAATACCATTGACTGGATGACTTTAGGCGGAAAGCTGATCGGGGTGCGCGCCCGGGTCAGCACCGAGCATCCCTTTGACCAGAACCTGACCTTCACCAAGGTGCTGTTCGCCCGGATCACCGGCCCCTTGCTGGCGCCAATAGCCATTGTCATTTTCGGCCTGGTCCGGATGCAAATCCGCAGAAGGCAGAAAAAAGCCGGATCCCGTGCAGGAAAGGGAGCGGGACAATGATCCGCCGGAGGGTGTATCTTTCCGGAGCGTTGCTGCTGGCCGCGCTGGCCGCGATCCTGATCTATGAATTCGCGGTCCAGCCGGGAGCTGAAAAAAGAAAAAACCAGGCCGAGCTAGGCTACCCCGACTTTAAGCCCGACCTGGTGAAAAGGATTGAAATCTCCCGGGCGGGCCGGAAAGATATTTTGGTCAGGAGCACTACCAACTGGCTGGTGGAGAGCGAGGGTAATTCCCAGGCCGACCCGGAAGGGGTTCAAAAAATCCTGGAAGAAACTCAGAAGCTGTCCTGCAACCAGGAGGTCAGCGTTTCCGAGAGTGAACACGCCCGGTTTGATCTCACAAAAGATCAAGCCCTGGAAGTGAAAATGATCGGCGAGAAAGAGCCGCTCGCGGACTTTTATGTGGGCAAGCGCGGAACCACTTATACCAGCAGCTATTACCGCAAGTCGGATCAAAACCGGGTCTGTTTGACTTACCAGAACCTGATCAGCGCCTTTGACCGGACCAATGACAGTTGGAAAGACAAGGCCATCTTCAGTTTCAACGCCGAGGAATGCAAGGCCCTTCAGGTTCAGGACGGCGCCACGACCTATCGTTTGGAAAAAGACCTCAAAAACAGCAAGTGGGAACTGGTGATCGGAAACGGGCGGAAGCCGGCCGCGGCCTGGGCGGTGGACGGAATCTGCCAGACCCTTTCCAAGCTCAAAACCCAGGCCTTCCCCAGCGCGCCCTTTCCGGAAACCGGCCTGGTCCAGCCCCTAAAATCCATTTCCATTGACTTGGTCGGAGATAAAAATTACACCCTCCTGATCGGCTCCAAGCTCAAAGACAAATCGGACTATTATGTACAGCGCAGGGATAAAAATGTCCTTTATTCCTTGACCGAATGGCAGATCAACAGCCTGTTTAAAAACCAGAACGAGCTTTTGGAAAAAGGAATGGAACCCGGTCCCGCGGAAAATCCCCCGCCTCCCGCTCCTTAAATTTCCCGTTGATAAGTTGAGGGGTTGATAAGGGAAAAATAATTTTCCGATCCGCTGCGCCAATATCAACATATCATCTGCTCAACCGATCAACCCTTTCTTGACATTTTCTTCCGACTGTTGGACAATTTCCTCCAGAGGAGGACTCAAATGAAAGACGATCCATTTTTCAAGGACACTCCGCGCAAACCGCTCACCAAACAGGGCCTGTCCATCGAGTTCCCCATCCTCTATTACGACCTTCGCCAGATCACCGCGATCTTCACCGCCAAAACCAGCGCGATCAAAACCATTCTGCCCCATCCCAATTACAAGCCGATTGAACTGTATCCCGGAACTTCCATGCTGGCCATCACCTGTTTTGAATATTTTGACACCTCCATCGGGCCATACAATGAGATCGCCATCACCGTGCCGGTGAAATTCCCGCCCAAGCTGACCATCCCGGGCCTGGACGCGTTCAAGCTTTTATTGACCGGAGATTTTACCGTCTATATCCACCACCTCCCGGTCACCACCGAGATCGCGCTCCAGGGCGGGATTTATTTCTGGAACTATCCGAAGTTTTTGTCCGAGATCATTTTCAAAGACCAGGGCGATACCCTGGAGGTCACGCTCAAGGAAAAGGGAGAGATGATCTTGAACCTGCATGCGAAAAAGCTCTCGCTCAATACCTCCGGCAAGATGAATTTCCAGACCTATTCCATCCGGGACAAAACCGTGATGCACGGCCTGGTGGAAGGGTGGGCGCCGAGGATGGGAAAAGTTACCCTGGGAAAGGTCGCCACCCTGGAACTGGGCAAGCATCGGATCAGCCGGGAATTGCAGGGGCTGAATTTAAGCCCGGTTGCCCGGACCGGAATTTACGCCGAAGGGATGATGACCAAGCTCTATGACCCGGACCTGAGCTGGAACGCGGATACCTTGCAGGTCCTTCCCGGATGAGCCGGTGGAGAGTGGTCAGTAATAGAAGCAAGCAAATTATTGAGTGGCTTGATTAGATCGCTACCCACTGACCACTAACCACTCGCCACTCCCCACTAATCACCATCCCCGATCCGGAGCTTCTCGCTGTCCACCATAGAAAAATATCCGACCAGGTCCGCAATCGCCCGCGCATAATCGTCAAGCCGATCAACCTCAATCTTGTCCAGGGTGTCCTCGGCGCAAAGCAGATATGCCGGGCCGGTGATCCAGCTCAGGACCGGAACTTCTAGCCCGGGCTCCAGCACAAAGCCCGAGGCGTCCGTCGGCGGCGCATCCCCGAAGAAATTGATCGGAGCGCTCATAATTCTCGGGAGCTTGTTTTTTTGGAGCATCTTGATCACGCTCGCGATCGCATACTTATTGTCCGCGGTGAAAATTCCCCCCATTTCCATCTGTCCCGTGAACCGGTATTGATGATCCGCGCCTTCCACCGCCTCCTTGGCGCCGATATGCTCAAGGGTCAGGACCAGGTCCGCTTTTTTCAGAAGATCGTTTTTATGCTGATGCGCAAAAGTGCTGGACCCGTTGGACCCGTAAAAATGTCCGGTGGTAAAAAGGAAAAGCAGGGTTTTGGGCCTTTTTTCCGCGGGAATTTTGGACCAGGCGCTCGCCTGCGCCAGAACCTGGCTGCATCCGGCTCCGTCTTCAATGACGCCCGCGAACGGCGCGTCATAATGCGAGTGGATGACCATCATCCGCTCCGATTTTCCCGGGAGAATGCCGTAAATGTTATAGGTCACCGTATCCTTGACTTCCCCGGTCAAAGTTAATCGCGCGCGCTTGCCCTTTTGCGCCAGGACCCGGAGTTGATCGCCGTCATATTTCCCGATCCATAAGCCCGGCGTCGGCTTCAGAATGCCGTCATAAGGCCCATAATGGGTATTGGAATTGGTCGGCTGATCCCGGAGAATGACCAGGACCCCGGCCGCGCCATTTTCATAAGCATTCCAGTAAAGATCATTTTCCGAATGGCTCTGCGCCGTGCCGTATCCCATGAAATTTTGCCGGACAAAAATCAGCGGCTCGGAAAAGCCGAACCCGATGGTTTTTCCCGGATCGGAAATGTAATAGACCGGCAATAATTTGATCAGAGCGCCATAGGGCAGGTTGGGAAAAGGGACCTCGCCGACCACGATTTTACCCCGAATATCCTTGCCGGAAAAATCCCGGGGCCTGCCCGCGCCCACATAAACCATCTCAGCCTCAATTCCCTTTTCCGGCGTGAACCCGGTATAGGGCACATAAAAGGAGGGAAAATCCTCAAAGCCGGCCTCGGCTTCAACCTTCAGGTTCCATTCTTTTGCGCGCCAGGATTTCACCGGAATCGGATCCTGGTGAATCTCCTGGATCCCCAGTCGCTGTAGTTCCTGGACCAGATATTGTCCCGCGGAAAATTCCTCCGGGCTGCCCGGCCTCCGGTGCGGAGTGTTCGCCAGGGATTTGATCCAGGAAAAAATTTCCTGGTCCGAAGGGACCGGCAAAGGCTCAGGATATGCCTGGATTTCAGCAAGGACCGCCCTGGCTTCGGCCCGGTTTTTCTTCCAGGCCGGAATCTTCTGGAAAGTTTGTCCCAACATCCGGGTGATGGATCCGCCGAATTTGTCCACCTGATGATTGATCTCATCCTGATTCGCCTCCAGGCCGGAATATGCCAAAACCAGAATCAACGCCGCCAAGATGGCCCGAATTAGACCCTTCATTTGATCCTCCTTAAAAAACATGATTTCTATATCATTTTTACCACAAATGCGCCATCTTGTGCAAGGTCGCGTTGACCAATCTTGGAATTGATTATATTTTGAAGGCAGATGAAAATATGTTTGTTAAGCTATCGCGGCAATCCCTATTGCGGAGGGCAGGGGGTATATCTTTATTACCTGAGCAAGACCCTGGCCGACCGGGGGCATAAAGTTTATGTTCTGGCCGGACCGCCCTATCCGCTCCCGATGCCCTGGGCCGAGCTGGTCAAAATCCCCGATCATAATTTCATCAACAAGCCGGGGAGATCCGCGATCCCGGCGGAAAATCCGCTGTCCGCGATTGAGCCGATCAATCTGGCCGAGCTGTTCTTGAGCAAAATCGGGTCCAACCCGGAAATGCTCGCCTTCAGCATACGATCCTTCCAGGTCATCCGGAAGATGCTGAAGCAGGGTAAAAAAATTGACCTGGTCCACGATAATCAATCGCTCGGATACGGCTTGCTCCTGGTCCGAAGACTCGGGCTCCCGGTTATTGCCACCATTCATCATCCCCTGCAGATTGACCGGAAGGAAGACCTCCGGCAGATGCCCGAATTTCTTAAGCGCCTTCGCCGGACCCTTTATTACCCGCTGCTGATGCAGAAGCTGGTCGCGCGGAGACTGGACCGGATCATCACCGTGTCGGAAACTTCCAAAAAATTGATCGCCGCGGCTTACGCGATACCGGAAGGGAAGATCGCCACCATCCCCAACGGGGTTGACCTGAAAATTTTTCAGCCGGACCCGGGGGCGAAGAAAATCCCGGGCCGACTCCTTTTTGTCGGGAGCAGCGAAGACCGCAAAAAGGGGATCCTCTATTTATTGCGCGCGCTCAAGCGGATCGCGGATCCAAAAGTGCATCTGGTCATTGTTGACGGCCGTCTCCGGCCCGAGCGGGTTTACGCGAAAAGCCTGGTTCAAAAGATGGGATTGTCCGGCCGGGTGGAGTTCCGGGAAAAAATTTCTAGAGAAGATTTGATTTTGGAGTATAATAGAACCCAGGCGGTGATCGTCCCCAGCTTGTTTGAGGGGTTTGGGTTGCCGGCCCTGGAGGCAATGGCTATGGGCGCGCCCCTGATCTCCACCCGGGTTGGCGCCCTGGTGGAAGTAACCGGAGCGGGTGAGGACGCGGCCGCGGTTTTGGTCCAGCCCGGAGACGACCGGGGACTGGCCGATGCGATCCGGAACCTGCTGGCGGATTCGTCGCTTCGGGAGCGGATCGTCGGCAAGGCCCGGAGTCGGGCGCAGGCATTGTTCAGTTGGGAAAGCGTCGGGGAAGGGTTGGAAAAGATTTATCAAGAAGAAATTGCAAGGAGGGAGTAAAGATGAAAAAGAAAATCACGATCGCGGAACCGAAGAAGAGTGTGGCAAAGACCGCGGCCCGCGCGGTCAAGCCCGCGAAGCTGAAGGTGCTCTTCGCCAGCGGCGAGGCCGTGCCTTATATCAAGACCGGCGGCCTGGCGGATGTGGCCGGGGCGTTGCCGGTGGAGCTGGTCAACCTGGGGGTGGAGCCTGCGATTTTCCTGCCCGAATACCGGGGCATCCGGGATAAATTTGAACTCAAGTCAACCGGGATCAAGGTCTCGGTTCCGATCCAGGAATATGAAAACACCGTGATCAAAGAGGGCGAGATTTTCACCGCCGAGAAAAACGGGGTGCGGGCGTTCTTTTTGAGGAACGACGATTATTTCGACCGCGACTTTCTTTATTCCACCCCCCAGGGCGACTACAAGGACAACGCGGCCCGGTTCGTTTTTTTCGCGCGCGGGATGATGGAGTTCATCAAGGCCGGCGGATTCGATCCGGCGATCATCCATTGCCACGACTGGCAGTCCGCGCTGGTTCCCCTTTACCTCAAAACCCTCTATAAAGACGAGCCCTCGTTAAAAAACATCAAGACCCTGCTCACCGTCCATAACCTCGGGTACCAGGGGGTTTTCTGGGCGTTTGATGTCAAGCAGATCGGATTGGACTGGAGCTATTTCACCCCGGATTTCCTGGAGTTCTACGGCCAGGTCAATTTCCTTAAAGGCGGCCTGGTCTCCGCGGACCTGATCAACACCGTGAGCAAGAAATACGCGGAGGAGATCCAAACCCCGGAATTCGGCTGCAAGCTGGAAGGACTATTGAATGTCCGTTCCCGCGATTTATTCGGGATCATCAACGGCCTGGATTATTCGGTCTGGAACCCGGAGACGGACGCGCAGATTCCATCCCATTTTTCTTCCCAAGACCTTTCCGGCAAGAAAACCTGCAAGGCCGAGTTGAAGAAAGAACTGGGACTAGTCCCCGGAGATGCGCCCCTGATCGGGGTGGTTTCCCGACTGGCCGATCAGAAGGGGTTGGACCTGATCGCCGAGAGCCTGGATGATATGTTCGGGATGGGGTTCCAAATGGTGATCCTGGGCACCGGCCAGGAAAAATATCATTCCTTGTTCAAGAGCCTCGCCGACCGCTACCGGGGTAAGGCCTCGTTCCGGATTGAGTTCAATGATCCGCTCGCGCATCGGATTGAGGCTGGAGTCGACCTGTTCCTGATGCCCAGCCGATACGAGCCGTGCGGGCTTAATCAATTGATCAGCCTGAAATACGGCACCGTGCCGGTGGTGCGCGCCACCGGGGGACTGGACGACACGGTGGAAAATTTTGATCCGACCACCGGCAGGGGCACTGGATTCAAATTTGCGGATGCCAGCAAGGAAGCGATGCTGGGATCGCTCAAGGACGCGCTGGATGTTCGGATGCTGCCCAAACTCTGGGAAAAGCTGGTCAAGAACGGGATGAGAATGGATTTCTCCTGGAAGAACAGCGCCCAGGAAT
>CAIYYW010000012.1 GCA_903930515.1 uncultured delta proteobacterium | reverse complement strand
GTATCAGCCCCCGACCGGAGCGCCTGCGCCACGAAGTCGCTCGCATCCTGCTTCGGCATCTTCCTTCGCTATCCTCTTTCGCTAAAGCTATAGAGGACAAGAAGCTACGGATGACAGGAGGCTACGCAGGACTCGCGTTAAATACCGCTCGCAAATCAGGGATCGTCAATTATAATCAATAAGGTGAAGGGAAAGCTGATCGGCATTTTATTGGTGGCGTTTTTCTTCGCTTGCGCGGGCGGCGGCGGGGGAGGGGGCGGCTCGGATTCGTCCGGCTCTTCTCCGGAGGAATCCTTTGCTGCGTTCAAACAGGCGATGGCTCAGAACGATGAGCAGGCCGCGTTGGACCAGGTTTCAGATGCTTATCAATCCCGGGTTCAAGGGATGATGGATGCGGCATCGGGCCTGGGATATTCCAGCGCGGAGATGATCAGTGGATTAGGCGGGCTCAAGCTGGAACAGGATCATGGGGAGCTCAAGATTTATTCCACCGCCAAAAGCATTTCGGGCAAGACTTATTCCTTTGAGGTGATTTATATCCTGGAAGGCGGGAGATGGAAGATTTTAAGCATCTGAGATTTCTGCGGAGATCAAGCCTGGTCCCGGCGCTGGCCGGCCTGGGGATCGCGCTTTTTTTGCCCGCCAGGGTTTTTGGCTGGGACACCCGTCCCACCCATCCGTATTTAAGCGGGAAGATCGTGGAATGTTACAACGCAACTTTTCCGGAGCCGGACCTGGCTTCAGATGATATGGTTTTAAAAGGGGCGGTCCTGGAAGACGCGGCCAAATATTGTTACAACCGGGCGTTCAATCATTTTTACGACCCGACCGCAACCGGCCCGAACCGGACCGGGATTCCGGGAATGGATGTCCTCGGATACAACGACGCACTCACCTGGGCCACGACCCCATCGGCTCAGAGCGCGAATGTCCCGAGCACCCTTCCCGCGGATTTGTATTGCAATTTCCATCCCGGAGAGCCATACCCTTACGGCGATCTGTCCTTCCCGACCGCGCTCGCGGTTTATGGCTCGGACCCGGGCCGGGCCTTGAAAAATTTGGGCGCGGTCACTCATCTGATTGAGGATATGGCCGTGCCGGCCCATACGCGCGGGGACCCGCACACGCAGGGAGACAGCCTGGAGCGATTGATCGGCTTTGACAGCCACAGCCTGGACGGGGCGGTTTGCCATCCGCCTGCTTTGAGCGGGGCAAATGCGGTTGCGCAATTAGAGGATGCTTTTGACCGGCTGGCAATGATCGGGAGCCAGGGATTTTTCAGCGACGGAACCTGGGCCAAGCCGACCCCGTATCTGACCTGGACCAAAACCGGCGTTGTCGTGGAAGCGGATGGCGGGAAATATATCTATGCCCTGGGCACGCTGCAAATTCCGGCCGGGATCTATCCGGGGGGAGAGACATATCCCGACCATAAGATCGGACAGGTGAGCGCGCTCGTTCCCAAGGAACTGGCCGGGCAGTGGCTGAAAAATCCCGACCCGGACCGGATGAAAGATTTCCTGGTCATCAACCGCTATGTGGCTTTTGCCTATTACCAAATCCTGGGACGGAAAGCCGTGGAATTCGGCGCCGCAATGATGGACGCCTTTTTCAAGCAAACGCCGCCCTGATGATTCTTTTCCGCTCTCCGCCTCGGTCGCCTTTCACACCTTTGATACCTTGAAACCGGATTCAAGGCAGTTGGTACCAATAGGCCACGGACGCATAATCGTCTCCCCGGAACTGGCTCAGGTTGCCTAGGATCGGAAGGTTCTCCCGATGCTTATTCTTAGAGTCATCTGCCTTGGGCTGTCCCGGTTTAGTTGTCTCATTGGGAGAAGGCCAGGCCGCGCCGAGGATTTCGTAGCTGACCTTGATGGAGCGGTTGAAGGGGACATAATCCGAGGGCCGGAACCGGTAGGCGATATTATCTCCCTGGGTTTTCTGGCACTTGGGGTTGATCAGTTTGGGGAAGATCTGGGCGATGATGGTTTCCTTGCATTCCGGCGGCGCCGGCAGAGTCCCTGAGACCGGGTTCATATTGGGATTAAATCCCCAGGACCAGTTGAACTCGTCTTCGGTTCCGGTTCCCTGGATTTGCGGCTTGGACGCGCCATCAATATAAGTCATCTCGTCTCCCTCTCCCCACCAGAGGGTCCCGACGCTGTTCACGAAAATCGCGCAGCCCAGGTAATTGCCTTGTCCCTTCTGGTCCAGAACCACATAATTGGTCTCGGGATTGATCGGGGTATTGATCGGGATGGTGTTCTCCCTGGTCGCGCCGGCAGGATATTCCTGGCTCCGGTATCGGGAGCGGAACCGCATCGCGTTCGCGGGCAGGGAATCGCGTTTTTCATACCAGGCATCTATTTTCAGGCTGATCGGCCGGCCCTGGTTCAGGATGGAGATCGCGGCTGATTTCGCGAACGGCATCGGGAAATAACACTGATACCCGTCCGAGCCGGCGCTGATAAAAATATTCTTCAGGGAACCGTCCGGCCATTTATTTTTCAGGTCCGGCTGGTTGATGAAAAAGGCGGACAGCGGAGCGTCCACCGCCGGCTCGCTATTTCCATCCCAGAAAATTTTCAGGCGCAAATCCTGGAGCGGATTCTTGGGATTAAAAGCGTCCTTGAAACTGAGCTTGCGGATGATGCCGGGCCCGGTAAGGGCAAGCGCCGCGGTCTCTTTTCCCGATTCCAGGCCGGCCTGCTCGGAAACCTTTTTCAAGGCCGAAGCATCCTTGTCCGGGAGCGCAAAATCTTTCCATAATTCAGACGCGGGCTTCAAGCCGGGATCAGACCGGGCCTCGCTTTTGCGGAAGGAGGCGACCGGGACGGATGAATCGTAGGTTTGATAACTCACCTGGTAATAGGCCGGGAAAATGAAACCGGGCGCGGTGATGATGATGGATTTCGCAAACGGGATCGGAAGATAGTTGGCGGTCCTGCCGACGGAGAAATCACCGGGCAGGCCCTCGCATTTCCCCTCCAGATACTCCCGGAAATCGCAATTGATCTCCGCCTTCTTGCTCCCGTCCAGATAAACCTTGATCCGGCCGCTGGGAAGCGCGGACCAGATCCGATAGACGCAGCCCGGCCCGTCAATTTGGGCCAGGATATTCTCGCCCCGGAATTTTCCGTGGAAATTTTTCATATCCAGGTTGCCCCCGGACGGATCGGCGCTGGAGAACATCGCGGTCCGGACCTTGCCGGAAAAGAGCCAGAGCTGGTCCAGGTTGGAAAGCGCGGAATATCCGAACTCGGGATCAGCCTGGTCGGAAAGGGCGGACCCGGCCAGGATCAAAGCGAAAATTACCCCGATCAACACTTTCTTCATCTTCAAACCCCCTTATGTTTTTTTAGAAATCCTTTTAAACTCTCCGGGATGGTCAGTCCTTTCCCGCCCGCGCCCACCAAATTTTCCCATTGGTCCGGAGAGCCTTTGGGCAATCTCTGTCCGTAAGTTTTACCCATAATTTTCTCCGTAATCAAGCGGTCCACCCGTTTCATCTGCCGGAAAAATTTCCAGATCCAAACATCCTGCCGGTTATAGCCGACAATCTCTTTCGCGGTGTAAGGCTTAAGTGGAAGCTCGGAAAGGTTTTGCTCAAGCCACTGGTTGACCAGCTCAACCATACCCGCCAGCAGGTCGGGCCGGTGATGCGTGAGCAGGCTGGCGAGCAGGTCCAGGATCACATCCCGGGGCCGGTAATAGCGGTCCAGGACTTCCTTGAGCAAAGTCCTGCGGATGATCGGCCGGAGAAAGAGCGGGATGCTCTTGATGAAAATCTCCGTGTCCAATTGTTCCTTGCCGTCCCGCCGGATCAGCGGGGTGGTGGTATCCAGGTAAAACAAAGGCTCGTCCTTATCAAGCGCGGGATGACCCGGCCCGAATCGGGGGAAGGACCAGTTCGGGATCTGGCCGTCAAACCCGATCAAATATTCCGGGTGAGAGCGGTTCCAGAGAAAAAGCTTTTTCATCTCCGAAAGCAGCCGGGAAAAAATCTCCTCAATCGTTTCCAAGTCAGCCACCTGGATGATCAGGCAGGCAATGGATTCGCCCGGAAGCCGCTCCTGGAAATTGTAAACCAGCCAGCGGCCGTCTTTTTCCGCGATCAGCCGATGCTCGGCATAGGGAGTTTTGATCCCCAAATTACGCGATAAAAAATCCTCATACTCATAGCAAAGGCTTGAGTATTTTCCCGCGCTCTCCCGGTCCGGAAAACCGGGCGCCTTTTTGATCGCCAGCCCCACCCAGGTTTGATCCTCCGGCTTCCTCCGACGCGGCGCCCCCGGTCCTTGCAGTTCAATGGTGGTGGTGATTTCTCCGATCCCGAGGATCTTGACCCGGAGCGGCTCCTGCCAGTTGGTTTCCAGGAAATTCCGGAGCTGTTGCAGCAGCCGTTTTTCCCGCACCAGGCTCCGGCGCCGGGATTCCAGGTCCGGGGCTGAAACATTTTCCAGGGATTGAATCGCGCCCCTGATTTCTTTGATCAGGCGGGAAAGTTCCCGGTCCCGGCTTGAAACGGAATCCAGATGGGATTGCAGGCTCAGGTGATCGGAGTGCAACTGCTCCAAGGCCGGAGAGATTCTTCGGAAAAGATCCGGGGCGGATTTTTGTTCAAAGCCGATCCGGAGCAGATGATTGATCCGCCGCTCGATCTGATGTGACAGTTCTGAAAATTCCCGCTTCAAGTTCAGAATTTTTCCAGCTCCATAAAACTTTTCTCCAACGCCTCCAGCACGAAAGCGATCTCGGAGTCGCTGATGATCAGGGGCGGCATAATGATCATCGCCGAGGGGTCGTTGTGGGCGAAGAGGGCGATCACGCCGTTTTTGGACAGCGCCATTGTCAGCAGCATCCCGTATTTGGGCTCGGGCATCCCGATCCCGATCATCAGTCCTTGGCAGCGGATTTCTTTCACCAGCCTGGGATGCCGCTTCTGGATCCCGCTCAATCCTTTTTCAAACGCCCCGCCCTTTCTTCTCACCTCGGAGAGGAATTCCGGTTTGCCGGTCATCTCCAAAACCTTGAGCGTGACCAGGCAGCCCGCTTCCGACCCGCCCATAGTAGAGATATGGATGAAGGGATGCTCCTCCAAAAACCGGTTCAAGAACGGACGGAGGCAGGTCGCGCTCATGGGATAGATTGCCCCGGAAAGGCCCTTGCCCATTACCATTATGTCCGGCACAACATTATATTCCTCAATCGCCCAAAGTTTCCCGGTCCTGCCCAGGCCGGCCTGGACCTCGTCAATAATCATCACGGCTCCGGCCCGGTCGCAGAGCTTCCTCACTCCCGGGAAAAAATCCAAAGGCGGAATCTTGATCCCGAAGGTTGCCGGGATGGTCTCAAAGATCACGGCCGCCGCGGTTTGGTCCAATTCCTTTTCCAGCGCCTTCAGGTCCCCGAAGGGCACCTGGACAAAACCGGGGGCGAGCGGCCCGAAATATTTTTTGAATTCCTCATCGCCGGTGGCGAGCGCGAACCCGGTATGGCCGTGATAGCCTCCGATCGCGCTGATGATTTTCGGCCGCTGCGTGTGCGCCCGGGCCAGCTTGATCGCCAAATCAACCGCCTCGCCCCCGCTCACCCCGAACACCGTGTATTGGATGTCCCCGGGCGTAAGCTCGGCCAGCTTCTTCGCCAGAGCCGCCCGAGCCCCGCTCGCAAGCAGATGATCGCCGATGTCAAAAAGACGGAGCGCTTGTTCCAGCTCCGCGATCAATTCCGCGGGACGGTGCCCGAAATTGAACACCCCCCCGCTCGACCGGCAGTTAAGATACTTCCGGCCGTTCTGGTCGTAAATCCAGACCCCTTCCCGCCGGGCCGGCACAAAATCAAACCCGAGCAGGCGGTAGGCCTTGAGCTTGCCCGGCGAAACATATTTCTCGTAATCCAAAAGCGCCTCTTCCTTTAAATATTTTTCCCAGTCCATTTTTATCTCCTTTTCCCGGCTATAGTTTTAGCATTGCAAAGCCCTTCCCGTCAATCCGGTCAATGTTCGGGGAAGATAATCTTTGCCGCATCCT
>CAIYYW010000011.1 GCA_903930515.1 uncultured delta proteobacterium | reverse complement strand
ATCCTGAATACTCCTCCAGAGTGCCATTCAGCGTCAACATTGCCTCTACTTGATCGCCCTGGCGCCTGGGCAAAAAAAAATAGTTGCCCTTGAAACAACAAAAGGGAAATTGAGGGGAGAGGTGTATTCAAAGCAGAATCGCAGACAGGAGTGTCTGCGCCCCCTACAAGAGTGTCCCACCCAGGGTTGTATTCAAAGCAATCGCAGACAAGAGTGTCTGCGCCCCAGGGGTGTATTCAGTTTTTTGCCGGGAAGGCGGTTAGCTGATAAAATACGAAACTTGGAGGAAGAGGGATGATCAAGTTTCCGGAGCAAGGGATGGCCAGCGGGGAGTTGCTGCGGCAGATGGGGGATTTGGAAAGGCAGGACGCGGATTGGAAAGGGGGCAAGACCTGGGCCCTGGTTTACTATGCGGAGGACGAGCTATACCGGTTGGCGAAAGAGGCTTACGGGATGTTCTTTTCCGAGAACGCTCTCAACCCGATGGCGTTTCCGAGCCTGAAGAAGTTTGAGAACGAAGTGATCGCGATGACCGCGGACCTTTTCCGCGGAGGCCCGGAGGCGGCCGGGAATATGACCTCAGGGGGCACGGAAAGCATTTTGCTCGCGGTGAAGGCGAGCCGTGATTGGGCGCGGGAAAAAAGGCCGGAGGCGAAGGAGCCGGAGATGATCCTTCCGATCACGGCTCATCCGGCGTTTGAAAAGGCCGGGCATTATTTCGGGGTGAAGCCGATCCATATCCCGGTGGGGCCTGACTTTCGGGCGGAGGTTGATCAGGTCCGGAGGGCGGTGAACAAAAACACGGTGCTGATCGCGGGTTCCGCGGTCTGTTATCCCTACGGGGTGATTGACCCGATTACGGAAATGGCCGCGATCGCAAAGGAGAACGGGATCTGCTTCCATACCGACGCCTGCCTGGGCGGGTTCATGCTTCCGTTCCTGAAAAAGCTCGGGTATCCGATCCGGGATTTTGATCTGAGCGTTCCCGGCGTGACCAGCATTTCCGCGGATGTGCATAAATACGGATACGGCCCGAAAGGATCGTCCACCATAATTTATAAAAACAGCGAGCTGCGCAAACACCAGTTTTATATTTACGCGGACTGGCCGGGCGGCATTTACGCTTCGCCGACCATGCTTGGGACCAGGCCGGGAGGGGCGATTGCATCTGCCTGGGCGGTTTTAAAGCATCTGGGCGAGAACGGGTATTTACGGCTGGCGGAGGAGGCGATGAAGGTCAGCCGGACATTGATGGACGGGATCGCCGCGATTCCTGCTTTGAGGGTGATGGGAAAACCGGAGATGCCGGTGTTCGCGTTTGATTCGGATACGGTGAATATATTTGAGTTGGGAGAGGTTATGGGAGGCAAAGGCTGGTTTTTGGATCGGCAACAATTGCCTCCGGCGCTCCATTTGATCGTGACCCCGAACCATTCCCGGATCGCGGAGCCATTCCTTCAGGATCTCCGCCAGGCCACGGCAGAGCTGGCCAAAAAAGGCAAGTCCGACGCTTCCGGGATGGCCGCAATTTATGGAATGATCGGAACGCTCCCGGACCGGAACGCGGCCCGGCGGATCGTGGTTGATTTCCTGGATGACCTGTTCAAGGAGAAGTGATATTTTCCGATGAAGCTGGCGATACTGTTTGCGATCATAATCCTGGCCCAGGCGATCGAGACCGCACTCGGATTCGGGTCCACGGTTTTTTCGCTCGGGATCGGCTCGTATTTTATGCCGATCAAAGAGCTGGTGGTGGTGCTGGTGATGATCGCCTGGCTCCAGGCACTGTTCATCGTGGTCCGGGCGTTCAAGCATATCCGCTGGCGGATCCTGCTTACCCGCATCCTGCTCTTCGCGGGAATGGGCCTTCCCGTCGGGATCTGGTTTTACCGGCATTTCGCGGGCGAACAGTTGAAAATCGTTTTCGGCATTTTCATCGTGGCCGCATCGCTTAATGAGCTATGGAGTCTCTGGCGGAAAAAGGGCAAGCTCAAACCGCTCCCTTTGCCCCTGGGCATCCTGGTCCTGATCCTGGGCGGGTTTGTCCACGGCATCTTCGCCTCCGGCGGACCCCTGATCGTTATCTATTCCTGCCGCGAGCTTCCGGACAAGAGCAGCTTCCGGGCCACCATGTCCGCCCTCTGGCTGGTCCTGAACAGCGCGCTCTTGATCAGCTTTCTGGTATCCCATCAGGTCCGGCCGGCGGATTACCAAACCGCGCTGATCCTTCTCCCGGCCCTGGTGATCGGGATCCTGGTGGGGGAAATCCTGCACCATAAAGTCAACGAGTTCATCTTCAAAATCGTGATCCAGTTCATCCTTTTGCTCACCGGGGTTTTTATGCTGATCCGCTGATCCCCGGGTCCGGAAAATTCTTTTGCAAATTTAAACAGGCTGTGTTAGAATATGGGCAAAATTTCAGGGGGTAGAATATGTCCGGACATTCCAAATGGGCTTCAATTAAGCATAAGAAGGGAAAAGCGGACTCTAAGCGGGGCGCGATTTTCACCAAACTGATCCGGGAACTAACGGTCGCGGCGCGGTTCGGAGGCGGCAACCCGGATTCCAACGCCCGTCTCCGAAGCGCGATCGGCGCGGCGAAAGCGGCGAATATGCCGAAGGACAATATCACCACCGCGATCAAGAAAGGCACCGGCGAGATTGAGGGGGTCCATTACGAGGAAGCCACTTACGAGGGATACGGTCCGGGCGGAGTGGCGGTGCTGGTGGAAGTGATGACCGATAATAAAAACCGGACCGCCTCGGAAATCCGGAAGGTCTTTTCCCGCAGCGGCGGCAATATGGGCGAGTCCGGGTGCGTGAACTGGATGTTCCAACGCAAGGGACTGCTGGTGTTTGAGAAAAGCGCGGCCAGCGAAGAACAGGTGATGGACATCGCTTTGGAGGTCGGGGCGGACGATGTGAAGGATGCGGAATCGGTTTGGGAGGTCACCTGCGAGCCGGAACAATTTGAGGCGGTCAAGGGGGCGTTTGAGAAAAAGGGCTTGAAGTCCGAGGTGGCCGAGGTGTCAATGATCCCGCAGACCACGATCAAGCTGACCGGGAAAGAAGCGGAACAGATGGTTCGGCTGATGGAAGGCCTGGAAGAGCATGATGATGTTCAGCATGTTTTCGCCAATTTCGATATCTCGGACGAGGAGCTGCAAAAGATCAGCGCGCAGGCGGGATGATGCGGGTGGCGGGCTTTGATCCGGGTCTGCGCATCACCGGCTTCGGGGTGATTGAGCAGAAGGACAGAGCCTGCCGGGTGATTCAAGCCGGAGTGATCCGGGTCCGGGAAAAACAAGAATTTGCCCTCCGATTAAACGAAATATATCAAGGGGTCAAACAGGTGCTGGAGGAATGCCACCCCGACCAGATGGCGGTGGAGGAGCTTTATTCCCATTACCGGCATCCGCGCACCGCGATCCTGATGGCGCATGCGCGCGGGTTGATCCTGCTGGCGGCCGCGGAGCAAGGCATCCCGCTGGCGAACTACAGCGCCAAGCGGATCAAACAAACCCTGACCGGGAACGGCTCGGCCGGCAAGATGCAGGTTCAGCGGTCCATCCAGTCCCAGCTATCCCTTTCCCGTCTGCCCGAGCCGGCTGATGTGGCGGACGCATTGGCGGTGGCGCTTTGTCATCTCAACCGCTTATCCAAAAACCCGGGGGCCTGAAATGATCTCCCGGATCCGAGGAAAATTGGTTTCAGCCGGAGCCGGACGGGCCGAACTCAAATGCGGGTTCGTCACTTACGAGTTGATGATCCCCGGATATCTGGAGGCGGACCTGGTCGGACGGATGGAGGAGACGGCGGAATTTTTTACCATGGAATACCAGGAAAACGCGAGCGGGAATCAGCCGATTCCCCGGTTGGTCGGATTTGGCTCCGGGGCGGAGCGGGAATTTTTCGAGCTTTTGATCCAGGTGCCCGGGATCGGCGTGCGAACCGCGCTTCGGGCGTTGAAGATTCATCCGGCCCGGTTCGCGCAGATCATTGACGCGGGCGAGCCGGCGATGCTGACCGAGCTTCCCGGCATCGGCAAAAAAAGCGCGGAGCGGATCATCGCCGAACTCAGGGACAAGGCGGCCCGGTTTGTTTCTCCGGAAGCGATCCGGCCCTCGGCCCTGGGCGAGGACGATTTAACCGCGGTTTCGGCGTTGATCGGGCTGGGACTCAGGAGAGGCGAGGCCGAGGAGTTGGTCCGGAAGGCGAAGGCGCGCGGGATGAAATCCAGCGGCGAATTGGTGCAGATCGCGCTCAAGGAGCGGGGCAGGAAAACGGCTGAGGTGGTTCGATGAGCGTGGAGCGGCTGATCAGCGGGAAGAGCCAGGGTCAGGAGGAAGAGAAATACAATTTGACCTTGCGCCCGACCCGGCTGATTGAATATATCGGCCAGAAGGAGATTATCGAGAAGCTCAATATCAGTTTGCGGGCGGCCCGGGAACGGGGAGAGCCGCTGGAGCACGCTTTGCTTTACGGGCCTCCGGGCTTGGGAAAAACCACCCTGGCTTATATCATCGCCTATGAGATGGGCACGCGCCTGATCGTGACTTCCGGACCGGCCTTGGTCCGGCCGGCTGATCTTTTGGGCGTGCTCACCAACCTGGAGAGGGGGGACATCCTTTTTATTGACGAGATTCATCGGCTGGCTCCGCCGGTGGAAGAATACCTGTATTCGGCAATGGAGGATTTCCGGATTTCCATCAACCTGGACAAGGGGATTTACAGCAAGGTGGTGGAAGTGCCGCTCAAGCCTTTCACCCTGATCGGGGCCACCACCCGGAGCGGCCTGCTGGGTACGGCCTTTCGCGAGCGGTTCGGGATTCTTCATCATTTTGACTTTTACCCGGCCGAGGATTTGTCCGAGATCATCAGGCGGTCCGGCAAGATGATGACGCTGGAGATTTCAGAGGACGCGGTTTATGAGTTGGCGATCCGGTCGCGCGGAACGCCGAGAACCGCGAACCGCTTGTTGCGCCGGGTGCGCGATTATGCGCAAATATATAGTAGTGGTAAAATTCAGAAGGAGAACGCGATGACGGCCCTGAAGATGGAAGGGATTGACGAGTGCGGCCTGGATGGAGTGGACCGCAAATTCTTAAGGACCATAATTGAATATTATGACGGGGGCCCGGTGGGGATCGAGGCGATCGCGGCGACCCTGAACGAGGAAGTGGATACGCTGGCGGATGTGGTGGAGCCGTTTTTGCTTAAGATCGGATTTGTGGTTCGGACGCCCCGCGGGAGAAGGGTGACGAAAAAGAGTTTTGAGCACCTGGGGGTGAAAATTCCATTGGGACAGGAGCAATTATTCTGATGGATGTCAGGATAAAAGAGATTGAGGATCTGGCCCAGAGCGGAGAGCGGATCGAGGGCAAGGATTTCTCCGGCCTGACCGCGGCCTCGGTGGAATGGAAGGGGCTGAATTTTTACCAGTGCAATTTTACCAAGGCCGATTTCAGCGAGAGCGTGCTCAGCGGGGCGCGTTTTGAAGAATGTAACCTAACCGGGAGCAATTTCAAGGCCAGCCGGGTGGTTGACTCGGTCTTGATCAAGACTGAATTGCGGGACGCGGATTTCCAGGCATCGGACCTGGAGGGCACGGAATTCATTGAATGCCAACTCCCGGGCGCGAAGCTCTCCCGGCTGGACCTGAGCAAAACCGGTTTTGAAAAATGCCTGCTCAAGGGCGCCAACCTGAGGACCACGGTCCTGAAAATAAAACAACTGGCCGGGATGGATTTGGAATCAGCCGACCTGGGCGAGGTGGACTTTTCCGGCCTGAAAATCCAGGGCCTGAATCTGATCAAGGCGCGCCTGGACCAGGCCTCATTCAAGGAGGCGGAGCTTGAGGAGGTTGACTTTTCCGAGGCCAACCTGGAGGGCGCTGATTTCAGCAAGGCCCGGCTGGAAAATTGCAGGCTGGTTTCCGCCAAAATCCGGACCGCGCAGTTCCAATCAGCCACCCTGATGGATTGCGATTTCAGCCAGGCCAATATGATTGATTTCCGGGCCAAGGAAAGCAAATGGAGGCGCTGCCAGGCCCAGGCCGCGAACCTCTCCGGCGCCGACTTCAAGGGCGGAACCCTGTTCGGAATTGACTTTGCCAGGGCGCAATTGAACGAGGCCAAATTCGAGGATGCCAGCCTGATCGGGGTGAATTTTTACCAGGCCAAACTCCGGGGGGCGGTTTTCAAGAACGCCGCGATCTCGGCCCCGGATTTTGAAGAGATTGATTTCCCGCGCGGAGACCTTTCCAAGCAGAACCTCTCCCGGATCAACTTCAAGGGCGCCCACCTGGAAGAGGTCAATCTGAGCGGAGCGGTCCTGAAAGACGCGGACCTCTCATACACTCGCCTGAACGGAGCCAAGCTGGCGCAGACGGATTTGAGCCGGGCCAACCTGGTCGGGGCCAACCTGGCCCAGGCGGATTTGACCAAGGCGATTTTGGAACGGGCCAACCTTGATTTCGCGGTTCTGAACCAGGCCAAGCTTCAGTCCGCGAACCTGGCCAACGCCTCGCTCCGGAACGCCCACCTCAACCAAGCCGACCTTAGTCAGGCCAACCTCCAGAATGCGGTGCTGGAAGAAGTGGAATTGAACCAGGCGGTGCTGACCGGCGCCAATGTTAAGAACGCCAAGATCAAGAAAAAGGAGCACAAGGCGCTTTGCCCGGAGTGCGGTCAGCATCTGGACAAAAGCGGCAAGTGCCCGGTCTGCGCTTCGGGAAAAGACCGGACCGTGGTCTTCGGGAAAAAATTTGACCCCGCTCCCCTGCTCTTCTTCTGCGCGCTTTTGGCCGGACCTTTGATCTGGATTATGGATTCCGCCCTGTATTTCGCCAAATTCAACAATTTCGAATCAATCTTTTTGGGCAGCCTGGCCGCGGGTTTGGGATTAAGCGTCCTGGCCATCATCCTGGGCTTCACCGGGGACCGGAAAGAAACCCCTTCGGCCCAGGGCGCCCGGATGGTTTCCATTTTTAACTGCATAGTCTGGGCCGCAGTCGCGGTAATCGCTTTTGTGGCGCAGAAGGGGTAAAGAAAAAAATGACGGACAAGGTCCTGATCCATATCTGTTGCGCTCCCTGCGCGCTCCACCCGGTGGAATCGCTCCGGGCGGAAAAGCTTGCGCCGACCGGTTTTTTCTGCAACCCCAACATTCACCCTTATCAGGAATATTTAAAGCGCAAAGATGCCTTGCAGGAAACGGCGATCGGCCTGACCCTGCGGATGATCTGGGAAGAAGAGTATCGGGCCAAGGATTGGTTTCGGCTGGTGAGCTTCCGCGAGGAGAAACGCTGCGAGCTTTGCTATTACCTGCGCTTTTCCGAAACCGCCCGTTACGCCCGGAAGGGCAAGTTCGACTATTTCACTTCCACAATTTTTTATTCCAAATTTCAGAAACACGATCTGGCCCGCGAGATCGCGGAGGCCGTGGCAAAAGAGCACCAGGTCCCATTCCTGTACCGTGATTTCCGGGAGGGATGGAAGAAGGGGATTGAACAATCCCTGGCCTTGGGCATATACCGGCAGAAATATTGCGGCTGCGTTTACAGCGAATACGAGCGGTTTTACAAGACCAGGGCCGCGAGCGAGCAAGGGGTGGTCTGAAGGATGATGAATTGGGAGGAGATCCAACCGTATCTGCCCTACCTGGGATTACTCGCGATCGGCTTGACCGCGGTTTATTTCGGGGTCAAGGCCGCGGGGGGAAAGGCCGCTCCCACCGAACTGGACTGGCGGGAAAAGATCAAGGACTGGGGGGACAAAAAAATCCAGCGGCAGCTCCAGGAGCTTTTGGAGCTGGGGGAATTCCGGGTGGCGGCTGAGATCGCCTTTTACCTGGAGCGGTTCCCGGAGGCTTCCGAGTACTATCTCAAGGGGAAGCATCCGCTGGGCGCGGCCAGGAGTTTTTTAAAGCAAGGCAAGATCAAGGAAGCGGCGAAAATTTTTTTCCGAGCTGGACGATCTTACCCGGGCCGCGGCGCTGTTCGAGCAAAGCAATGATTTCGCTTCCGCCGGCCAGATCCATTATTTGCAGGGAGACCTGAAAAAATCCGCGGAACTGTTTGAACAGGCCGGGAACAAGAAGCGGGCCGCGGAGATTTATTTCCGGGCCGGCTTATTCCGCAAGGCGGCCCAGCTTTACCAGGAAGTGAGCGAGTTCAAGAGTGCGGGGGACGCCCTGGTGAAGGCGCTGGAGCAGATGGAGGCCAGGGTGGGCGGAGAGATCGTCCCTCAGGAGATGAGCTTTTACCAGGCCCTGGCGCGGGAAGCCGCTCGCGATTTCAGCAAGGCCCAAAATGTGGAACAGGCGATCGCGCTTTGGGACCGGGCCAAGCTGTTCGAAGAATCCGGCCAGACCCTTCTCGACCTGGGACGGCTCAAGGAAGCCGCGGAGCGGTTCCAGAACGCGGGCAAGATTTTAAAAGCCGCGGAGTGTCTGGAGAAGATGGGCGAGCCGGGCAAGGCCGCGGAGTTGCGCGCGAAGTATTACCTGGAGCAAGGGAAGAAGCAGGAAGCGATCGGGGAACTGGAAAAGGCGGAGAACTGGGAACAGGCTTCCGCGATCTACCAGGAGTTGGGAGACCCCAAAAAATCGGCGCGTTCTTTGGAAAAGGCTGGAAAATTCCGGACGGCCGGCGAGATCTGGGAGCAGCTGGAGAACTGGCAGGAGGCCGGAGAGGATTTCGAGAAGGCCGGGGAATTCAGCCAGGCCGGCCGGTGTTACGAGCGGGCTTCCGAGCTGACCCGGGCCAGCGAGATGTTTGAGAAGGCCGGGGAGTTTTTTCGGGCCGGCTCCAGCTATTACCAGCGGGGCCTTCTGGACCGCGCCATCTCCGCGCTTCAACAGGTGGACAAGAGCAAAGAGGACTATCAAAAGGCCTGCTCGCTGTTGTCCAAGATTTTCCAGGAAAAGGGCATGCTCAACCTGGCCCGGGAATCGCTCCGGTTGGCTACTGACAACCAGGAGTTGAGCCGGTCCAACCTGGAGGACTTTTACCAACTCGCGCTCCTCAACGAGCGGCTGGGGGATTTTGAAGACGCGATGGGGGTTTATGAAAAAATCCTCCTGGTCAACCTTGATTACCAGGACGCCCGGAACCGCCTGGACCGGCTGAAGCAGCAACGGACGATTATTGACAGCCGGAGCTCCACGCCCAGTATGGAAGACACCCAAAGCCTCCGGGAAGGCGAGCCGCTCGGGATGGATAAGCCGGTGCGCTATGAGATCATTGAGGAGATCGGCCGGGGAGGAATGGGGATTGTTTACCAGGCGCGTGACACCATCCTGGACCGGGTGGTGGCGTATAAGGTGCTTCCAGCCAACCTCAAGGAGCATCCCACGGCGCTGAGGAATTTTTTCCGCGAAGCCAAGAGCGCGGCCCGGCTCAATCACCCGAACATTGTCACGGTCTATGACGCGGGCGAGGAAGCGGGCAATTATTATATTGCGATGGAATATGTGGAGGGGGAAACGGTCAAGCAGATTCTGACCCGCGAGGGCAAGCTTCCGACCAAGGCGGTTTTACTGATCGCGGGCCAGGTGTGCAAGGCGCTGGAATACGCTCACGAGCGCAAAGTGGTTCACCGGGACATCAAGAGCAGCAATGTGATGTGGACCAAGGACCGGCAGACCAAGCTGATGGATTTCGGGCTGGCCAAAGTCCTGGAAGAAGTGAAAGGATACCAGACCATCGCCAGCGGCACCCCGTATTATATGAGCCCGGAGCAGGCAATGGGCAAGGAGATTGATCACCGAACCGATATTTACAGCCTGGGGGTCACGATGTTCGAGATGGTCATCGGCCAGCTTCCCTTCAAGACCGGCGACGCGGTCTATCACCATATCCACACGCCACCGCCGGAGGCCAAAACCCTGAACGACTCTCTTGACGGAGAACTCAGCAACCTGATTCTGAAGTGCATGCAAAAAGATCCGGCCTACCGTTTTCAAAACGCCAAAGAACTGCTGGAGGCCCTGAAAAAGGTCAAGGCGGAATGAGCCGGCAATCTGATTTCGACCCAAGCGATTGGAAATGAACCCGCAAAACAAGAATTCGGACCAGGATTCCAGGCGAGAGCATTTGATCCGTCTGCTCAAGGACCCGGAGGACGAGGTGAGACAGATGGCCGCCGGCTCGCTCGAGCGGCTGGATGGGATGAACCACCTCCCCGCCATCCTGGAGCGTTACCGCAAGGGAGACAAGGAAACCCAGCTCCGGGCGATTTACGCCCTGGGCAAACTCGGAACCGACGAATGCCTGCCCTCCCTGATTCACGCCCTGGACCATAACGAGGAAGAAATCCGGGCGGCCTCGATCCGGATGCTGGGCGAGATCAAGAATGAAAAGGCCCTCCCGGTGCTGGTCCACAAACTAAGCGATCCCAGCGTGACCATCCAGACCATGGCGGCCGAGGTGCTGGGCAAATTCAGACGCCGCGACCTGGCCCGGCATTTGATCCCGCTGCTCAAGCGCGAGAATAAATACCTGGTGATGACGGCGATGGAATCGCTGGGAAAACTCAACGCCCTGGACTCCATCAACGACATTATTGGACTCCTGGATCATCCCGATACGGCGGTAAGAAAAATCGCGGCCAAGGTTTTAGGCGAATTCCAGACTTGATCAATCTATCCGGGTTGGTCTCTAATTTTAATAATCCCGGAAATACCGCTATAATTCGAGAGGAAAAATGGCTGAATTCAGACGAGACCCGGTGGACGGGAAATGGGTGATTATCGCGGGCGAGCGGCGGAAGCGGTTTGTGGGTTTCCATACCGAGCCTTACCCCGAGACCGGGGAGCGGTGTCCGTTCTGTATGGGCAATGAATCGCTCACCCCTCCGGAGATTTTCGCCTTCCGGGAACCGGGCAGCAAAAAAGACGGGCCGGACTGGCGGGTCCGGGTGATCCCGAACCGCGAGCCGATCCTTCGGGTGGAGACGGAACTGGAGCGGGAAGGGGTCGGGTATTACGACAAGATTTCCGGCTTGGGCGCGCACGAGATCATTATTGAAAACCCGAGCCATAAACAATATTATTCCCAGCTCAGCCTCCAGAACCTGACCGAAATATATCTGGCTTACCGCGAGCGGATTATGGACCTGAAGAAAGATCAGCGGATGAAATATGTCCTGATCTTCAAAAACCACGGACAAACCGCGGGCGCAATGATGGACCATCGTCATTCCCAACTGATCGCGCTTCCGATCCTTCCCAAGCAGATCATTGAAGAGATGCGGGGCGCCAAGGAATATTACAAATACAAGGAGCGCTGTATTTTCTGCGACATCGTTCATCAGGAGCTTTCGGACAAGGAACGATTGGTGTTTGAAAACGAGGAGTTCATCGCCATCTCCCCCTGGGCGCCGATTTTTCCCTTTGAACTCTGGGTGATGCCGAAGAATCATCGGCCCTCTTTTGATCAGAGTCCCGACCAATTGTTCGGCCTGCTGGCCCAGGCGGTGAAATCCGCGATGCTCAAGCTGGACCAGGTTCTCCAGTATCCGCATTTCAATCTGGTCCTGCACACGGTGCCGTTCGGGGAGGAAAAATGCGACTATTATCATTGGCACCTGGAAATTATGCCCCGGCTGACCCAGGTGGCTGGATTTGAATACGGGAGCGGTTTTTACATCAACCCGGTCTCGCCGGAAGAAGCCACCAATTGGCTGATCCGGGCCGAGGGATGATGCCGGAGAATGGATGGAATCTGAACCGGGTTTGGGTGCTATTCCTGCTCCTCTCCATCCTGATCCTGGTTTCCCTCCTGAGCCTGCTCTCAATTCATATCCCGCTGGGCAGAGACCAAGGGGTGGCCGCATATTTCGGCTGGCGGATTTTGAACGGGGAGGCGGTTTACCGGGACCTATACCATTTTAATTTCCCGGGAATCTTTTATAGCTACGCGCTCGCACTCAAGCTGTTCGGCTTAAAGCCGGAAGCGGTGAACCGGTTCGATCTCATCTTCCGCCTCTTCACCATCGTCGGCGTTTATCTAGCCTCGGCCCGCCTGCTGGACCGCCGGAGCGGAATATGGGCCGCGGCGATTTACGGAGTTTTTTCCACCATCATCTATAACAATTACTGGCAGAACGCCCAGAAGGAAACCTTCGCCCTGGGGGCTTTGGCCTATGGCCTGTATTTTTT
>CAIYYW010000010.1 GCA_903930515.1 uncultured delta proteobacterium | reverse complement strand
TCGTACATGGGCATGCCGGGCACGGTGGTGAAGGAGAACATTTCGCTCCTGGCCGGCTATTACCTGAGCCCGGTGGTGGCGCCCTTCATAATCATCATGTTTCTACCCTTGTACCGGCGGCTGGGAGTGACCACCTCCTATGAATACATCTTCAAACGCTACGGCCGCTCGGCGCGCTACGGCGTTTCCGGACTGTTCCTGCTCGCGCGGATGGGCTGGCTGGGCGCGGTGATCTATGCGCCGGCCCTGGCGCTTTCGGTCGTGACCGGCATGGACCTGGTCAGGACCATCCTGATCATGGGCCTGGTAGCCACGCTCTACACCTCGGCCGGCGGTCTCCAGGCCGTGGTGCTGACTGACGCGGTCCAGTTTATCATTCTGGTGGGCGGCGCCGTCATCGTCGGGGTCAGCCTGGTCATGAAGGTGGACGGGGGCGCGGCGGGGATTTTGCGGGTGGCCGCGGAAAACCATCACCTGTTCAGCTGGCAGTTCAGCTGGTTTGCGGCGTGCGTGCCGGCGTTCGCGCTGTCGTACTTTTTCAATTTCATGCAGGACTACGGGTGCGACCAGGTCGGTGTGCAGCGGCTGTTGTCGGCCAAGTCGTTCGGGGGCATGGCCCGGGCGGTGGCGTTCAATTCCAGCGTGGATGTAATGATGTTCTCGCTGCTCGGGTTTATCGGCCTCGGGCTGTTCGCCTATTACCGGCAGTTCCCGGCCGGGGCGATCACGAGCGACAAACTCCTGCCCTACTACATCATGACCGTGCTGCCCAATGGCATTTCCGGGCTGGCCATCTCCGGCATTTTCGCTGCGGCCATTTCCAGCGTGGACTCGGGGATCAATTCCATGTCCACCGTGCTGGTCAACGATTTTGTCCGGCCGCTCCATAAAGAGCCGATGACCGAGCATGGCAGCGTCCGGCTCGGCCGCATGTTCACGGTGGTGATCGGCGTGGTCGGAACCGCGATCGCTTTTTATGTCGCCGGCATCGAGCACATCCTGAAGGCCGCGACTATGGTGCTGGGCCTGTTCAACGGACCGATTCTGGCCCTGTTCGTGCTGGGCGTACTCACGCAGCGGGTTAATTTCAAGAGCTGGCTGGTCGGCGCGATCGCCGGCATAGCCACCACGCTGGTGATCATGAATCTCGACTTCGGCGGGCAAAAGCTGCACTGGGCTTTTTACATGCCCTGCTCGGTGCTCACCAGCCTGGTGGTCAGCTATCTCGCCAGCCTGGTTTTGTCCGGCGAGCCGGCAGACAAGAGCCTCACCGCCTGGAAATTCGTGGAAGACTGGAGAAAGGGGAAGCTATGAAACGCAATAAAATACCCGGAACCGGGATCGAGGTCTCGCCCATCTGTCTGGGGACCATGACCTTCGGCACCCCGGTGGCCGAATCAGAAGCCGTCAAGATCGTGCATTGGGCGATGGATAACGGAATCAACTTTATTGACACTGCCGACATCTACGAAGGATACAAGCGTTTCCTCGGCTCTCCCGGCGGCGTGGGGGAAAGCATTCTGGGAACCGCTTTGCAGGGCAGGCGGGACAAAGCGGTGGTCACCAGCAAAGTGGGCAACCAAATCGGAGGCGCCGGATATGAAGGGACCGGACTAGGCAGAAAACACATCCTCCACCAGGTGAACGCCAGCCTGGCAAGACTCCGCACAGATTATTTTGACTTCTATGAACTGCACAAGGCCGACCCGGAAACGCCGCTTGAAGAATCGGTCGGAACAATGGCCGACTTGGTCAAAGAAGGCAAAATAAGGCACTGGGGTTTTTCAAACTTTGAGGCGGCGCAGGTCGAACAATTGCTCAATGTCTGCAAAACCGGCAACCTTCCGGCTCCGGTTGTTGCCCAGCCCCTCTACAACTGGCTGGAGCGCGGAAGCGAAAAGGGATACCTGCAGGTTTGCCGCGCAAATAATATAGCAATCACACCCTACCAGCCGTTGCAGGGCGGACTCCTTACCGGGAAATATCAGGCCGATCAGCCTCCCCCTCCTGGCAGCCGGGGGGTGGAACATCCCAAGTGGCTGAAAATGGATGAAGGCGTGCATGAAAAGCTGAAGACATTTGTTGATGAGAGCAAGCGCTCGGGACTTAAACCCGCCCAGTATGCAATCCGTTGGCTGCTCTTGCAGCCCGGGGTGACCTCCGTGGTGGCGGGCGTCAAAAGCATTGGGCAGTTGGAAGATTTGATGGGCGGGGTTTTATGAAATCTGGAACCTTGATCGCCATCTTATGCGCATGCATCATTGCGGGCGCGACCGCGCGCGCGAAAGATGGGCCTTGCCCGATAAAAATTGAATGGAAACGCATCAGCGACCTGCCGCAGGCCGTGGGCGGGCCGGCCTTTGGCTGGCTGGGCCGCGGGCTGATTGTTGCCGGAGGCACCTATTGGATCGAGGAGAAGGACAAGGTTTGGTCGGCGGAGGCTTATCGCCTGGGCCGGGAGGAAAAAAGCTGGACCGTGATTCCGCCCATCCCCATCAAGACCGCTTATCCCTGTTTGGCAACTTTTCACGATACGATTTATATCTTCGGCGGGCAGTCCGCAGACAAGACCAATAATGCCGAAACCTGGAAGCTCTCAAGCTTCGGCGGGAGCTATCGGTGGGAGACCTTTGTCCCCCTGCCCGAAAAGCTAGCTAATATGCAGGTCGCGCTGATCGGCTCCACCGTCTTTCTGGTGGCCGGCGACGCGGGCACGCCCCCGGCGCCTAATAACCACATGTGGAAGATCGACCTCGCCTCCCGGCAGCCTGTCTGGACAGCCTGCGCGCCTTTGCCCGGGCCGTTGCGCGTCGGAGTGGCTACTGCCGCCGCTCGCAGAAAAATCTACGCATTCGGCGGGGGCGTAGCCGAGGCCTACCGTTATGAACCTCGCGCCGACCGCTGGGAGCGGATCGCAGACCTGCCCTGGCCGACACAGTGGGCCTGGGCGGTTGCTTACCGGGACCGCTACCTGATCATGCCGGGCGGATTTATCGCCGCGGAAAAGCTCGCCGGCATGATGCCGGGGACCAAGGTCGACCCGAACGGGTTTCTCTCCGAAACGCTGGTCTTTGACTCTCAGACGCAGAAGTATTGGCGGTCCGATCCGCTTCCCGCCGGGATCATCGATTATGGTCTGGCCCGGGTGGGCGACCGCATCTATCTGGCCGGCGGAGAGGACCGTGGTCGTCACCGGCAGTCTTGGTTGCTGATGGGCAGGCTGTCGCTCAGACAGTAGCGGTTGGGAGTTCCGGTCTTTTCTGGGGTCACCCGCAATTAAATAATAGATTTTTGCGATGATCCCGATTCACGGATCCTACTCCGTTTGGTCGCGGGAATGACGATGATCAAGCCTTTGTCGAAGTGCAACCCCTGGCGCAAAAGGGTCCCTCATCAATAGGAAAGGCTGAATTCTTTTATCACTGCGCGGTCAGACCCGGCAGCACCAATCGAAAAAGCCGATGGCGCGGAGGTCTCGTTCCAGCTCCGTTACCTTATCAGCGGGGAAGGGCCGGATCGGCAGCCGCGTTGTGCCGCAGTCGACGCCGATCAGTTTCATGATTGCCTTGGCGGTGCCGTGGAAATCCGCGGGTTGGGAGCGGATGCAGCGGACCAGATGGTAACATTTTAGCTGCTGTTCCTGCGCGAGCTTAAGCTCGCCCGCAGTGAAGGCCTCGATGAGGTGGCGGTAGAGCGGCGCGGCGTAGTTGAAGGTGCTGCCCACCATTCCCGTGGCTCCCAGCACCAACGCCGGGAGCATCATCTCGTCGTAGCCCGAGACCATATCAAAGCGCCCGTTCTCCAATTCCAAGCAGAGACGAAACTGCATCATGTCCATTGAGGTGAACTTAACCCCGGCCAGGTTGGGCGCGCGGCGGCCGAGCCGGGAAAGCAACTCGGAGATGTCCAAGTCGACCCCGGTGAAAATGGGGATGTGGTAGTAGTAGAACGGCAGGCTGGGCGCGGCTGCGGCCAGTTGCGCGAGGAACTCGACCAGTTCGTCCAGCCGCGAGGCCCGAAACAAAGCCGGCGGCATGGCGCCGAAGCCCCATACCCCAACTTTTTCTGCATGGGCCGCGAGCCGACAGGCCTCCTGCAGGCTTAAGTGGCCCACATGCGCGATCACCTTGAATCCCGGCGGCCTCTCCTTCTCCCACCCCTCCAGTACCGCCATCCGCTCCTCCATTGAAAGCAGCATACTCTCGCCGGCGGTCCCGCAGACAAAAGCGCCGGCAACAGCGTTCTTCGCCAGCATCCGGGCATAAGGCCCGATGCCGGAGAGGTTGACGGAGCCGTCGCCGTTCATTGGGGTGTATGGCGCCGCGATCAGTCCCTTAATTTTTTCTCTCATCTTGATCTCTCTTGCCCGTGTTTCTTTTTTCCTAGATGTTTATTTTCTGCTGATCGGCCCGAGAGTCAACTCCAATAGGAATTGCTGCTAACGGGCGCCCCGATTATCCAACCCAGGGCACAAAGGCGAGGATGGGGGAATGGAGCTTCTTTAATAAGAAATTCCAAGCTAAACAAAACCTCGTCAATTCTGCCATGGAAACCGCGCAAATACTTTCAGGATAAAGCCATGAGCAGGGTTCAGGTATCGGCCCTGATGACAATTCCATTACACTTTCCGAACACTTCTTTGCGCTCCAAATGTGCTATTCGCGTGCGCCAAAATTTTCTTCGGCTTCCGCACGAGCTGGAGCTTATCATAAAGGCTTGGCCTGACCTCTCTGATGAGGCCAGGGGAGAAATCATCGCAATAATCTCCAAAAAGGAGGAAGAAAAATGAAGATCAAAGAAGTGACTCCGAAAAAGTTTGACTGCATAGCCGGAGGTTGACCGGATGTTTTCGAGACAGACCGGGGAACCTACCCGATCATCGGGAACTAGGTGGGCTTTGCCGAAAACCTTCTCCCGGGCAAGATCGGAGCAGGTGAAACGGTTGTCGAAGTGCCCATGGCCCTTATCCGGCCGCTTTGACAAAGATTCCCCGCGACTATACAATTCCCTAATGAAAAACAGCCGGAGAGATTTCCTGAAAACTGGGGTCTCGCTCGGGCTGGGGTTCTCGCTGGCGGGTCTGGGCGGGAGAGGTTCGGCCGCGTCCGGCCGGCCCAACCTGCTGATCATTCTCGCCGACCAGGACCGGTATCCGACGCACACTCCGCCGCTCAAGCGGCCCACGCTGGACCGGCTGCGCCGGAGCGGGATCGAATTCCAGAACGCCTATTGCAGCTACCCGCTCTGCTCGCCCAGCCGCGCCACCCTGATCACCGGCAAATACCCGCACCAGGCCGGCATTTTCACCAACACCGACTTCTATAACCACAACCCGTCGCTCCCGCCGGAGCTGCCGACCATCGGCCGGGTGTTTTCGCAGGCCGACTATGCCACCGCCTGGTTCGGCAAATGGCATCTGTGCGCGGGCATCGGTAATTCCGGAGAGAGCAGGAAATACGGTTTCGAGCGGATGCGGATTTCCAGCCAGCTCTTCGGCCTGGGCCGCGACCGGAGCACCATCGCCCATGCCGCCGACTGGATTGAGGGCCGGAAAAATTCTCCCCGGCCCTGGCTCTGCGCCTGCTCGGTGCTCAACCCGCATGACATCTGCTACCCGGCCCTCTACAGCCTCTATGGCCAGATCCCGGAATACCCGGTCTCGCTTCCGCCCAACTTCAGCGACGATGCCGGGAAAATTTATCCGCCGTTTGCCGCAGTCCTAAAAACCCCCGCGACCAGCGCGCAGATTCCCAAAACGGAAAAAGCCTGGATCGCCTATTTGCGCCACTATTGTTATTTCACCGAACTGATGGACCGGCAGATCGGCGCCTTGCTCGAGGCCCTTGACCGCACCGGCCAGATGGCGAACACCGTGGTCATCTATACCTCGGACCATGGCGAGATGGCCGGCTCGCACGGCCTGGTCAACAAGGGCATGGCCATGTATGAGGAAAATATTCATGTGCCGTTGGTGTTCAGCCGTCCCGGTCTGGCCCCGGCCGCGGATGACCGTCTGGTTTCGCACCTCGACCTGGTCCCCCACTCTTTGCGGCCTGGCCGGGATCGAATGGCCGGAGCCGCTCTCGGGAATGGACCTGACTTCGGTCCTGGCCGGAAAGAATGTGGCGCCGCGCGAGACGATCTTTTGCGAAGGCCAGGGTGAACTCAACACCACCAAACCCTGGCGCGGGCTGCGGAGCGGGAAATGGAAATACTGGCAATATCTGGATGGGTTTGAATTCCTGTTCGACCTAGAAACCGACCCTTATGAAAAGGCCAATCTTGCCGGCGAGAAATCATCTCAAGGCCTGGTGGATAAATTTCGCGAGCGGGTCCGGCAATTCCGGCGGCAAACCGGCGACCCGTTCCGCGAGTTCATGTGATAATCCTGCCGCTCATCGGTTCTGGTGGATGGCGAGGATCAGGTTTTTCAGCCGCTCTTTCAACTCGGGGTCGAGGGAACTGTCCAGATTCTTGAAGTGATGGGACACCAGATAGTCGGTAGCGATGAATTTTGAAAATCCGATAGGAAGGCAAGCTATGAAAAGAAAAGTGGCTTTAACAATTGCAATCGCGGTTTTCTTGCTTGCTGTCTCCTTGCCGGCATTGGCGGGCGGGCTGATTAAGTCAACCTCAAAAAACCCCGAGGCCCAGAAGCTGGTTGACAAGGCATGGGCGTTGGAAAAAACCGATTCCAATGCGGAGATTTTCAAACAATGTGTTTCTTTGATGGAGCAAGCGGACAAACTCGATCCCAATACCCCAGCCATCCTGTCGGACTTTTCCCGTTACTATTGGCAGTATGGGGACAACCTCCCCAAACAGACCCCGGAGCAGCAGGAAAAACTGGTGAGGCTCTATGCTAGTGGCATGGAAGCCTCGCAAAAATCCATGAAGATCAAGGAGACTCCGGCCGGTCATTACTGGTACGCGGTCAACAAGGCCGCGGGCCTGGAGTTCAGTTCCATATTTGCCCAAGCCGCAGCCTTTCCCAGTATTTATAAACATACCCAGTACGTGCTTGACCATGACCCCGATTATGATTACGGCGCCCCGGGCCGGCTCTGGGCCGAAATCCTCTCGCGGGTGCCCAAAAAAGTGGTCGAAATGGTCGGCCGGAAATATGTTGACGAGGCTATGGTTCAAATAGACACGGCCATCGAGAAGGAACCGCGCATTATCGACAACTACAATTACAAGGCCAGGTTCATGTACCGTTATTTTGAAGACAAGGAAGCCGCTCTAAAACTCCTTGACACGGCGTTGAAGATGGACCCCAATTGTTTTCCCGACGAAGTCATCGCCAATAAGGTGGCTCGACGCAACGGGAGACAACTGTGGAAAACGATCACCGGCAAGGAGTATCCGGAAAAATAGGCTTATACTGATCTATAAGCTGTATCGTATGCGAAATAGATCGAAAGCGATCAGGAGATGTCGTTGATCTGAAAAAAGGATCGGGAGAAGCGGGAACTATGTCAAAAAACCGGAATGGCAGAAGAGTTATCAGGTGGATGGTGCCGGAAGTATCGTTTGCTTTCGCCAATATTTTACGGCGGCTGGTTTTCCCCGCCCGGCACGCATTCATCCCAAGCGATCCATGGTGGAAGAAACCGGGGCTGGGAATAATGTATCAAATTGAATATCGCCCGGGGATGGACTGGGATCGGGATTACGATAAATTCAATCCATCCATGATGGATGAGCATGGAAAAATCAAATTCAACGGTCCGTTCTGTAAAATAGAGGACTGGGTCAAGTTGAGTCAAAACGCCGGCGCGGATTATCACATTTTCGAGTCCAAGTGGCATGATGGGATTTGCTACTTCAACACCAAGCTTACCGATTGGAGAACCGACCCGGACTATTGCGGTCAATTTGCCGAGTTCAGCCGTAAAGCCGGGATTCCTTTTATGTATTACTACTCCACCGTATTTGATCATAATCCCAAGTTCAACTCGATCCAGCCCAACCCCCATTCCACCTTTTCCGACCTGAGCATGGACCCGCAGCCGATATATGAAGAATACCTGCAGGGGCAGTACCGGGAAATAATGGAGCAGTATCATCCGGACGGGATGTGGTTTGATTGGTATTGGCCCGACCATGCAACAAAACTGACAATAGATTTCTTCCGCGCCAACTACCGGAACACGGTGATCACCTTCAACCTCTCTAACTACTTTCCCAGCGCCTATAAAAAACTGGACTACACCAGCGGCGAGGCCCACGACCTCACCGGCAATTACATCAAGCTGGTGAAGACCGGGGCCATGCGTCTGCCAATTTTTACCGGCGCCTGGAAATGGGCCACTCTGGGCCGGCGGGTGATGGCCCATAGCGTGGAGCTGATCTCGCCGGCGGGCAAATGGTGGCAGGACCCGTCCCTGCGGGACGACCCCAACGACCTGGTCAGGATGACCGCGATCATTCTAGGCAGCGGAGGCAAATTCTGCATCGGGGCTTCCGCGCAATTGGAGGGGGACCTGTACCCCGACCAGGTCAAACAACTGAAAATCCT
>CAIYYW010000009.1 GCA_903930515.1 uncultured delta proteobacterium | reverse complement strand
CTGGCCATCGGCCCGGTGGTGATCGTGGCCATGACCTACACCGTCTTCGCCTACATTTCCGGCCGCGCCGACTACACCAAATACCTGATGCTCGCCTATGTGCCCGGGTCCGGAGAAATCTGCATCTTCACCGCCGCCATCGTCGGGGCCGGGTTGGGGTTCCTATGGTTCAACTCCTTCCCCGCGGATGTGTTTATGGGAGATGTCGGGTCGCTTGCGCTCGGGAGCGGGATCGGCGCCGTGGCGATCATCACCAAGCAGGAATTCGCCCTGTTGATTGTGGGAGGCCTGTTCGTGGTTGAGGCCTTATCCGTGATCCTCCAGGTCGGTTATTTCAAATGGAGCCACGGGGAAAGGCTGTTCCTGATGGCGCCCATTCATCACCATTTTGAGAAGAAGGGATGGAAAGAGCCCAAGATCATCGTCCGGTTCTGGATCATCCAGATCATCCTGGCGCTCTTCGCCCTGAGCACGATGAAGCTGAGGTAAGGCAAGGATGGAGCTGAAAAATAAATTCGCCCGGGTAATCGGGATCGGCAAAAGCGGAATCTCCGCCGCCCGACTCCTGAATTATTTCGGCGCCCGGGTGACGCTCCTGGAACAAAAGCCCCGGGAACTGGTCGCGGCTTTGGCCGATGACCTGGAAAAGCTCGGGGTAACGGTCAAGGCCGGCGGATACGGCCCAAAGGATTTTGAAAAAGTCGACCTGGTGGTGTTAAGCCCGGGCGTGAACGAGCAAGAGCCGGTCTATCAGGAGTTGATGAAAAAAGGAATTGAAGTGATCGGGGAAATGGAACTCGCGGCCAGGTTCATCTCCGCGCCGATCCTAGCCGTGTCCGGAACCGACGGCAAGACCACCACGGTTTCGCTGCTGGGAGAAATCTTCAGGAACCAATACCGGGATCAAGTCTGGGTGGGAGGGAATATCGGCAACCCGCTCTCGGATTTGGTCCTGACCGGGAAAAAGACCGAAGCGGTGATCCTGGAAGTGAGCAGTTTCCAGCTCGTCCAATCCCGGACCTTCCATCCCGCCATTGCGGTGATGCTCAACCTGGCCCCCGACCATTTTGACCGCCATCGCGGCTTCCAGGATTACTATCAGGCCAAGCTCAGGCTGTTTATGAACCAAAATCAAAATGACGCCGCGGTCTTGAATTCTGAAGATGCCCGGGTGGCTGGAATGGCTGGAAAAATCAAATCCAAACTGCTTTGGTTTGGAGAAGAGATCGATGCCCGGGAAGGCGCGAGGCTTTTGGGGAAGGAAATAATTTATCAAAACCATACCCGCAAATTCACGCTTTCAGTATTGAATTGGAAGCCTTTGGGCAGACATAATCTTGAAAACCTTCTGGCCGCGGCAGCGGCCGCCGGATGCTTTGGAATACCGCCCGAAGCGATCCAGGCCGGTCTGGACCGGTTCCATACCCCCGGACACCGGATTGAGTTTATAACCGAGTCCCGCGGGGTAAAATATTTTGACGATTCCAAGGGCACCACCCCGCATGCGGTTTCCGCGGCGATCCGAAGTTTTTCCCGGCCGGTGATTCTGCTTTTGGGCGGAAGGAATAAGGGGATAGATTTTTCCGGGCTTGCCGATCAAATCAAGTCCAAAGTCAAGACCGTGATCTGCTTCGGAGAGTCCCGTTGCGAAATCAAGGAACAACTGGCCGGGAAATCCATCCGGGGGGTGCTGGCGGAAAAGATGGAAGACGCCGTAATGCTGGCCAGGGATTTGGCCCGGCCCGGGGAAGTGGTGCTTTTAAGCCCGGGCTGCGCCAGCTTTGACGAGTTCAAGGATTACATGGAGCGCGGGGACAAATTCCAGGAACTGGTCCGGAGTTTCCAATGAACTGGTTCGAGAAAAACCTGAACTTCGACCGCTGGATTTTGATCACCACCTTTATCCTGGCTTTCCTCGGACTGGTGATGGTCTATTCCACCAGCTCCATCTTCGCCGCGGACCGATATGATGACCCCTATTTCTTCCTGAAAAAAACCATGATTTCTCTCAGCATTGGACTAATGCTCCTGTTCATCTTTATGCATTTCGACCACAACCGACTCCGGCTCTTATCCGGGATGATGGTCTTTATCGCCGCCCTGCTCCTGGTGGCTGTGTTCTTTTTCCCGGCATCCCGAGGAGCGCACCGCTGGCTCAGGTTAGGCCTGTTCCCGGTCCAGCCCAGCGAGCTGGCCAAGCTCGCTTTGGTCATCTACCTGGCGCATTCCCTGTCCAAGCGCGGGGACAAGCTTCAGGATTTTATCAAGGGAGTCGCCCCTTACCTGGTCGTGATCGGAGTTTTGGTCGGACTGGTCCTGTTGGAGCCGGACTTCGGAGGCGCCTTATCCATCGGAGCCCTAAGTTTGATCATCCTGTTCGCCGCCGGGATCAGGCTCAGGTATCTCTTGATCCCTTCGGCCGCGGCGATCGTCCTGGCTCCGCTTTTTCTTCTGATCACCGGTTACAACCTGGAGCGGTTAACCGCTTTCCTCCATCCCTGGGAATACGCCAAGGACGAATCTTTCCAGTTGATTCAATCGTTCCTCGCCTTCGGCTCCGGAGGATGGCTCGGGGTAGGCCTGGGGATGAGCCATCAGAAAATGTTCTACCTCCCGGACGCGCACACGGATTTTATCTTCTCGGTGATTGCCGAGGAGACCGGCTGGCTGGGAGTGATGCTGATTATTATCACCTTCGGCGTTTTTCTCACCCGCGGAATCTGGGTGGCGCTCAAATCCCCGGACGCCTACAGCCGGAACCTGGCGATCGGGCTGACCATGATGATCATAATGCCGGCCGTGATCAATATGGCGGTGGTCACCGGCCTGCTCCCGACCAAGGGGTTGGTGCTTCCCTTTTTAAGTTACGGCGGAAGCTCGTTGCTGGTCAATATGACCGCCGCCGGAATCCTGCTCAATATTTCGGCCAAGAGGTACCGGGGATGAAGGTGATCATTGCCGGCGGAGGCACCGGCGGGCACATCTTCCCGGCAATGTCAGTTGCCGAGGAATTCCTCAGACGCGACCCCGGCAACCAGGTCCTGCTGGTCGGGACGCAACAGGGCCTGGAAGAGCGTATTTGGCCCAAGCAGGAAATCCCCTTCCGGCTGATCAAGAGCGGTAAATTCGCCAGGCAGGGAATGGCCGCGAAAATCAGGAGCGGGTTCAGGGTTTTGGCCGGAATTTTTCAGGCCTGCTCCCTGATCCGGGAGTTCCATCCCCAGTTCATCCTGGGCGTGGGGGGATATGTCTCGTTCCCGATGCTGGTCGCCGGATACCTGATGCGGGTCCCCACCGGAATCCAGGAGCAAAACAGTTATCCCGGCCTGGCCAACCGGGTCTTGGCCCGTTTCTCCCGTCGGGTGTTCCTCAGTTTTGAAAGTGCCCAGCCCTATTTCCCGAAAGCGGCTGCGGGAAAATTCGTCACCAGCGGAAATCCCCTGCGCCGGAAGGTGACGGAAGATTTGGGAAAAGCGCCGGATCCGTCGGAGAAAAATTCCCGGTTCCATATCTTGGTGGTGGGCGGGAGCCAGGGGGCGAGAAGGGTCAACAAGTTGTTGCTGGACGCGGTGGAATTTTTGAT
>CAIYYW010000008.1 GCA_903930515.1 uncultured delta proteobacterium | reverse complement strand
CTTGCTTGAGGCGTCATCCATCAGCAGCTCTCCGGCCAACTGCAGCTTGGAATCAAAACCCACCCGGCCCCGGCCTCCCAGTTTTCCGTCCGGGATCAGCAGGCTCAAATTGTTCAGATCTATCCCGCCGTCCTTGATCGCGAAGGCGATGTCGGCCAAATTGAAATCGGTCCGCCCAAGGCCTTGCCAATCGGTCTTGCCCGCCTTGCCCTTGACCAGGCTCTGGAAAAGCTTGGAATTCGCCCAGTCCCCCAGCAGGTTCCCGACCAGGTTCAAGGATTTCAAGCTCCCTTTGCTAATGGACATTTTGCCCTGGCCGATCAGCTTGGTCTTAAGATCGTCCCAACTGGTTCCCTTGCCGGAGAATTCCAAATTCCCGTCCAGCCTGCCCGTGATCTGGTCCGCGAGTTTGGTGAAATTCTTCAGCGCGGCCGGAAGCTCCACCCCGGCGAGGGCGAGGTTTCCCTGGTACTGAATTTTCGGGCGCGACAGATCAACGCTGACCGGGCCGGAGGCCTTGCCCTGGAAAATATTGAAATCGGTGTTGGGGAAAGAGGCGATTCCGTTTTTCATTAATAAATCGGAACTGAAATCCTGCGCCTGATATTCCTGATAGGTGAGCTGGTCCAAACGGATCCGGCCCTCCAGATAAATTTTCTCCAGATAGCCCGGCTCTTTTTTCCGGGCCTGGGCTTCGCCTTTCTTGCCCTGCTTGCCCGGGGCAGGCGCCGGAGTCTCCTCGGCCGCGGCCGATATTTTTCCGGATTTCAACAGGCCCGCCACATTCAGCTTTCGGCCTTTCAGATCAAACTTGATCCTCGGCTCCACCAAGTTGTTGACCGTACCCGCGATCTCCAGGTCCATATCCGGCCCTTTCATCGTCAGTTGATTGATCAGGAATTTGAGCAATTGCGCCTGGGTGAGTTTGCCGGAAAGGGTCCCGGCCAAATCCATTTTCCCTTTGAAGTTATATTTGGAAAGCGGGGGCGCCAGGCGGGAAAAATCTTCCATGGAAAGGTTATTGCCGTTCAGGCCGAGGTTGATGATATAGTCCTTGCTGAAATTTCCTTTTCCCAGAATCTCCCCGGCCTTGAGTCCGAGTTTCATATTTTCAATCAGCCATCCGGATTCCGTCTGTTTGCTCTTGAGTTCCAGATCAAATTTTTCCCCCGCCGGCTTGGTTAAGGTTCCGGGATAGTCAAGACCTGCGTTTTTAAAATCCAAAACCGCCTGCACCACCGCGGGAGAGCCGTTCTGCACGGTCCCGTTGAGAATGGCCGGGCCGCTGAGTTTGATCTTCCGGTCCGTGGTAATTTTTTTCAGCGGAGATACCAGCCCGGCCAGTTCGGCCAGGTCCAGGTTGGTGCTGTTAAACTTGAACCGGTAATTTGCCTGGTCCATTTGTCCGGAAAGATCAATCACGCTTTTGCCGATGGAAATCTTTGACGGATTGATCAAGTATTTCTTTTCAGACAGGTTGACCAGTCCGTCCAGGCTCAAATTCACCCCGGTCTTCGGGCTTGGCATCCAGGTCTTTTGCTTGTCCCTAAAGGAGAATTCGTCCAAACCCGCCTTTCCCTTGGCGCTGATCCCGCCCTTTTCAGGACGAAGCTCCAGCTTGCTGTTCAGCTTCCCGCTTAAAATTTCCAGCGGCAGCTTGTCCGCGAAATATGGGAGGATCGGCCCGAGATCAAATTGAGAAATGTCCAGGCTCAGATCAGCCGGGGCTTTTTGCCATTCCAGGTTTTTCCCGAGCGGGCCGATTTTTCCCTGGAGATGAAAATTTTGTCCGGACTCGGACCGGAACTTGAAGGCCAAATCCAAATCCATTTTATCGGTCAGGGAAAAATTCTTGAGCAGGAAATCAAAATCGTCCATCTGGAGAGATACCTCTTGGCCCCCGTAGGGAGGCTTGTGGTCGGCAAAGCTGAAAATGCCGTCCTTGACCTGGATGGAATCAATGACGATTTTACGGCCCTGGAATTCCAATGACCCGGTCTCCTTGACCGCCTTTTCCTGCGTGCCCTGGTCCCGGGATTTTTTATACAAGTCCGCAATGCTCAGCGTGCCGTCCGGGTTCCGGATCAGTAAAATTTTCGGCCGGATCAGGACGATTTTTTTGATCTTGATCCGGTTGGAGAGCAGGGAGAGCAAAGATATTTTCGCGTCAATATTTTCCGCTTCCAGCAGCGGCTCCGGCCCGAAGGATGGCAGGTTGGCGATCTTCAGCCCGGACAGCTCCACGCCGATTGACGGGAACAATTGCAGCTTGAGTCCCTGGAGGGCGAACTCCCGCTTGAGCGCCTTTTTCCCCTGCTCCTCAATCTGTTTCCGCGCCGTTTCCAGGTTGACGAAATTGGGGATGAGCAAAAGTAAAGCAATGACCAGGCCAATGATTACCCCGACGCCGATTCCGACGACGGTTTTCCCGCTCACTTTCCTTCCTTAAGTTTCTTGAGCGCTTCGGCAAGGATTTGGTTCACCATCTGCGGATTGGCCTTGCCCTGGCTCTTCTTCATCACCTGCCCCACGAAAAATCCAGACATCTTGTCCTTGCCGGACAGGTATTCCGCGAGTTGCTTGGGATTCTCGGCAATGGCTTCCTCAATCATTTTCCGGATGACCGAATCATCGCTCACCTGGGTAAGCCCCTGTTCCCTGACCACCTGTTCCGCGCTTTTGCCGTTCCTGAACATTTCCAGAAAAACATTCTTGGCGATTTTGGAACTGATGGCTCCTTTTTCAATCAGCCGATACAAACCCGCGAGCTCCTCCGGCTTGACCGGGCAATCCCCGGCGGATTTATTTTGTTCGTTCAGTTCCCTCATCAGTTCGCCCATCATCCAGTTGGACGCCCATTTGGACGCGGCGCCGGCCTTGATCACGGCCTCAAAATATTCCGCCAACCCCTGGTCCTGGGTCAAGACCCCGGCGTCATATTCCGGAATATTATATTGGAGAACGAACCGGCCCTTTTTACGGCCGGGCAGTTCCGGCAGGCTTTGGCGGATTTGTCCGATCCAATCTTCGTCCACCTTAAGCGGGATCAAGTCCGGGTCCGGTAAATACCGATAGTCGTGCGCATCTTCCTTGCCCCGCATCCCGCCGGTCTTTCCCATTTCATCATCCCAGAGCCGGGTCTCCTGGATTACCTCGCCGCCTGATTCAATCACCTTCTTCTGCCGCACAATCTCATATTCCAACGCGCGCTGGACATTGCGGAACGAGTTCATATTCTTGAGCTCGGCCCGGGTGCCGAATTTCGTTGACCCCTTGGGCATCACCGAAACATTCGCGTCGCACCGGAGCGATCCCTCCTGCATATTGCCGTCGCAAACCCCGAGATATACCAGGATGCTCCGGAGTTGCCTCATATATTCCGCAGCCTCCTCCGGCGCGCGCAAATCCGGCTCGCTCACGATCTCCATCAGCGGAACCCCGGTCCGGTTCAAATCCACATAACTGTAATCCGCCCTGGCGAATTCGCCGCTATGCACCAGTTTCCCCGCGTCTTCCTCCATATGGATCCGGGTGATCCCGATCCGCTTCTTCCCGCCGGCCAACTCCAGCTCAATCCAGCCGTGTTCCGCCAGCGGCCGCTCAAACATTGAAATCTGGTAGCCCTTGGGCAGGTCCGGGTAAAAATAATTCTTGCGGGCGAACACGCTCTTCTCCGCGATCGCGCAATTGAGCGCCACCGCGGTGCGCAGGGCGTATTCCACCACCTTGCGGTTCAAGACCGGAAGCACCCCCGGCATCCCCAGGCAAACCGGGCAGGTCTGCGTGTTCGGCTCTCCGCCGAATTTGGTGGAGCACCCGCAAAAAATCTTGGAGTCCGTCAGCAGTTGCGCGTGCACCTCCAGTCCGATCACCGCCTCGTATTCCATCAATCCTTCTCCTATATTCTACCTGATCGCCGGCTTTTGCTTATGCCAGTCGGTGTTCTGCTCATACGCGTATGCGAGCTTAAAGATTTTTTCCTCTTCAAAGGGAGGGGCCAGGACCTGCATCCCGATGGGAAGACCGTCTTTTGAAAATCCGCAGGGGACGCTCATTCCGGGCAGGCCGGCCAGGTTGCAGGACACGGTGAAGATGTCGGAGAGATACATTTCCAAAGGGTCGTTGATTTTGCTGCCGAGCTTGTAGGGAGGCGTGGGCAATACCGGCGAGATCATCAGGTCGCATTTCTGGAACGCCTGTTCAAAATCTTTCCGGATCAGGGTCCTGACCTTTTGCGCCTTGAGGTAATAAGCGTCATAGTACCCGGCGGAAAGGGTGTAGGTTCCGAGAATGATCCTGCGCCGAACTTCCGCGCCAAAGCCCTCCCGCCGCGTGGCCTTATACATATTCAGAAGCGATCCCGGCTGTTCCACCCGGAGCGCGTATCTGACGCCGTCATAGCGGGCAAGGTTACTGCTCGCCTCGGCCATCGCGATGATGTAGTAGCAGGCGATGCAATAT
>CAIYYW010000007.1 GCA_903930515.1 uncultured delta proteobacterium | reverse complement strand
GTATATAACTTGGCGTCCCTGAGAATTCGGTTCACGGGATACTCCAGGGTGTAGCCGTATCCTCCGAAGATCTGGATCGCGTTCAAACCGGCCCGCTCGGCAAGCTCCCCGGCCAGAAGCGCCGCGGCCGCCGCCAGTTTATTGATCTCAGAACCCCGTCCGCCCCGCTCGCTTTTGCCCGCGATCACCGCGGCCTTGTAAACCAGCAGCCTCGCCGCTTCCAACTCCGCGTACATATCCGCGAGCTTGCCCTGGATAAACTGAAAACTCCCGATCGGCTTCCCGAACTGCTCCCGCTCCCGGGAGTATTGCACCGAGTAATCCAAGGCCGCCTGGGCCGCCCCGATCCCCCCGGCCGCGATCACGGTCCGCTCCACATCCAGCCCGTCCATCATCACCGAAATGCCCCTGTTTTCCCCGAACAGGACATTCTCTTCCGGAACCTCGCAATCCTCCAGGATCAGTTCCCCGGTGGGCGATCCCCGGTGGCCCATCTTCTCAATCCGTTTGCCGGTGGAAAAACCTTTAAAGCCCTTTTCAATGATAAAAGCGGTGATACCCTTGGGACCTTTTTCCGGAAAGGTCTTGGCGTAAAGCACAATCACATCCGCAATCGGGCCGTTGGTGATGAAAGTCTTGGTCCCGTTCAAAAGATAGCGGTCGCCTTTCTTTTTCGCGCTGGTCTTGATGCTCACCGCGTCCGAGCCGCTGCCCGGCTCCGTGATCGCTAGCGCGCCGATTTTTTTGCCGGAGCATAAATCCGGCAGATATTTCTTCTTCTGTGCCGGGTTGGCGTGCATAAACAGGTTGTGCGTGCAAAGGATGGAATGCGCCATCCAGGACAGGCTCAGGGCCGGGCAAACCCTGGAAATCTCCTCCATCACAATCACTGCGGAAAGCACATCCGCCCCGGCGCCCCCAAACTCCTCCGGGATGGTCATCCCCATCAGGCCCAACTCGGAAAGAGACGGCCAGGCCCAATCCGGAAACTCGTCCTTACGGTCAATCTCCTCCGCAACCGGTTTTAACTTGTCCGAGCAAAACCTTGCCAGCGAATCCCGTAAAATCTTCTGCGAATCATTCCATTCAAACTCCATTACCGCCTCCTTTAAACTTCTTTTTCCCTTATACCACATCCTTGGAATCCAAGCAAAATATGTTCGCCCTATCGAAAAAAGCGGATGGCCGTGCCGGAGTCCGGCCCGGTGATAATTCCTGCGGAATTTGACAATTGCTCCCCATCTGGGAAAATCAGGACAGATTTTGAGGACAGAAATCAATTTCCCAAAAAAGGATGAAGAAAGAGATGAGCGGAAAGTGTCTGGAAGGGGTCAGGGTGCTGGACCTGTCAAGGCTCCTGCCGGGTCCGTTTGGGACCGCGATTTTGTCGGACTTGGGCGCGATGGTGCTCAAGGTGGAGGGTCCTGCGGACGCGGACTTGACCCGGGCGATGCCGGGCTTTTCCCAGGTGATCAATCGCGGGAAAAAAGGCATTACCCTGAACCTGAAGACGGCTTTGGGCAAGGAGATTTTCTTTCAGTTGGTGGAGCGGAGCGAAGTATTGGTGGAGCAGTTCCGGCCGGGGGTAATGGACCGGCTGGGGGTGGGGTTTGAGGCCTGTAAAAAGCATAACCCGAAACTGGTTTTCGCGTCCCTTTCCGGGTACGGCGCCACCGGTCCTTACGCGGAAAAAGCCGGGCACGATCTGAATTACCTCTCCCTGGCCGGGGTTGCCGGGATTTCAGGCACGGACGCGGGGGAACTGGCGATCCCCGGGGTCCAGATCGCGGACCTGACCGGGGGGCTTTACCTGGTGATCGGGGTTTTGGCCGGATTGCAATCGGTGAGCCGGAACCAGCAGGCGGTCCGGATTGATGTCTCAATGTTTGAATCCTGCCTGAGTCTTGTAAGCATGCACCTGGGAGAATTTTTCCTGGCCGGACAAGACCCGGGGCCTTCCACCATGCAACTCAACGGCGCGCTTCCCAACTATCAGCTTTACCAGACCGGGGACGGCCGCTGGATGAGCCTGGGGGCGCTGGAGGGGAAATTCTGGGGGAATTTTTGCCGGAAGGCCGGGAAGTCGGAATGGGAGATCCGGCTGCTGGGGAGCAAGGAAGAGCGGGAGAAGCTGAAAGCGGATTTGAAAAATTTGTTCCGGAGCAAGAGTTTCCAGGAATGGCAAGAGTTGGCCCGGGATCCGGATTTGTGCCTGGAGCCGGCGTGGAAATTTTCCGAAATAGAAAATGACCCCCAGGTCCGGGCGCGCGGGCTGGTGCAAAAAGTCCGGACCCGGGACGGAAAGGAATATAAACTGATCCGCTCTCCGGTAAGGTTTCCGGATTTGAAAGTCCCGGAGCCGGTCCCGGCGCCGGCCAAGGGAGAGCATACGGAAGAAATATTATTAAGTCTCGGCTACCGGGAGAGCGATCTGGAGCGATTCAAGAAAGAGGGAGTGATTTGACCGGCAAAGGAAAAACAAGCGAAGAAACCGGGATCATCCGGATATTGCTTTTGGGGGGAGTCGGCGAGATCGGGATGAATTGTATGGTCCTGGAAAAGGGCGGCCAGATTTTGATCATTGACTGCGGGGTGGCTTTTCCCTCCGAGCCGATTCTGGGAGTGGAGCTAAAGATCCCGGACCTGAGATATATTTATGAGCGGAGGGAGCAGGTGGTCGGGATCGTGCTCACGCACGGGCACGAGGACCATATCGGCGCGGTGCCGTATTTGCTGCGGGAGGTTGACGCGCCGGTTTACGGCACCCGTCTCACGCTCGGTCTGTTGAAGGAGAAGCTGCAAGAAACCCGGATCCATCGCAAGCTCCGGTTCCAGAACATTTCCGCGGGGGAGCGCCGGCAGATCGGCAATTTTGATTTGGAGTTCATCCAGGCCAGCCATTCCATTGCGGGTGTGGTGTCGGTCGCGCTCCGCACCGAGCAGGGGATTATTTTGCATTCTTCCGATTTCAAGCTGGACCCGACCCCGGTGGACGGGAAGCGGATGGATTTGAATAAGCTGGCGCGTCTGGGCGAGGAGGGGGTGCTGGCTTTTTTCTCGGACAGCACCAATGTGGAGCAGGAGGGACACACCCCGAGCGAGAAGGAAGTGGGGAAGGCGTTATTTGAAATTTTCAAGAATGCCCAGGGCCGGATTATTGTCGCGTCCTTTGCCAGCCACATCCACCGGATTCAGCAGGTCCTGGACGCGGCCCTGGAATTGGGCCGGAAGGTGCTGATCCAGGGACGGAGTATGGAGGCCACCACCCGGATCGCGAGCCAGCTCGGGTATCTTTCGCTTCCGGCCCAGATCCTGGTGCCGGTGCAGAAGGCCAAAAGTATTCCGTCCGAGAAGCTGGTGGTGATCACCACCGGGACCCAGGGGGAGCCGCTGAGCGTGCTCTCGCGGCTGGCGCGGGGAGAGCATAAGCAGTTGAAAGTGATCCCCGGCGACACGGTGGCTCTGTCGAGCAAGTTTATTCCCGGAAACGAGAAAGCGATCCAGGGCCTGATCAATGATTTATACCGGCAGGGCGCGGAGGTTTTTTATGAAAAGGTGAGCGAGATCCATTGCTCGGGCCACGCCAGCCAGGAGGAATTAAAGCTGGTGCTGGGCCTGGTCAAGCCGCGATATTTCATTCCGGTGCATGGGGAATATCGGCACTTGGTCAAGCACAAGCAATTGGCTTTGCAGATGGGGATCAAGGAGGATCGGTGCCTGGTGGTGGAGAGCGGGGCGGTGCTGGAATTCCGGGACGGGAGCGGAAGGGTTGCCGGGAGGATGGAGTTGGAGCCGGTGGTCCTGGACGCGAACCGATCTCCGGTTCCGGAGGGTATCCTGAAGGCCCGCACCCGGCTCGCTTATGCGGGCGCGATCTTGATCAGCATAGTGCTGGAAAAGGGGACCGGCCGGATCCTGGATCTGAAATTGAAAGCGCCGGGGGTCCTGACCGAGGAAGGGGATCGGGAGCAACTGGATGAGGTGAGGGACCGGTGCCAGGCGCGGCTCCGGATGATAGATGCCGGCCGGAAGTCGGTGGAGGAGATTGAGGATCAATTGCTCCAGGAGATGAAGAGATTGTTCAAGGTCCGGCTCCGGAGGAGGCCGATGGTATTTGTTTTAGTGACGGAGGTGTGAGTTTTTGAAGGATCTTCTCGGAAAACGGTTTTAATCCTATTCGCCGACCAAGGTCCTGTTCGGGGCCGGATCGCTCAGAGGGACCAGGCGATTTTCACCAATCCCCGCAAGGTTTCTTCCGGAGAGGAACTGCGGTTGTTGCTGGAAAATATTTATTGATGTTCGATCAGGCTTTGGCAAGGATAAAAATCCATAAGTTTTGCCCGTTTCTACTTGGAACCGACAACTGGGGAGAACAACAATTTGAATACCGTCATTAATTGGGCGAAAAGTTTTTCCGCATTCTCCGGATTGGGCTCCAGATAATACTGGACAAAGGTTCCCTGTGCCTGCGCCACCATTATTCGGGCCATAATTTTCGGCTCCAGTTCATTTTCCACTCCCCGGGCCTTGGTCCTGGTTTCGATCATCCATTGGAAGACATCATAAATATTCGACCAGCCTCTCCTGATCCGCTCTCCGATCACGGGATTGGAATGTATTCTTTCAAAGGTGAAAATAAAAAGAGCGAGGATGATTCCGAGATTACTCTTGAGCAGATCGGAAAGTTCAAGGAAAAATAAATGAGCCGCTTGGTCCTGCGGCATTTGATCGGTGTGGATGAGGAAATTTTCCCAGGCAACCCTGAGTTCCCGGACCAGCTTGTCTTTCAGAAAATGATCCAAGACCGCGAGCAAAACCCCCTCTTTGCCTCCGAAATGCCACTCGATCGCGGCGCGATAGGTCTGGGCGCCTTTCACAATCTGGGTGATGGAAGTCTTATGATAGCCCTGGGCGGCGAAGAGGCGGAGGGAAACCTCCAGGATCCTTTGGCGGGTTTTCTCTCCCAAGGGCCTCTTTGGCTTGGTTAATCTCTTTTCATCAACTTCCATTGTTAGGGACTGGTAATGTTTATGGTCACCGCCTCCGAAGGCCCGACTGCCATGGTATGCTTCTCGGCGTTGGCGGGGACATCTCCCTTGATCACGACGGTTCCCGAAGCAGTGGCCTTGAACCAGATTACGGCCTTG
>CAIYYW010000006.1 GCA_903930515.1 uncultured delta proteobacterium | reverse complement strand
TGATCTTTCTCCCGACTTTCCTGATGGGGATGCTTTTGCCCCTGGTGGTAAGGCTTTACGCCCAACTCCGGGGCGGGGTGGCCGAGGCGGTGGGGGAGGTTTATGCCTGGAACACGGCGGGGGCGATTTTGGGATCATTCCTTTGCGGGTTCTTCCTGATCGGATGGCTGGGAGTCAGGAACTGCATCATCCTGGCTTGCCTCACCAGTCTGGTGATCGGCTGGTCATTCCTGATGGGAGAGCGGGATTTGAAGTGGACCCGGGTTTACGGCACGCTGATAGTGGCGCTGCTGGTTTTCGGGTTCAGCTATTTCCGTCCGGGCTGGTCCCCGGCGATCATCAACAGCGGCCCATATAATTATTACCGGGCCTATCAGGCGCAGGCCCTTAACCGGGAATCGTTGGCGCAGTCGCTAAAAGATCAGGCCAAAATGCTATATTACCGCGACGGCGCTGAAGCGACCGTTTCGGTGTCTGAATATGCCGGAGGAAATATTGCACTCCGGATCAACGGCAAGGTTGACGCGTCCACCGGCCTGGATATGAGCACTCAGATTCTGACCGGCCATCTTCCGCTCCTGTTGCATCCGAATCCGAGAAAGGTGGCGGTGATCGGACTGGCCAGCGGAGTGACCCTGGGATCGGTGCTCAAGCACCCGGTGGAGGAATTGACTTGCGTGGAGATTTCCCCGGAGGTGGCGGATGCGAGCAAATATTTTGAGCAAGCCAACGGTCGCCCCTTGCAAGACCCCCGGACAAGGCTGGTGATCAATGACGGCAGGTACCATCTGGCCCATACCCGGGAGCGATATGATGTGATTATTTCCGAACCGAGCAATCCCTGGATCGGCGGGATGGGATTATTGTTCACCAGAGAATTCTTCGCCCAGGCCAAAACCCGTCTCAATCCCGGGGGAATAATGACGATCTGGATCGGGATTTACGATCTGGATTTGCCTTCGGTGCAGATGATCATCAAGACCTTCCTGGAGGTGTTCCCCCGGGCGAGCCTATGGGAATCCATTACCCGAACCGACTATTTGCTGGTGAGTCTGCCGGAATCCGGCCAGATAGATTATTCCACTTTGAAATCACGGATCCAGGATCCCAAGATCAAATCCGACCTGCAACGGATCAATCTGGAAACCCCGGAAAAACTGATGGCCCGGATGCTAATGGGGCCGGACGAGTTGAAAAAAATCGCCGACGCCGCTCCCCTTCATTCGGACGACCGGAGGCAACTGGAGTTTTATGTGCCGCGTCTATTATACTACGAGGAGTTGAATCAGCGGGTCTCGGGCACGCTCCAAGCTTTCCAGGAGTTGAAGCAAAAGGAAAATCCCTTGATCCGGTTCAGAAACCCTGCGGACGCCGGGGATCTGGAGAGGATCCGGCGCTACTATCAGGGGCGGTCTTGGCTGATGGATTCCCAGATGGAAGAAATTTCCGGAGAGGGTTCTGACCGCGCCCTTGATCTGTTGATCCAGGCGTTTGAGATCGACCCATCTGACCCCTGGATTAAAGACAAACTTTATGCGGTTTATATCAATCTGGATCAACAACATTTTACCCATTCTGAAAATGTCCGGAATTGGATTTATAACATTTACTTGGACCTGGCCCGGAAAAACTTTCAAGCCGGCAAGACCGGCGAGGCGATTCTGGATCTGGCGCGCGCTTGGGAGTATCAACCGGAAGATAATCTGATCCCGGACCTGGTCAGCCGTTATTTTATCGAAAAAAAGGATTTCCCGGCCGCGCGGGAATGGGTGGAAAAAGCGCTGGGGAAGAATCCTTCCGACCCGGTGGCCTGGCTGATGAAAGGGGAGTTGGAGCTTAAAGAGGATAAGCCAAAGGATGCGCTTAAGAGCCTGGGACACGCCAGAGCCAACTGGTCCGGGCTGGCAGATTTGATTAGTTTTTCCAGCCCGGAGGTCGCGCCGTCCAACCCGGATGATTTCAGGGCGGAGCTATACCTGAACCTGGGGCTGGCCCAACTCCGGCTCGGAAACCTGAAGCCAGCCGGCTCGGCCCTGGAGATGTCTCTCCGGATTCAGCCCGCCCATCCGGAAACCCTGCTCGCGAGCGCCGAGCTGGAATTGAAACTGGGCAAAACCGATTCCGCGCTCGCTCAAATCACCCGGGCCCTGGAGCTGGATTCCAAAAATCCCCGCGCCCATCTCCTGCTCGGGCAAGCCCTGGAGCAGATACCGGGAAAAAAGGCGCAAGCCGTCCAGGAGTTCAAAACTTTCCTGGAACTGGCTCCCTCTGATTGGCCGGACCGATCCGGGATTGAAAGGCATCTGTCGGGTCTGATCTCCAAATAATCAAGGTTGACTTTCCTGCTTGAACCCCTAAGATTTTTCAGATGCGGAGAGCGATCTATTTTTATTTCCTCTTTTCCGGATTCTGCGCGCTGATCTACGAAATCCTCTGGACCCGGCTGTTCGTGTTGGTGATGGGCGGAAC
>CAIYYW010000005.1 GCA_903930515.1 uncultured delta proteobacterium | reverse complement strand
CTCGGCTTATACCGCCCTAGCCGGGTTTCTGAGGTCCAGGTTTTAACTGAACCGGAAACTGAAATCCTGCCCGTTCCCCCTTCCATCCGCAAATCTTCCCCTTGGCTCGCGATGAATTTAACCCACGCAAACCCCAATCTAATTTTCACCACAGAGACACAGAGGGACACAAGTGTCCTACGCAGAGAATTCACTTTTTTTATTCGGAAAAGGAAAAAGTCAAGATCTGACCCGCCGGCCTTAAAGAAATTTGGCTGTTAGGGGAAGAATTTCTCTTGACCTGGGCTTTTATAGATGACCCCTCCGGGCTTCCAAAAATCCTTTCCTTATTCTTCGTCTTCTTCATCTGCAATCAAATCACTGTAAGTTAAACCTATCTCTTTTAGCACTTGGCTTACTCTTCTTCTAGGCTTTTTCAATTTTCCAATGGATAATGCAAGCCTATGAATGATATCCTTAAGCTTTTTATTCTCATCAATTAACTCTACCGAGCCTTTTGTCTCTGCTTTGAACGATTCAATAAATTGCGCTATTGTTGCATCGATTTGAAGGCCCTTTTCCTTTGCAGTTTCCAAAACATTCATGGCGCTGTTAAATCGATCTTTAATATCTCCACCTTCTGCGGCCTGATAACTATGAATGGCATCGTGGAGTACATTTTTAAGATCCCACTCCAGCCTTGCAACACTTATAGTTTTTAAGTTAACACCCAAAGATGTAAGGGTCATTATTTCATTTTCCATAAGAGTTGCGGCTGATGCTATGGCGGAATCAAATAATAGTTGGACAATTTGATTATCCTCAAATATTTCTCCGCAGAGAAAAGCTGCCAGTTCGGGTATAGCATGAGTCATTATCAGGATCATCTGGCGAGGTGACCAAGCCCTATGAGTTTGTGCTTTTAAAAACGCTCTATCATCACTAACGAGATATCCCTTGGCATTTGATATGCTGGAACTCGTTTCGTAATTAGCTAAATGCATAGCCATTCGTACATCTGCATAAACCCGCCTGTGCCTTTGATCTTCATCACGGAATTTTGCCTTCAGCCGACGGGGCTCCTTTTTAGTTAATAAATACTCGGATATTTCGTGGAGAGCTGGTAGCCATTCATCAGGAATGGATTCCAGAGCTTGAATATCCACATTTAAAACTGTCCCAAGCATCGAGCGAACATAGCGCTCTGGATCTTTGCCATCATAATAATTACGCCAATAATTTCTCCAGGTTATATCTTCATTTACTTTTAATGCATAGTAGTAACCCCTCGCTACTAGGTTCTCTATCTGTGCATCAGCCATGGCGGGTGACATTCGCAAGAAATTGTTTTTGAACATGGCGTAAACGCGATCTGCTCTGCTAATATGATCAATAGCTTCATGAAAAACTTCATCAGAGATTACGATTTTGAAACCAGCTTTTTGCAGAGCCTGAATTGCGCGCAAGATAATTGAATGTTCTGGCGACTCATTGACGATAATTTGCAATACTGCGTCTGTATCAAGCGCAAGAATTGATCTGGAAAGCGCAGTTTTTTGCCATCTCCTGCCCATCGGGTCCAAATTTCGAATAGCAAGTGCGGCATATGTTCTTGCAAATATAGCAAGATATGGTACATTTTTCTTGTCTTCCAAATATGCTGCGAAAGCGATGAAAGCCGAGCGGGCCAGTTGCTCAGGTAAGTCCTTTGAAAAACAACTTTGCAAATCCCCGGAATATTCTTGGGGGAGGCACATATTTGATTGATCGGTGTCGATTGGGCCGTAGCTGCGAAGAAGCATGAGCAATGCGCGTCTAAGATTTCGCTCCAGATATCCACGAGAAGCGTCATCCAACCTAAAATTTTTTGCACAAGATTGAAGCACAAAGACACGAATTCCCTCATAAGCAGCCTTTGATAAAGCAATCGTCTTTCCAACGGCAATAAGAGTTTGCTCATTTGGTATTATTTTTGAGCCTACTATTTTAATATCGCTGGCTTTTTCTAAAGAATCCAGTACTGGGCGTACCCGTTCTTCGTCAATTTGTTCTTCTGGCAAAAGGATACGAAGGCGGTCAATCACCGATGCTATTTCTGCTTCGCCAATCGAGACGATAACAGCCAAAATAGTTTTCTCGAATAAAGTGCGCCGCGCCATCCTAGCGTGAGGGCTGATAACATATGCGCCTAGTGAAGCAAGAACGGCGTGCCTAAGAGGATCAGTAGCAATTTGGAGTGGATCAGGTGTCGCTAACAACGATTTTATCTGCGCGCCTATATCATCAAAGTATCTAGCAAAAATGTGGCTTCCGGGTTTTGATAATTGCGCGATTAAGTATGATTGATCTCGGATATCTGCTAACACCCCTAGTTCAAGCGCCTTTGCTTGTAACCTTGTGCGCATGGTACTCTCGACTGGTTGGCGAAAAACCATGATTAGCTTTTTAAATTTAATTTCTTCTTCGATCAATCGCGAGATTGTTGAAACTAACTTTTCTAATTGGTCTTTCTGAGATGTCACCTGAATTACTGCTTCAATTCGTGATTCGTCTTGATAGAAGGCCTCATCTTCAGCATCTATTCCTCTGTCCGCCCTGCCACCAAGCTTGCGTAGCCTAGGTAAGTCGTCATTTTGAAGAACATCTACTACCAACGATTCGAATTTCTCCCAATCAATGGGAGAGCTAATAGCTAGCTCGATTATATCCCTTGAAACCATCTCCAAATTCTCCTAAAAAGCATCGCTGGAGGTCTTGTCATCTTTGATAAAATCATCATAGCTTAGGTCGCCGATAAATTCCCGGGTTTTGGCGATGCAATCCAAAATATCCTTGCGATAAAGGCTCGCGTCTCGTTTCATATATAACGGGCCTCGCTCAGGATCTGGTCTCTGAGTTCGGGCCGGAGCGCGGGTTTTCGGACCAGGTCCACCTTCTGGCGCAGGATTTTTTCCAGGTAGATTTCAACCTCGCAGAATTTGAGCAGGTCCGGCGCCTGGTCAAAATCCACCAGGATGTCCACATCGCTCCCGCGTTTCTGCTCTCCCCGGACCACGGAGCCGAAGATGCCGAGCTCCCGGACCCGATACTTGTCCCTTAGCTCCGCCTGATGCGCTTTAAGCAGGTCCTGAATTTCTTTTAAGGTCTTCATCGCTCTTATCTTTCAGCTTATAAGGACGGACTCAAAAGTCAAATTCCCGGCTCTGGGCGTTGGAAAGGCAGTTCGGCGTCTTTGCGGTGAGAACAATTTCTTCCTCATCCGGCGTGGTGCCGTGGTGTTTAAAATCTTCAATTAGAATTTCTCTTAAACACGACGACACAACGGGCACAACGGAAAAAATCTTTTGATTCGTGGTGTCGTTGTGGTGAAAAGCAATTTGAATACTGGCGGCTTTTTTATGGGGATTGACAAGCTGGGGAAGGCGGCGAAAATAGGTGGGATCATTGGGGGTAAGAGATGGGGAAGAGATTTTATATAAGGCCGGGATTATGGGTCGGGATATTGTTGCTGTTGGGATGTGGGGGAGGCTACAAGATTCCGCTGGTTTCCGGGCCTGGGATCAGGGTTGAGGTCAAGGCGGACGCTTCTCGGTCAGCCGGGATTCTGGATCATTCCTGGGAAACGGTCATTGGTTCGGGTAATGCAGGACTTTATGTTCGGGAGGTATGGGGGGACAAAATCCTTGAGCATCTGGCAGACGCTCATCAGAACCTCGGGATCCAGACGGTCCGGTTTCACGGGGTTTTCGGGGACCAGGTGGGCGTTTTTCAGGGACCCGGTTGTTACGATTTTTCTCAAGTGGATAAACTTTATGACGGGATCAAAAAGGCGGGGGTCAAGCCGTTTATAGAATTGAGCTTTATGCCTAAAGAACTGGCATCCGGCAAGGCCCGGGGATTTCCGCTCGGATACAAGCCTTATATTTCTCCGCCCAAGAGTTATGAGGAATGGGGCGGGATGATTGAGTCCTTTACCAGGCATTTGTTGGAAAGATACGGCCGGGAAGAAGTTGAGGGTTGGTATTTTGAGGTCTGGAACGAGCCGAATTTGTCGGTGTTCTGGGCCGGGGATATGGACGCATACTTTCAACTCTACGAGGTTACGGTTAAGGCGATCAAATCGGTTGATCCGGCATTAAAGGTTGGAGGCCCGGCCAGTTCCCAGGCGGCCTGGATTTGGGAATTCCTGGAGCATTGTTCCGGGGCAAGGTTGCCGGTGGACTTTGTCAGCACGCACGGGTATGGGAATGAAAAGATTCATCTGCTGATCCCGCAAGCAGAAAAAGCGGGGGTGAAGGTTGATCGGGGAAACAGTCGCGGTTTTTTTTATGACGAAGTGCGTCTGATCAATGAGATTATGGCGCGGTCCTCTTTCGGCAAGCTCCCTCTTTATATCACCGAATGGAACAGCTCGGTTTCGTATTCATATCAGTTGTCGGCCTGGCCCAATGATCACGACCTTCCCAATGACGCGGCCTTTATCTGCAAGGCGGTCAAGGAGGTGAACGGATACACCGCGGGTTTTTCGCACTGGACTCATTCGGATGTCTTTGAGGAATGGGGTTTGCCGGGGACGAGATGGCCGGTGAAGAACGGGGTTTTTCACGGAGGCTTCGGATTGATCACCATTGACGGCATCCACAAGCCCTCATATCATTCCTTCGTTTTCCTGCATCAGATGGGCACAAACCTGATTGAGACCAAAGTGAACAGCCCCGGCCCAGGGATTGAGGCAATGGCCACCTTGGACCAGAATCAATTGTCCGTCCTGGTCTGGCGCTATCTGGACACAGCCGGCAAGGGAGAAACCGGCGGACCTATGGCAACGGTCAGCCTTGAGCTTGTTGATCTGCCTGAATCGTTGCTCGGTAAAAAGATGATCGGATACCGGATTGACCAGGACCACGGCAATCCTTTTGCAGAGTGGATCAAAATGGGAAAGCCGGCGAAGCTTACGCCGGAGGAACTGTCCGGCCTGAAGACCATCAGCGATACCAGCATCCGGGCCAAGGAGATGGACGCCAGGATTGACCGATCCGATCTATCCCTTTCCTTTGCGCTCCCTCCGGCCGGGGTGGTTTTTCTTAAGAGCGAGTGAGGATGTCGTTTTGAAAATGGAATTCAGGATCCGGAAATATGAATTGAAGGACCGGGAGTCGGTCCGGTGGATTTGTTGCGAGACCGGTTTTATGGGGGAGCCGGTGGAGAATTATTTCATCGGCCGGGAGAGTTTTGCGGAGATGTGGTCGGGGTATTGGACGGATTATGAGCCGGAGAGTTGTTTGGTGGCGGAGGCGGGGGGTAGAGTTGTTGGATATCTTTTGGGATGCCTGGACACTAATAAGCAGGCCCGTATTTTTCAAAAAGAAATTCAACCGAAGCTTTTTCGGATGGCGTTGAAAGAAGGGGATTTCCGGCGCTGGAAGAACTGGCGATATTTTTACCGGGTCTTCAGGAGCGCGCGGCGGGGCGAGTTCAAGGAACCGCGGGAGACGGTTAATGCTGAATATCCGGCGCATCTCCATACCAATATCGCTCCTCCCGAGTACCGCGGCAAAGGGATGGGCAAGGCCTTGATGCAGGGCTACCTGGCCTATCTCAGGGAGCGTCAAATACCCGGCGTACACCTGGTAACCACTTCCCGCAACCGGGCCGCGCTCGGCCTGTATTACCGGACCGGCTTCCAGGACCTGTTCCGCGGGCCGCTCACCTGCTATGACCACATCACTCCGGAGCCGATCGAAAAAATCGGGATGGGGTTGAAGCTTTGAGACATATAAATCGCGACTATGCTTTGGCAAGCTCAGCACAAGAAGTTGCTCGCGCGACAAGGGATTTAAATGAATAGTTTTTTATTATTCCTGGCTTCCGTGGTTTTAATCAGCCTGAGCGGGGTGCTGATGCCCGGGCCGATCACCGCGGTCACCATGGCCCGGGGCAGCCGGGAATGGAAGGCCGGCTCGTTGGTCGCGCTCGGACACGGGGTTGTGGAATTTCCCCTAATCGCCCTGATCTACCTGGGAGTGGGCGTGCTGTTCCAGAAACCGCCGGTGAAAATGGCGATCGGTATTTTAGGCGGCGGGGTTCTGATCTGGCTGGCGATAGAGATGCTGCTCAACGCCCGCAAGGCCGAGATTAAAAGCCAGGAGCGAGAGATCAATCCCTTCCTGGGCGGAATTTTACTGAGCGCCGGCAACCCCTATTTCCTGGTCTGGTGGGCCACCGTGGGCGCCAGCCTGGTGGTGCAGGCGATCGGGTTCGGGACCGTTGGACTGATCAGTTTCGCCCTGGTGCACTGGTTATGCGATTTGGCCTGGCTCCAGTTCCTGAGCTGGATGAGCTTCCAGGGCGGAAAATTCTTCGGCAAAAAATTGCAGGTCGCCGTCTTCATCATCTGCGGGTTGGGGATGCTCTTTTTCGGAATCCGCTTCCTGGCCGACGCGATCCTTTCAAGGTTTTAAAAATATTATTTTATATTCACCACAGAGACACGGAGAACACCGAGGAATACCAAGACAATTCACAAAGACAATTCAAGATTTTTTCACCGCAAAGACGCAAAGAATAAAAATACTTTATTGAATTATGTTTAAAGGATAGACCTTCCCATTATTTGCAGCTGGCCGCGATCCGTTCCGCTTCTTCCTTCACCGACTTGACCACCATAGATCCGGTGGAGACATTGACCGAGGTGAGGAAATCCGGCTGGCTTCTCATAATCGGCCCGATCGGCCAGGCCAGGGCGGTGAGGTTGGAATAAAGGGAATAGAAGACGATGGTCTGATTTTTTCCCGGCACCTCCACCAAATCCCATCCGCCGTAAGTGCCGGGCAGGTCCCCGGATAGATAAGAGAAGCGGATTTTCTTTTTCGGGTCCAGCTTCTGCAAATACTGATAGGTCAGGTTGACCTTGAGCACATATATTTCCACCTGAATGGTCTGAGCCGTGATCGCCTGGTTCTCGGAGGGCCGACTGATGATCTTCATCTCCGTGGTCTGGGGCATAAACTTGGGATAGTTTTCAAAATCAACGATCAGGTCCCAGACCTTGTCACTCGGCGCGTTCACCACCGCGGCCGCCACTATCTCCTTCAAAGACCCGTCCGGCTTGAGCTTCACGATCACCAGGCTCCCCTGCCTGGCCAGAGCCGCAACCTGGTTCGGGTCCAATCCCTTCATATTGATCCCTTCCACTTCCTCTCCCGCGCCCGGAAAAGTTGCCAAGAAAACGCTCAGAAAAATCGCCGCCACCAGACTTCTCTTCATCGTCTGCTCCTTTGAGAATTTGCCTATTCTTTACCACAGCAAGCAAGCCGGTGTCAATTGCCATCGCCTCTGACCGGCCCCCCACTTTTTGTAAAGACCTTGTCCATCAAGCCCTCCGCTCCATCTGGTATTCTGGTACCAGAATACCAGATGGAGAGATTTTGTTCGGGCCTTCGAATACCCGGGGCTTGAGCCGGCAGCCGCGGGCTTAGCTGGGCGCCCGGCAAGGGGTTGACAAAGGTTGGATTTGGATAAGTTTGCGCAAATGGGTTATAATTGAAGTATGAGCGAAGCGCTGAAGATTGCTGGAAATGAAATCCCCATGCGGAAGATCTCCGAGTTCTGTGCGCGCTGGAAGATCAAGGAGTTTTCCTTGTTCGGGTCGGTTTTGCGGGCGGATTTCAAACCGCACAGCGATATTGATGTCCTGGTCAGCTTTGTTGAAAACGCGGGCTGGAGCCTGATGGACCTGGTCATCATGCAGGACGAGCTTAAGGAAATCTTTGGCCGCGAGGTGGACCTCCTCGAAAAAGAAGCGCTCCGCAACCCCTTCCGCCGCCATGCGATCCTGTCCAGCAAAGAGGTTATCTTTGAAGCCCGAGGATAAAGACGCGGCTTATCTGTGCGATATGCTGGAATCCGCAAAGCTGGTCAGACAGTTTGTGGAAAATGTGCTTTTCATCAATTACGAACGGGACCGAAAACTTCAACTCGCGGTTGAGCGGGCAATTGAAATAATCGGAGAAGCGGCTCACAAGGTCTCTGATTCTTTTCAGCAGGCTCATCCGGAAATCCCCTGGCGCGGCATCATCGGACAGCGAAATGTCCTGGCTCACGAGTATGGCGAGATCAAACAGGAACGCCTTTGGCTGGTTGCCAAAGAGAGAATCCCGGATTTGATTTCCAAGCTGGAGCCGCTCATTCCCCCGCTGCCGCCGGAAACGAATAAATAATCATCCAAGAACTTCAAACGCCCTAACACCTTGCACTCAAACTATCCGGTTCTGACCCGAGCCGGGTATGGTCGCCAGCATGGCCGCCAGATAAATTGCCGCCAAAAGGATTCTCTTCATCATTTGCTCCTTTGGTAAATTTGAGTCTATTCCTTACCACAGGAGCCAAGCTGGTGTCAATTGTAATCTATTCTGAAAATTGCTGCGATAATGTCTCACTTGTCCCCCGTCCTGTCCTCCGACTTGTCCGCCGAAGTTTCTTGTCATCCATAGCTTTAGCGACGGATGATAGCAAAGGCGCAAGCCCCTCCTATTCGCGGGACGGAGGGAGATGTCTGGCTTTGACTCCATTTGCTCAGCTAAAAATCAGATTTCACCCAATCTAATCGCCTTTCTAAGCAATGCGTTAAAAGAAGAAGATTGCTCAATCTCTTTTTTATAGTCATCTTGATCTCTTTGAAATCGCTTTTGTATATAAATGTTGATCCTGTTTTTAAGCTCAATAGGCAATGGCCTATCTTCACCACTTGTAAAGCTTGTATCATCAGGATCGCCATACAGCGGGTGATATTTGTAAACAATGAGCAAAGCTTTTTCGGAGGCCATTTCTTTGGAGTCTATTCTATTTTTATTGATTTCATCAATATACATAGCTGTTCTGGAAAGCGTATCGAGTTGATACATAAGATGACGTTCAATAATATTGAGATTCCAATAATCTCGAATATCTTCGTCTCTAACACCATCCATTCTCTTATTTGGGAGACCATTTCTAATGTTTTTTACAAGGAGCTGAACGTTAGGATCGCTCGTTGTAGAAATTTCTAAAACGATATCGCCTAAATTCACAGGCAAATTATAGGTTCCATCATTTTTTGATTGCGTAATCGCCTCATCCAAGATATCTTTTGCTTTTTTGCGCGCCTCGGAATAAGATAGTCCCGTTATTGTCATTAGTAATTGGGAATATTGATTTAGCATGTTTTTCTCATTATTACTATAGTTTAAAGATTTCCAAAATCCCATTTTAGGCCTCCTATTTGAATTATTAAAGTGCCATTCGAATCTGACCCCATCCGCTTGAGTCTGCTGAGAGCTTGCTGGGAATGGTTCGTCAAGTCTATCTCCAAATTTCGCCTTCTTGAAGTCTCAAAGCGCTTTGTATAACGAAATCAAAATATGGCCTGCAAATCTCACTGTGAAAATTATCGTATACTATATGCCTATTTAACTCATACCCAGAATCGGTTTTTGAAACAAAGGGAGTAAATGAATTAAAATCATGATAGAAGCGATAATCTAATCCAAGGCTCAATATTTTTAATGCTTTCTGCATGTGTATTACAGCTGTTCCCATGTTACCAATAAATCTACTAACTTTATCCTTGTCTGCCATCAACGCCAAGGCAAAAGGAAAGGGCATTTCCAGTCGTCCAAAATCAAAAGGAGATTTATCTAATATGGTATTTCTATTTTCATAATCTTCTATCAACTGATAAAATGAAATAGCAATATTGTCTATAGCATTCCCGGTTTCGCCTTTTCCGATGAATTGTTCAGCAATTTTCAGGCTTTTTCTCGCTCCATCGCATATTACCAGATCTGATAGCGAGATGGAATCAAAATCGCCTTTAAATATTAATTTGGTATTTTCCTCAAAAAAGTTTGAGGTGCTTACCCTATAATTCTCGATATCTTGTTTATGTGGAAAAATGCTGTGATGCTTTAAGGCGACCCTTCCCTTATTCAATCGTTGCATAGACGATACTTCAGCAATGAGTTTCGGTTTAATTTTATCATTAAGAAGTTCAAAATATTCGTTGAAGTAAGCCTTCTCTTTAGTTTGAATATTCTTAAATTCGCAAGCGAGACCAAGAAAAAGCTCTACACAATCTTGGAAAAGCAATAATGATGTCCAACAGCTTGGCTCAGGTTGATGAGACTGAAGAACAGCTTGATTATACAGGTATTTAATAAAAACTAATCTTCTCATTTGTGGTTCGCTCAAAAGCATTATGATCTCCTTTTCTTTTTACGAACTCATGGGATCAAACCTTGACATCTGCCTTCGCCAAGGCTGCTGCCATTATATCTTGCGCACCTGCCAAATGATTTTCTTTATTATTTAGGCCGCATCCAAAATGGTCTTCCTTTATCGTCCAAAAGCGCAATTTTCGGCGATCCATCATTTTGCAAGCCCATGCCAACCCTGAATTTGCCATTATTATCAAAAAGGTTAACGCCTGGCGAGCCATCGGGCATTAAGCTCATGCCTACTCGAGCTTTACCTTTATCATCCGAAAGACCAATTACTGAAGAGCCATCTGGAGATAAAATGATGCTTATTCGGGAATCGCCTTTATAATCTGAAAACCTAATTAACGGAGACCCATCAGGTAATAAAGCCATGTTGGCCCGAAGTTTGCCCTTATCATCCACTAGCTCAATTGTAGGAGTGCCGTCCGGCGCTAGGCTTATGCCAGCCCTAGCTTGTCCATTTTTATCAAGGAAGCCAATTCCCGGAGTGCCATCTATAGATACATCCATGGCAGCCCGTACTTGGCATTTATCATCCGCAAGTCCAATTAGCGGAGCGCCATCAGAGCTCAAACTAAGGCCAGCTCGCACTTTATACGAGTTATCAAAAAGATGAATTCCTGGAGAACCATTTTCTGATAAAAACATGAGTGCGCGTGGTTTACCTTTATCATCCACTAGAGTAAATCCAACAGCACCATTTTCTTCCACTGCGATGCTTGCTCGCAAATTTCCCTTTGAATCGGTGATATTAAGTCCCTGAGCAGTTATTGTTTTTGATTCATCCATTTTCCCCTCCTAAT
>CAIYYW010000004.1 GCA_903930515.1 uncultured delta proteobacterium | reverse complement strand
TGGGAAAGGCAGCCGAACTCGCCAGGCAGAATATGGCGGAGCGCCTGCAAAAAATAACGCCCATGCGGGACGCACTCCTCAAGGAATTACCCGCTAAAATCGAGAATGTCATCATCACCGGCCATCCGACAAACCGGATTCCGGGAAGCGCCAGTTTCTGCATCGAATTTGTCGAGGGTGAGGGAATGCTCCTGTTCTTAAATATGCAGGGAATCGGGGTAACAAGCGGTTCGGCCTGCACTTCGCGAGCGCTCAAGGCGTCCCATGTCCTCATAGCGATGGGGCTGTCTCACGAGCTTTCCCAGGGTTCTATCCTGTTCTCTTTCGGTATGCAGAATAATCCGGATGACGTTAATTATGTTCTCGACGTTCTGCCTCCCATCGTGGACAGGCTCTCAATCGCGGCCATCGCGATCGCGTCATTGCCTTTGATCAGCTTCTTCATTCCTATTGTTCGCGGCGCAGACTCCGGTCTGCGCACAATTTTTATTTGTAAATTTGCAGCGCCAAATCCGGACACATTTCCCCGCACAGCGCGCAACCGGTGCATTTGTCCTCGCCGATGAATTCCACGATGAAATATCCGGCCTGGTTGTGGCGGTCGGAAACGCGCAGGCAACTGCGGGCGCAGACCGAGACGCAGATCTCGCAGCTCTTGCACCGGCTTTCAATTACCACTACTTTTGCCATGACTTATTCGCCGAAAAAATATTTATCAAGCAGGCTGAACCCCTTTTCAACCAGCACCCCGGTTTTTTGCGCGTCCGCCTCGCTGAAAACCCTCGGCTGCTTTTTTCCCGACTTGACCTGCGCCGAGCTGACCGCCACGAACGGCACCGGGTCGTCCTGATGGGTTCGGATGCGCACCGGCGTGGCATGGTCCGGCAGGATCAGCATAATCCAGTCTTGATATTTTTTCAGGCCTTCCAGAATCGGCCCGATGATCCTTTGGTCAAACAACTCAATGGCTTTGATCTTCAACTGCAAATCTCCTGAGTGTCCAGCCTCGTCCGGGGCCTCCACATGAAGATAAACAAGATCCGCTCCCTTTTCCAGGGCGTGAATTCCGGCCGCAACCTTGCCCGCGTAATTGGTGTCAATGTATCCGGTCGCGCCCGGCACCCTGATTATTTCCAGCCCGGCCAGCTTGCCCAGGCCGCGGATCAAGTCAACCCCGCTGATCACCACCCCGCTGATCCCGGCGCGCTCCTTAAGCGTGGTAAAAGCCGGCGCCTTGCCCTGTCCCCAGAGCCAGATGGAATCAACGGTCTTCTTCCCGGCAGACCGCCGCTCCTGGTTAACCGGATGGTCTTTGAACAAATCCCTGCTCTTCGCGATCAGCTCCATCACCAATTTTTCCACCGGATTCAGGACCGGCCCGGGAAGATGATGGCAAAGCCGCTGGTTGCTGATGTCGTGCGGAGGCGGAAGATGCACTTGGTAAGGGTCAATATCTTTGATGATGCAAAGGTTCCGATAGCTCACGCTCGGGTAAAATTTGATCCGGGGAGTGCCCAGATTTTTGTTCAGCGACTCCACCAATTGTTTCCCTTCGTCGTCAGTCACATGCCCGCCGCTGTAGTCATCCATTACCGGTTCTTCGTCTTCCCTTCGCAACCCGACCAGGTTACAGCGGAAAGCAACCTCGTCCGGCTTCAACTCCAGCCCCAGTCCCGCCGCCTCAATCGGCGCCCTTCCGGTGTAATATTTTTCAGGGTCATAGCCCAGGATCGCCATATTGGCCACATCCGAGCCGGCGTTCTGGCCTTTGCCAATGGTCCGGACCTGTCCGAGTTCTCCGACCTGGGCAAGCAGGTCCAGGTTCGGCTTGTTCGCGGCCACTAACGGGGTTTTGCCGTCTGGAAAATCCTTGGGATCATCCGCCATCCCGTCTCCGATCAGGATCAGGAACTTCTTCTTCATTCATCTCTTCTCTAATTGCAAGGAATTGACCACCGCATCCATTTGGGCCGGAAGCTTGGTGGTGGGTTCGCTGAACTTGATCGCATTGTCCGGGTCTTTCAAGCCGTGCCCGGTCAAAGTGCAGACGATCCGCTTGCCGGAAAAGTCCGCTCCTTTTTCCTTCATCTTGAACAAACCCGCGACACTCGCGGCGCTGGCCGGCTCGCAAAGAATTCCCTCCATCCGGCCCAGGTATTTATACGCCTTCACAATCTCGTCATCGCTCACCATATCAATGATCCCCTCGCTCTCGTCCCGGGCGGCCTCCGCGCTTTTCCAGCTCGCGGGATTGCCGATCCGGATCGCGGTGGCCAAAGTCTCCGGGTTCTTGATCGGATAGCCGCGCACGATCGGGGCCGAGCCTTCGGCCTGGAACCCGTTCATATGCGGGAGCGATTCAATCTTTCCCTTCTGATAGTATTCTTGATATCCCTTCCAATAAGCGGTGATGTTGCCGGCGTTCCCGACCGGGAGGCAATGGTGGTCCGGAGGAGCGCCGAGGACATCGCAGATTTCAAACGCCGCGGTCTTCTGTCCCTCAATCCGATAGGGATTGATCGAGTTCACGATCTCCACTTTGTATTTCGCGCCCAGTTCCCGCACAATTTCCAGCGCTTGATCAAAGTTGCCCTCCAACTGCACCACCAGGGCGCCGTGCATCATCGCCTGGGAGAGTTTCCCGAGCGCGATCTTGCCCTCCGGGATCAGAACGATCGCCTTCATCCCGGCGCGGGCGGCATAGGCCGAGGCAGAGGCGCTGGTGTTTCCGGTGCTGGCGCAGATCACCGCGCCGGCCCCTTCTTCCTTGGCGCGCGAGATCGCAACCGTCATCCCCCGGTCCTTGAACGATCCGGTCGGGTTCAAGCCCTCAAACTTGAAGAAAATCTCAATATTTTTGCCCAACTCAGACCCCAGCCGGCGCGAGGGGATCAAGGGGGTGTTGCCCTCCAGGAGCGTGACAATGCAATCCTCTTTCTTGATCGGCAAATACTCCCGGTAGTGCCGGATCACTCCCTGCCAAATAAATTTCTTTACGCCTTCCATCCCGTTTCTCCCTTCTCGCGCCCAGAAACCAGAATTCTATATTGCCTTTGACCGGACGGAAAATCAAGTTAGAGAGGGCCGATTCTCGGGGGGAACTGATTTAAGTTTTAGAAGTCAGGTCTTCATTTGTAGTTTAACTGCTCCACCCGCGCTTTCAGCTTTTATTTTTTCCCGTCATCTCTTTAAAAAACTTGATCCCCATTGACACGGAAGAAGTCTTCACTCCCATTTCATAGCCCGCGGCGGTCAGGCTCCTTCCGCACTGCTCAACCAAATGGTAATAACCTGCCAGCCGGGCCGGAAAGTTTCTCCGCTTGCAGAGAAAGTCCTGGCGCCGGACTCCGAAAATATTGGCAACCCGCTCAAGTTCGTTTGTGACATCAATCTCCGGCCGGGCAAGCTCTTGATAGTCAGGCACCGACTCAACCTTTCCCGCGGCTGGTCAAATGATAGACCGCGTTCGGATATTGGATTCTCCACGGCCGAGCCATACAAATGAAGACCTGACCCCGAATTTCCGCGTGTCCTGTGCCCCCAAAGTCGCTCGCACAGAGTGGTCAAGGGCTCCGCCCTTGTCGCGCCTGAAGGCGCTCGCACATTCAAAGGAAACAGGAAAAATTCTTTGCGGCTTTGCGGCGCATCAGTGCTTTGCGCTGACTCTCAAATTTCAAATCTCATATCTCAGACCAATTCTTTGCGACCTTTGCGTTCTTTGCGGTGAAAATTTATTTGTTCGCAGGTCTCGCTTTAAGGCGGGATGCCTGCGCTTCTTCTATTTTTTGTCATCGGAGTATTTCTGAATGTTTAGGGGCACGAACCAATCGGTGAATTTGAAGATGGGCCGGAGGGTATAGGGGACTACATTTCGGAATCTTTTATCCACCGCGATCCTGGCTTTTGGGGTAAAGAGGAAGGTGTATGGCTGATCGGCGGCGATGATTTTATGGATCTGATGATAAATCAGGGCGCGCTTGGGGCGGTCGAATTCCACCCGTCCTTGCTCAATCAGCTTGTCCACTTCGGGGTTTTTATAGCCGACATGATTGGACGACCCTTTGACATCGGCCATTGAGGAATGCCAGATCTGGTAGGGGTCGGTGTCAAAGTCCATTGACCATCCCAGGGTGGATGCGTCGAATTTATGGTCCTGTATATTTTCCAGGAACACCGCCCATTCCAGTTGTCGGATTTGCATATCAATCCCGGCCTTGGCCAGGTCTTCTTTGTAAATAGTGGCGATTTTTTCCGTGTCCTGACTCCCGGAGGGCATCAGGAACTCAAACCGGAAATCCTTGCCGTCCTTGTCCAGGATGCCGTCTTGGTTGTGATCCGACCATCCGGCCTCGGCCAGTAGTTTTTTCGCCTGTTCCGGGTCATAGGGGAGGGGCTTGATGGATTGATCGTAATAGGGGGTGTTGATGTAAAACGGCCCGCTCACCACCCTGCCCATACAGAACATAATATTTTTGAGAATTGCATCCCGGTTCAGGAGCAAGGTCATTGCGGTGCGGACCCTTTTGTCATCAAACGGGGGCCTCCTCAGGTTCCAACCGATATATCCGAACTGCGGGTAATCGTATGCGATCTTGTTGGCCTTTTGGTAAAACTCCGGATAGTTGGTCTGCTTGGTCCACTGGGTGGGGGTCAGGCTGACCGTGTCCAATTCGCCCTGCTTGAAGGCCTGGAGCGCGACATCTTCGTTGGTGATGACCTTGAACACCACCCGATTGATCCGGGGTTTTGCTCCCCAGTAGTTTTCGTTCCGGACCAGCTCAATCCGTTTCCCGGTTTCCCATTTGACAAACTTATAAGGGCCGGTGCCGACGATGTTGCGGCCGAAGGGGTGCTTGTTGAAATCAGTGCCGTCATCCAGGATATGTTTGGGAACGATGAACATCGGGCTGGTGCCCAGGATTTCCAGGGCCTTAAAATAAGGCTGTCTCCAGCGGAAGTAAACGGTATAATCGTCCAGCTTTTTATACTCCACGCAATCAATGTAATAGATCCGGGAATGCGCGGCATCAACCTTGGGGTCCATAATTTTTTGCAGGGTGTAAATAACATCATCAGCCGTGAACGGTTTGCCGTCATGCCAGCGGACATTTTTACGCAGATGAAAAGTATATACCAGTTTATCCGGGCTGACCTCCCAGCTTTCCGCCAGGAGCGGCTTGAGCTCCTGGGTGTCGATGTCCAACTCCAGCAGACTTTCCATTACTAAAGAATCCACCAGCTCCGCATAAATATCCGTAGCCGTGACCGGGTTCAAGGTTCCCGGCTCGTCCATCATCGCCCGCACCAGCCAGTCTCCGCTTACCGGCTTTTCGTCCGGGCCGGGCAAAACCTTTTCCATCGCGCCCGGGAATTCAAGCTTTTCCTGGCAGGCGCCTGCTCCGGAATCCGCCGCAAGGGTTCCAGGTTTTTGGGCCGGTTGGCTGCGGGGTTTGCAGGAAAGAAAGCTGAGAGCCAGGATCGGGATCAGAAGGAGCAATCTTTTTTTCATTTTCCCTCGCGACGGTTTACGGATTGGTTTGCTTTAACAAGTCCTCAATTTGCGTTTTCAGTCCGGAATGGGGCTTTTGGGACAGGGCTTGTTGTAAATATTCGCGCGCCTTTTTTATATCCCCGAGCTTCAAGTAAATCTGCCCCAGGTGTTTTTTGATTTCCGGATCACCCGGCATTTTTTCATTCGCGCGCAGAACCCATTTCAGGGCCTCGCGGGTTTGTCCTTTCTGGAAATAAAGCCAGCCCATGCTGTCAATGACCGCGCCGTTTTCCGGCTCTTTGCCCAAAGCCTTTTTCAAATATTCCTCGGCCTGACCCAGGTTGATCTTAGCGTCCGCCCAGGAGTAGCCGATGAAATTCAGAAGCTCGGGATTGTCCGGGCTGAGACTAAGGGCGGCCTGCGCGTTCTCCAAAGATTTTTGGGGATCCCCCTCAAGGGAATAGATGACCGCAAGCGAGTAGAACAAATCCGGGTCCTCCGGGATATGCTTCAGGCCGTCCGAAAGTAGCCGGATCGCGTCATCATATCGCTCTTCCTTCTGATAAATTTCCGCCAGGATCTGATAGAAAGGCTTTTTGCCCGGATGCTCCTGGACCTGGGCTTGGGCCTGTTGGATCGCCTCTTCCTTTTTGCCCTGATCATAATCCAGCCAGACCATCCGGGCCTGGGCGTCGGGATAGAGCTTGGAGGCGGAAGGTATCTGAGAAAACCATTTCCCCGCGGCCGGCAAATTTTTCCGGATGGTTTCAATCAAGCCCAAGTTGTAAATCGCTTCCTCGGCTTTGGGGTTCAGCTCCAGGAGATGACGATATTCATCCGCGGCCAAATCCGGCTGGTTTTGCTGGAGATGCAGGAAAGCGGAAAAGGACCAGGGGTCCGCGCTCTCGGGGTTGGTCGTCTTGGCGGTCTCCAACTGGGCAATCGCTTCCCCTGGCTTTCCCTGTTTGACTAAAATTTTAACCAATTCCATCCGGTCCTGGATATTGGCCGGCTCCAAACTCAATTCTTCCTGATAGGCCTGGAGGGCTTGGGGGATTTTTTGAAGGGAAACTTCCAGACCGGCATATTCGGCCCAGACCTCTACATCCCCGGGGACATCTTCGGACAGTTGCCGGTAAACTTTTTCCGCCTGCTCGGGCCGTCCGGTCCGGATCAACAGGCGGGCGTATTCTTTCTTGAGATAGATTTGGTCCGGGTGTTGATCCAGGTAATCTTCCAAGACCACGATCGCGGACGCGGGCAAGCCCCTGATTTCATAAACCCGGGCCAGATCGCGGCAGGCCAACGGGTCATCGGGCGCGATTTCCACCAGCTTCTCCGCGATCGGCTCGGCCAGGTCGGGCTTCCTTCCGGCCAGATACATTTCAATCAAAAAGAAATACGGCTCGGACCAGCCCGGGTCCAGCTTGATCGCGCTCTCGGCCTCGGCGGTCGCGGCCGGGTAATCCGCGGAGACCGCGTTCGCCTGTGCCATCTTGAAATGGAGATAGGCGGAATCGGGATCCAGTTCCAGGGCTTTATTAAAATAGGCTTTGGCCTGAGGCATCTTATTGTCAAACATCAGTTGCATTCCCTCGCTGAAAAAAGTCCTGGCCTCGGCCTCCCGGGAAAGCGGGGTGTAGCCTGCCTGATCCGGGGCGTTATGGAGGGAGAATTTTTTCACCAGCTCGCATCCCAGCACCACGCTGAAGGCCGCGGTCAGGGAAAGGATCGCGGCCAAAAATTGTTTCCAACTGAGAATCATTTTCATTTTTAATTTAGCATAAGGATGGGATTAAGCCAAGTTGGGAATTGGGGGTTGGGGTTGGGAATCCGGCCAATTCCTAATTCCCGGTTTCAGCCCAGACTGAGGGCTTGGTCGGCGTCCTGGGCGAAGACCTTTTGGGAGGAAAATATTACCACCTGGGTTTTTGCGCTGAGCCGCTTGAGGGTTTTGGCCACGGTGAGATAACAGTTTTCGTCAAGCACCAGGTAGGGATCATCCAGCAGGATCGGGAACTGATATTTTTGCGCCGCGATTTCCAGGAGGGCGAATTTAAGGGATAGGTAAACCAGGTTGGCCGCGGTCTTTCCCAGTTGAGTCAACTCCTGCTCGTGATCCATCTCGGCCAGTTTAACCAGGATCTGGTTTTCCTCCTTGCGGAATTCCTGGTAGCGCTTGGAGGAGAGGGTCTGAAGATAGATATTGGCCCGCGACAGGATTTGCTGAAACATTTCCTCGGTCCCTAACCCGAACAGCCTTCCGCCGCTCTCGGCGATCTGCTCCCAGAAGAGCAGGGAATCCCTCCTCGGAGCGACCCCCATCTGGGTCTTGCCCACATCCGGCGCCGATGGGATGGAGGGAACCGCTTCGCCGGGCTTGGCCGTTTCGCCTGGTTTGGCCGCTTCTCCGGGCTTGGGCCGGATCAATCCCATCTGGCGGGCGCGCTGAAGGGAGTTCTCCAGCCGCGCGATCTCCTTGTTCAGCTCGGTCTTATCCGTTCCGGCCAATCCGACCCCGCGCAGTTTTTCTTCCAGGGGAGATATCTTTTCCCTAATTTCCTTCTGTTCGCGGTTCAGCTTGTCCAGGTCCAGGTTAATCAGTAATTCCTTCTTCTTGCGCGATAGTTCATTCCGTTTGCCGTCCAGCTCGTGATAGCTATTGAGCGCTTCTTTGAGCTCCCGCGTGTCATCGCAGTGGGTCTGCTCCAAAAGCCGTTTGACAATCGCGCCCCGGACCTGGTATTCCTTGACCACGCTCCGCTTCTGGTCTTCCAGCCGCTTCAGGGTATCGCCCAAGTCCGTCCGTTTGCTCTCCTCGCTTAAATATTTCCACATCGCGATCCCGGCCAGCACCACTCCCGGAAGCATCAGGGTTCCCAGCCATTGCAGGAATTCCATCCCCAGAACCGACCGGAGAATGAGTGATAAAATTCCCGCTGCGATCAGGCCGACGCCGAACTTGAAAAAGGCCTGCTGGTAAAACATGGGTTGAGCCATATAATAGTTCAACTCTTCATCCAGCCCGATCATTTTTTGATCTATCGTTTCAATATCCTTGCCCCGGTTGTCTTCAATGGAATCATACTGGGCGATCCGTTGGTCTATATTTTCCGGCAGGTTGCGGAAGAAGCGATATTTTTCCAATTCCTGGTCCAACTCGGCGATCTCCCCATCAAAGAGTTTGACCTTTTCCTTCTCCCGGTCCAGGTCAAATATTTTATGATTGTACCCATCAATCTCATACTGGATTTCATCGGCATCCTTGATCAGGTCATTCTGCGCCTTAAGCTCCTCCAGCCGTTTTTGCTTGTCCTCCCAACTCAGGCCGTCATCCTCTCCCAGAAGGTCTCCCGGCATTCCCAATCCCGGAATTCCGGACATCCCCATCAGATCCGGCATCCCCGGCATTCCGGGCATCCCGGGCATTCCCGGCATCCCCGGTATCCCGGTCATTCCGGGCATGGCCTGGCCGCCGAACCCGGGCGGGCTTATCCCGGGAAAGGATCCGCCAAGATCGGAGACCTGCTCTAGCTTGACAGAATCGGCGTCGCTTGCCGGAATTGCCGAGGCTTCTTCCGGGTTTTTTTCCATGCCGGTATAACTGGGCAGCCAGAACCTGCTTTCTAAAAATAAAACCTTGTAATCCTGATAAGCCGGCAGGCCGATCTCCTCGGTTAAAATCGCGGAAATCTCGCTCGGGTCTCCGCTCAGCCTCTCAAATTTGTCCTTGCCCGGGGCCCGGCGCGACAAGCTGATGGCGTTCTGGCTGAAATCCTTGAGGATCCGGTAAAAGGTCTCGTTCTGCTGGATGGTCAGGCCGGCCCGGGACTGGCCCCCGCTCTGCCAGGTCTGCCAATCTTTTTTCAGGTCAACGATCCGGTTGGGGAACAGCAACTCGATCAGGCAGTTGAACAGGGTGGTTTTGCCCGACTCGTTGGTACCGAAGATCAAGTTGAACCCTGGCTTGAACGGTATTTTCTGGCTCTGGGAAAACTTCTTGACGCCCTGCAAAACCAGGTCAACTAGCTGCATCGCCGGTCCCGCTTACCTCTGCTCCTTGATCTTGGCCGCCTTGCCGACCAGCTCGCGCAGATAGTAGAGCTTGGCCCGTCTCACCTTGCCCCTTTGTTTCACTTCAATTTTTTCCATGATCGGGCTGTGGATCGGAAAGACTTTTTCCACGCCGATCCCATAAGAGACCTTGCGGACGGTGATCGTGGTGCGCGGCCCGCGGTTCTTGATCCGGATGATGGTCCCCTCAAAAATCTGGGTCCGCTCCTTGTCGCCTTCCTTGATCCGCTGATGCACCAGCACCGTGTCTCCGGGGCGGATCTGGGGCAGATCCTTCCGCAGTCTCTCCTGCTCAAACTTCTCCAGTTTGTTCATTGCTAACTCCTTTTCCGTTTGTTATTGTGCACTCAATCAGCCGTCCTGTCAATCGCAAAGAGCCGATCCAGGATGATCGCCGAGGCCGAGCGCACGCTTAAATGATTATAATCCCCGCTCCCGAGAATCGGCTTGAGCAAATAATCCGCTTCCTGATCCAGGAACTCGCGGGTCAATCCCCAGCCGGTTCCGAACAGGATCAGCCAGCTTTGACCGGCTTCTTGATCCATTTTATCCCGCAACGCCCGGTACCCGATCTGGCCCCCGGCGCCGCGGGCCGTGGTCGCGACCAGCTTCGGGCCTTGCCCGGTTTGTTCCCGGACCGCGTTCTTTACTTCCGCAAGCTCGGCCACCACGCTCGCGCGCTGGAACGCCTCTTTGCGAGTCCAGTTTTGCTCCGCGCCCGGGCCGGTCAGCCAATGTTGGATCAAGCGCCCGGCCAGTTTCCTCTGCAACTCAAGCGGGCAGACGATGAAGTATCCGGCCAGGCCGAAAGTGGCGTTGAGCCGGGCCAGGTCGTGGAGGTCGTGGTTGGTGATGGAACTCGCCACTACTTCCCCCGTCTTATTGTAAACCGGGTAATGTAAAAGAGCCATATATATTCTGTCAAAATTCAAACGGCTGCCTCCAACTAATTTATCTTAACGGTCAACGGCGGGAATGCGGGACAAGAGTGTCCCGCCCCCCAATCATGCGCCGTGTTCCGGGTGGTGTATTTTTTCAATTTTCCATCAACTCCTTCTTGATCCGGGAGATGATTGCGGCCTCGTCCTCGGTGAGCGGGAAGCGGAGCAACAAGTCCGGCCTCCGGAGCAAGGTCTTGCGCAAAGATTCCTTCTTCCGCCAGGCCTCAATCTTTTTATGGTCCCCGCTCAGAAGCACTTCCGGCGGCTCCCGTTCCTGGAAGAGTCTGGGCCGGGTGTATTGATCCGACTCCAGCCGGGCGGGAAAGGAATCGTTTTTCGGAGAGTCCAGGTTTCCGAGCGCTCCCGGGATCAGTCGGCTTAAAGCCTCAATCACCACCAGCGCCGGAATCTCTCCTCCGGAAAGCACATAGTCTCCGATGGACAGTTCCAGGTCCACCATCCGGTCAATCACCCGCTGATCCATCCCGGCGTATCTCCCGCAAACCAGGATGATCCGGTTGAGTCGGGCCAACCCTTGCGCCCATTCCTGATCAAAGCGTCTCCCTTGGGGGGAGAGCAAAATCACCGGAGCGGGTTCGCCGTCCTTGCGGATCTCGGTGATGGCTTTTTCCAGGATCCCCGGCTTGAGCACCATCCCGTCGCTCCCGCTGAAGGGGGCGTCATCCGCGGTTTTATGCTTGTCGGTCGCCCAGTCCCGCAGGTTGAAGAGGCGGATTTTGAGCAGGCCTTTTTCCCGGGCCTTGTTGAGCAGGCTTTCCCGCAGGGGAGAAGCGAATATTTCCGGAAACAGGGTGATGATGTCAAACTGGATCATAGCTTGAAATCCTCCAGGCTCCTGATCATAATTTCTCCGGCTTTCAAATCAATTTTCCTGACTTCATCTTTGGTGAACGGGACCAGGACCTCAACGCCGTCGCTCTTGACCACCAGGACTTCATTCCCGCCCAGGCCGGAATTAGTCTCTTCCAGCCGGACCAGTTCTCCTACTCCCTGTCCGTTTTCCAAAACCACCTTCAGGCCGATCAAATCAAACCAATAAAATTCCCCCTTCTTGCAGAGGGGCAGTTGATCCTTTTCCAGCAACACCTTAAAACCCAGGACCGCTTCCGACTGGTCCCGGTCCGAAATTTCCTTGAGCCGGATCACATAACAATTCTGGTGCGGACGGATTTGCTCAATTTCATGTTTCCTGGTCTCGCCGGAGTTGGATCGGAGGAATAGATATTTCAGGGTTTCAACGGTTTCCGTCAGCGGGTTATAGGGATGGACCCTGATTTCTCCCTTGATCCCGAAGGCGCGGCCCACCTGTCCGAACAGGATGTAATGACCGTCGCTCAGGTCTGATCGCCCGTCCTTGCTCATAATAAAACCCGCTCATTCCACCAGTTCCACGGACACCCGGCGTTCCGAGCCGCTGGCCGCCGCGGACAAAAGCTTCCGGATCGCCTTGATGGTTTTTCCCTGCTTGCCGATCACCCTTCCGCGGTCTTCCGCGGAAACCCTCAGTTCATAGATCAGGGCGTCTTCTTTTTCCAACTCGGAGATCGCCACCTGCTCCCGGTCCTGGACCAGGTTCTGGATCAGGAATTCCAGCAACCCCTTGGTATCTGTCTTCTTGGACATTGACTGATCCCAGGGAGGTCAGGCCTTGGGCGATTCCGGAGCGGCTTCCGGTGCCGGCGCGGTTTCCGGGGCCGGCGCTGCTTGCGGGGCCGCCTTCTTATTAGCCGGCTGAATAATGCCCTTCTTTTTCAGAAGCACATAAACCGTCCGGGAGGGCTTTCCTCCCTTGGAAATCCAATAAAGGGCCCGGTCGCCCTTGACCTCAATAATGGACGGGTTGGGCTTCGGATCATAAAACCCGATCCTCTCAATAATCCTTTTGTCCCGGGCGGAACGGGTATCGCTGACCACGATATGCCAGATCGCTCTCTTGTTCTTGCCCACCCGGGCTAATCTGATCTTCACCGACATTGTTAAAATCCTCCTTTTCCAAATACCTGCCCCGCCAGATTTTTCATCTGACTGGGTTTGATCTTCCTCATCATTTTCTTCATCTCCAGATAACTCTTCAATACCCGGTTCACCTGCTGGACCGTAACGCCCGATCCCCGGGCGATCCGGATCCGGCGGTTGCCGTTGATGATCCGGAAATCCCCCCGCTCCCGTTTGGTCATGGAATTGATGATCGCTTCCACCCGCTTTAGCTCCTGGTCCGCGGCGCCCAGATTGCGCGCCATCTTCATCTGCGCCTTCATCCCCGGGATCAGTCCCAGCACCTCTTCCAGAGGCCCCAGCTTTTTGATCTGAACCATCATATCCCGGAAATCTTCCAGAGAGAAATCAGCGGCCAGCAATTTTTTCTGGAGCTTCTCGGTCTGCTTCTGGTCAAAGGCCTGTTCCGTTTTTTCCACCAGGGTCAGGATGTCTCCCAAATCCAAAATCCGGCCGGCCATCCGGTCGGGATGGAAAACCTCCAGGGCCTCCAGCTTTTCGCCCACCCCCACCAGCTTGATCGGCTTCCCGGTCACGCTCTTGATGCTGAGCGCGGCTCCCCCCCGGGCGTCCCCGTCCAGCTTGGTCAAAATCACCCCGGTCAGGCCCACCGCGTTATTGAAAGATTCCGCCACATTCACCGCATCCTGCCCGGTCATCGCGTCCGCGACCAAAAGGATTTCGCTCGGGTTCAGGATTCCTTTCAGCCGGCTGAGTTCCGCCATCAGCTCCTGGTCAATATGCAATCTTCCCGCAGTGTCAACAATCATCGTATCCAAGGCCTTGACCTTGGCTTCGGTTAAAGCCTGTTGACAGATCTCCTCCGGCTTTTGCTCCGCGCCGGACTTGAAGGCCGGGATTTGAAGCTGGTCCGCCAGGACCAAAAGTTGCTCAATGGCCGCGGGCCGGTAAACATCCGCCGGAACCAGGTAAGGGCTGCGTCCTTTTAATTTCAACATCAGCGCCAGCTTGCCCGCGGTGGTGGTCTTGCCCGAACCCTGCAAGCCCGCCAGCATAATCACCGCGGGGAATCCCTTGAGGACAAGCTCCTCGGCTTTTCCGCCCAGCAACTCGCGCAACTCGTCATAAACCGCCTTGACAAACTGCTGGGCAGGCATCAACCCCGGGGTGACCTCGGCCCCCAGCGTCTTTTCCCTGATCTGAGCCAGGAAACGCTTGGTCACCTGATAGTTGACATCAGCTTCCAAAAGGTGGGTCCGGACCTCCAGCAAAATCTCATCAATGTTCTGCTCGGAAATCCGCGCCTGTCCCCGGACCCGGCGCACACTCTCAGTCAGCTTCTCTGATAAAGTCTCAAACATTACCTACCCGAAAATTGGCTACTGATAATAACCCGGATTCGCCCTTTTTCAAAATTACAGGGAAATTTATGGGATTCGTCCCCGGACGCCAAGTTTATTTCAACAGTTCGCCAACCTTCTTCCATTTCGGATCTTCCGGGGTCAGCTCCATTCCCAATCCCAGATACCTTCTGCCCAGCCCCTTGAGTCCCATATTGGCGCCGATCTCTATGGCCAGGTTGTAATCGGCCTGGGCAAAAAAGGAATCGGGCTGGGAAGCAACATAGCTTTTGGCGGTCTCGTCAAAAAGGCTCTCCCATCCCTGCGGCAGGGTCAGCCATTGGTCCTCGCCCAGCTTGCGAAGAATCTCTTTGGCGATCATAGCCTGCGCCTCAATCCTCGGATGGCAATGGTCGTAAAAAAGATTGTCGCCGGGAATACCGCCCGGGCTTTGCTCGCTGAAAATCCGCTCCAGGTCCAGCGCTTTTGCCCGGTCCTTTCCCGCGGCCCGGATGATGTTGTTGAATTCCGGAAGCGCCCGCACCTGCCAGCCGTCTTCTTCCAGGGCCTTGAGATAGGCTGATTTCGCCTCCGGGTATAGCTTTTGCTCGGATAAACATCCCCCCAAAAGATACCAGCTCTCCGCGTATCCGCGGTCCAGTTCCGTTAGTTGTTCCAGGACCGGGACCGCCTCCCCCCATTTTTTCCCTTCCATAAATTTTTCCGCCTGCTCATATTTTTCCCGCCAGCTTGACAACTCGGCCGGGCTTAAATTTTTCCCGTGAAGGGAATGGTAAGGCGGGAAGTCCTTGAGGTTGGAAGGATTGGTGAGCAATAAGAGCGGGACCTTTTGATCAAAAGCCAGCCGGACCATTTCCTCAAGATTGAACCGGAAATGCTCAATCACTTTGGAGCGAGTCTCCGGGTCCGCGCTCAGCTTTTCCCATCTCACATCCGCTCCCAGGAGCTTTCGCTCTTTTGCCGGATGCAACTTGAGCCAAATCGCTTTCAGCAGGCAATAAATTTTTAAGCGGGAAAGTTGTTCCTGGACCCGGATCAATTTCGGAGACGCGGCATATTCCCGTTTTTCCAAAAACTCGTTCTGGCCGGTCATTACCGTGATCAGGTCCGGCTGGTAATTGAGAACCTCCCGGAACACCCGCAGGATCCGGTAGCTGGCGAACCCGAACGCGCCCAGGTTGATCACCTGGTATTGCCGGCCCGGGTCAATCTGGTCCAGACCCAGTTTCAAAAACCAGCCGTAGGAGCCGGGGTCTCCGAACGGAAAACCGAGTGTGCTGGACTCCCCCAGCACAAAAATTCTCCTGAGTCCCAAAGCCTTGTCCTTACGGAACGCCGTGGGGTTGAAATAGGCCTTCAGCCGGGGGTTGAGACGGAGCCATTGCTCGTCCGTATACTGTGCCCCCACCAAAACCGGGATGCTCTCCTTGAAACTCACATACGGATCAAAATCGCAGATCGGCCGGTCAAATTTAAACGACCAGAGCATGAACTCCAGCGCCAGTATCGCTCCGATCCCGATCCCGATCGCGAGCAAATTCTTGGACCAATTCTTCATCTGCAAATACCCTATCATAAAATCAGAAAAAAAGAATGTAATATTGGGGGCAGGTCTCAGAAAAATTCTTTGCGTTCTCTGTGCTTTCTTTGGTAAAAAGATATTGAAAAAATCGGAGGGGCGGTGGGTCAAACTTCAACCCGCCCGCCCCTCGCGTGGGATCGGCTAGTTTTGGGTTCGCAGGTGCCGCCATACGCGAGATGGCTCCTGCCCTAATTTCAGGCTGCCATTTGTTCCAAAGAACAGGTCAGTTTGGTGTCCACCTCTCCGCCCATAGCCACGACCACCAGTTCGGAGATGTCATAGACCACCATTTTCTCGTCCAGGCTCAAAATCTTGATCGCGTCATCCAGCATATGCAGGCAGTAGATGCACCCGACCGTAACGATGTCCGCGTTGGTTTCCTGGGCTTCCTTGGCGCGGCTCACATTCAGGCGCTCTCCGCCGGGGATGTCCATCCAGTAATGGCCTCCTCCTCCTCCGCAGCAGCGCGCCTTTTCGCGGTTATTTTTCATTTCCACCAGCTTGATCCCCTTGATGGCCTTGAGGATTTCGCGGGGCGCGTCGTAGATGTCGTTATAGCGGCCGAGGTAGCAGGGGTCGTGATAGGTTACGGTCCGCTCAATGGGCACGGTGAATTTTAGCTTGCCTTCTTTCAAGAGCATGGCGATCAGTTCGGTATGATGGAGCACGGTGAACTTGGAGCCGAATTGCGGATAGTCGTTCTTGAAGACATTGTAGCAATGCGCGCAATGGGCGACCAGGTATTTGAACTTCCGGCTCTCAATCGTCTTAATCTGGCTTTTGACAATGGTCTGGAAGATGTTTTCGTCGCCCAGGGATTTGGCGGGATCCCCGCAGCATTGTTCATCGTCTCCCAGCACCCCGACCCTTAGCCCGGCGTTCTGCAGGATCTTCAAGACATTGTAGGCGACCTTTTGCTTGCACAGGTCATAGGTGGTGCAGCATCCGATCCAGAACAGGACATCGCATTCCTCGCCCGGTCCGATCACCGGGATTTGCGCGTCCTCAATCCATTGCTTGCGCGCTTCCTGCGGCCCGAACGGGTTCCCGGCCCGCTCCATGGTCTTGAGCGCAATGCTCGCGTCCTGCGGAAGCTGTCCGCGCATCATCACCTCGGCGCGGCGCAGTTCCATCAATTGCGGGATATGATCAATATGCGCCGGGCATACTTCCATACAGGCGCGGCAGGTCCGGCATTCCCAGATGGTGGTCGGATCAAAGGCGCCGCCCACAATCATTGCCGGCTCGGAAGGAGCTTGCGCGCTTTCCGGAGCCGCGGCTCCAGGCTCGGCCTTGCCATTGCCGTTTGCGGCCAAGGACTTTTGATATTCCTTCCAGGAAAAATCCTTCAGGTCGTTTATGAACTTCTTGGGCGAGAGCGGGTGCTGGTTCAGATAGGCCGGGCAAACATCCTGACACCGGCCGCAGCGGATGCAGGCGTCATAATCCAAACGCATCTTCCAGGTCTGGTCGTTCACCGTGCTCACGCCGACATTGAAATTCTCCGCGGCCTTCTCGTCGTTGAGCAGGGCTTCAATGTCCACCCGGGGCAGTCCGCCTTTGGGCTCGTGCGAGCTGAGGAAGATATTGGCGGGGAGGACCAGGATATGGAACAGCTTGGTGT
>CAIYYW010000003.1 GCA_903930515.1 uncultured delta proteobacterium | reverse complement strand
GCGTCCACGCCATTACAGGTGACCTTCACCCCGGTGAACGATCCTCCGGTTGCCGCCCCGTTCGCCCCGGTAATAACGGCTGAAGACACCCCCATTTTTATTTCCAATTTCAAATCCCATTTCTCGGATATTGATCCTAATCCCCTGACCTATTCGGTGACCGGGTTCAGCAATATCAGCGCGCTGATCAACGGAGATACCATTGAAATTTCCGCGCCCCAGGACTGGAACGGGACCGAGACCGGATCGGTAAATGCCTGCGACGCGGAAGTATGCGCGTCGGTTCCGCTTCAGGTCACATTTACGCCGGTGAATGACGCGCCGGTTTTTTATCTCGCGCTTTTGCCGGCGCAGATCAACGAAGACAGCTTGTATCGGTTGGACCTGTCCGGCCATATTACGGATGTTGACGGAGACACCTTGAACCTCCAGGTGATTACCAGCCCCGGGGTCCTGGTGGAGTTTTCCGGCGGGACCAACCTGGTCAATTTAAACGACGCAAACACCACGGACGATTTTGTGACCTTTACCCCGGGCCCGAATTTCAACGGCAGCGTTTCGGTTGACATTTCCGCGAGCGACCCGGATTTGGAGAGCGCCTCTGATTCTTTCACGCTGGAAGTCCTGCCGGTCAACGACAATCCGGTGATCACCGGGATCGTGTTCAGCCGGAGCCAGGAGAAGGATTATCTTATCGGCCAGGCCTCGGCAACCGATATTGATTCCGGGTCTTGCGGTCAGCTTTCTTATTACGATGTGATCCCGGGATCAACCCTGAGCGCGAATAATCTTGACCTTTATGTGGACCCGGTAGCCGGCGTGATCGCCAGTTTCCCTTTCCTGCTCCCGGCCGGAACCGCGGGGATAAATTCTTTGGAACTGGTGGTCCGGGACCAATGCGGAGGGGAAGCGAGATTGGTCCGGCAGTTTAATGTTGACCCGGCGCCGGACCCGGCCCCGGACCCGATATATCCGCTCGCCTATGAATACCGCCCGGCCCCCAGCATCGGCCAAAACCGGGTGCTGGTGATCCTGGCCAATTATTCCGATACCCATCCTTCATTTTCCCCCGAGGATTTCCAACATCTCCTGTTTGGAACCACCAACGATTCTGTTAAGGATTACTATCAGGAAGTGTCCTACAATCAACTGGACATAATCGGGGATGTGGCGGGCTGGGTTCAACTCAGTCATCCGCGCAGTTATTATTCAGAAAACCGGGACGCCTACCAATACCCGGCGAACCTGTATAAGCTGGCGGAGGAGGCGATCATTCTGGCGGAACAATCCGGGGTGGATTTCAGCCGTTATGATAATAATAACGACGGCTGGGTGGATTCCCTGATCATTGTCCACCAGGGGCAGGGCTCGGAAATCTTCACCAACCCGCTCAGCCTGGGCGGTTCCCGGCCGCTGTATTTTGATCATAAAAGGATTGAATATTTTTCCCTGTTCGCCGAGCAGACCGCGCCCTTGCCCAACCCGCGCATTTTACCGATCGGATATTTTGCCCATGAATACGGGCATCAATTGGGAATGATTGACCTATATAGCTGGTATTATGCCAACGGGTCCACCGGCCTCAGATACGGGGTGGGCAGGTTTGAGTTGATGGCATACGGCTCTTACGGCGGACTCTCCGGGTCCGCCAGCCAGCCCACCGAACTGTCCCCTTTCCACCGAAACCTGCTGGGATGGATCAGCCCGACTGTGGTCAATTCCGACACCACGGTTTTTCTGCCCGCGTTGGAATCCAGCCCCTCCGCGCTCAAGATTCCCTTCGGGCCGGATCCCCGCGAATATTTCCTGGTCTCCAACCATCAGAAGGTCGGCTACGACCAGAAATTGCCGGCCTCGGGCTTGCTGATCTGGCATATCAATGAGCAGTCCGTCCACCAGAACGCGGACCAGGCTCCGCTTGAAACCGGCTGCAACCGGGACCATAAAATACTCCATCCCACGATGGTTATGGAGCAGGCGGATGGACTGTTTGAGATGGACAAGGGAATCAACCTGGGCAACGCTACGGACAGTTGGACCGCGGGTCAAACTTTTTCCTCATCCTCCCTGCCCAATAACTACTCCTATGATTGCTTTCCCTCCGGAGTGCAAATCCGGCTGGTGGAAGGGTCCACCGTGGAGGTCCAGTTCAATCAGTTCCAAACCAGTTCCAGCGCCCCGAAGGTATGGCTGAGGGAAACGAAGATGGAGCCGATCGCGGGGAAAGCCGACGCGGACGCGTATCCGGAGCCGGGCGAGGAGTTGGAGGTTTTGGTCCGGTTGATGAACACCGGGATTTTGGCGCAGAGCATCACTTTGCAGGCCGGAACCACCAGCCCCTATCTCCAGCTCGGATCCACCGTGGTTTCCGGCTATCCCAACCTGGCCCCCGGCGACAGCGCCTACAATAACCTCCGGTTCCGCTTGAAGGTGGGTTCAACCGGAGCCGCGTCTGAGGTCCCGGCGAATCTGAAATTCACCCTGAGCGCCAACTCCGGCGCGTATAGCTGGGCTCAAACCGTGGGGATTACCATCGGCAAGCCCGCGGTGCTGATCGTGGATGATGACGACGGCGCCCGTTCGGAGGACGCGCTGATAGACAGTTTGAACAATCTGAACTATGTCCCTGGGATTTATAGCTGGGACAAATGGGAAATCCAGAAGCAGGGACTGCCCGACCTGGCAACCCTCCAGAATCACCAGGCGGTAATCTGGACCTGCGGGCCGGTGGTGGATACCCCGCTCAACGCATCGGAGCTTGGCCTGATCAAAAACTATCTTGACGCCGGGGGCAGGTTAATCCTTTCCAGTTCCTACCTGCTGGTTAATCCGAGCCAGGAGGCGGCGGATTTCGCGCGTCAATATTTAAACCTTTCGGGATGGCAGGACGGGAATTCCTCGGTGATGCTTATTCACGGTTTTAACCAAAATCCCATCAGTCATACCACGCGGGTGCAAACCACTTTGCAAACCAGGAAATTGCAGGGGGTGACTTATTTTCCGATTGCGGCCAGGACCGTCAGCCTGGACCCGGCTCTCTCAACCCTCACCGCTTTCAACAACGACCTGGGAAAAGCCACCATGACCCAGTATTCCCCGGCCAACGGCTCGGGAATTATTTTTTCATCCTTCGGGCTTGAGTATCTGGACCGGACCGTGATGGCCTTCTACGCCGAAGGGTCCCTGATGAGAAGATTGCTCAATGCCGCGGCCTATAAATCCGGGCAGCCGGTGATTTTTGACTGCCAGCCGGTTTTTGCCAAGCCCCGGACCAAAACCCAAACCCTGACCCTCACCGGCTTGAATTTTCAGAACACCACCGAGTTCGCCTTCCCGGACGGCAATATCAATGTGGTCTCAAAGACCTACAATTCCTCCACCAGCTATACCCTCACCGCCAATGTCCTTTATAACGCTCATCCCGGGTATCATAAGATTTCCGCGCATAACCTGAGCCAGGAAACCGCGGTTTATGACCGGTATTTCAAGGTGGATGGCGCGGCGAATCCGAACCACACCCCGGTCGCGGTCGCGTCCGTGGATCCTTTGATGGGTCCGGTGGAAGGCGCTTTTGCTTTGTCCGGGAGCCAGAGTTCCGATTCGGATGACGAGCCCCTGTCCTATTCCTGGACTCAACTTTCCGGGCCCGCAATTTCCCTTTTGCCGTCCGCAACCGCCTCGTCTGCTTTCTTCCAATCCCCTCCCGGTTACATCGGCGAATATGTGTTTTCGCTCCGGGTGTCGGACGGAACCGCCCTGAGCGACGCGGACACGGTCTGGATGAAGGCCGGAGACTATCCGCCGGTCGCAGTCGCTGCCGCGGCTCCCTTGAGCGGGAACCGGCAGGTGACCTTCAATCTGGACGGGACCGCGAGTTACGACCCGGAGCTGGAACCGCTGACCTATTTCTGGACCCAGCTTGAGGGCGGCGCGGTGACCCTGGTTTCCGGCGCCACCCCGGGGATTGAGCTTTTCCAACCGAACATCGGTTACACCGGAGATTACTTGTTTGAACTCAAGGTTTTTGACGGCATAACCCTGAGCAGCGGCGACACGGTCCGGATCACGGTGACCAATCTCGCGCCTTCCGCGGCTGCGAGCGCGACCCCCTCCAGCGGAAACCGGCAAACGCCATTGTTCATTCTGTCCGCCTCTTTAAGCTCGGACCCGGACGGAGACCCCCTTGCCTATTTATGGACCCAGCTTTCCGGAGCCACCGTGCTCTCGTCATCCACCGCCGAGCAATGGTCTTTCGTGCCGCCCCAGGATTTTGCCGGCGACTATCAATTCCTGCTCCTGGTCTCAGATGGCGTTGCCGGGGACACGGTTTCCATCACGGTCAATGTGGCGAATACCGCACCCATTCCTCGGGCGGACTCGACTCCTGCCACCGGAAACCGCAACACCGCCCTGTTCACTCTTTCCGCCCTGACCAGCAGCGACCCTGAGAATGACCCGCTCGCCTGGCTCTGGACTCAGACCGGGGGGCCTCCGGTTACACTAGCTCCATCCGATACCTCGGGACAGGTGAGTTTTGCGCCCGTGTACGCTTATCTGGGCGATTACTTCTTCTCGTTGAAAGCCTCGGACGGCCTGTTGGAATCCACCACTGTTTTAAAGGTAACCCTGACCAATAATGCTCCCGAAGCGGTGGCGACCGCGATCCCCCCGCTCGGTAACCTGAAGACACCTTTATTTACCGTTTCCGCGGCGCTGAGTTCCGATCTGGACGGCGACAGCCTGACCTATCAATGGACCCAGCTTACCCCGCTTGAGGGAGCAACCGTGCTCTTTGGAACCACCACCTCCAAGGAATGGACTTTCAAGCCCGCAATTGAGGGCGACTACGGTTTCCTGCTCCAGGTCTCAGACGGACTGCTCGGCGACACCGCCTCGGTGGTGATCAATGTCACAAACCACGCGCCCGTGGCAAAGGCCGCTTCCAATCCCGCGCCCGGAAATCGGAACACGCCTTTGTTCTCCCTTTCCGGCGCCGAGGGTTTTGATCCGGACGGAGACCCGCTCACTTCTTATTTATGGGCGCAGACCGGCGGTCCCGCGGTGACACTGAACCCGGACCTCAATTCCAGGGATGTGACTTTCATCCCGGTCCCGGCCTATGTGGGCGACTATTATTTCAGCTTGGAGGTGTCGGACGGGGCTTTGGACGGCGCCACCACCTTGAAGGTGAGCGTGGAAAACAATCCGCCGACGGCGCAGGCCGCCGCTTCTCCTATGAGCGGCACCCGGCATACGCCCTCCTTTGCCCTTTCCGCTTCTTCAAGCTCGGACCAAGACGGGGACTCGTTGACTTATTCCTGGACCAGACTGCTCGGTCCCGCGGTGGTCTTGATGCCGTCCAGCACAGTGGCGCAAACCAATTTCCAGCCCGACCCCGGCTATGTGGGCGATTATCTTTTCCAGGTCCAGGTTTCCGACGGTCTTTTGAATGACTCGGACACCGTGCGGATCACGGTTCTAAATCATTCCCCGGTCGCGGCCGCGGCCGCGGATCCTTTAAGCGGCACCCGTCAAACCCCCCTGTTCAATCTTTCCGGCTTGGGCAGCTCGGACCAGGACGGAGACACCATCAGCTATTCCTGGACCCAGCTCTTAGGCGCCACGGTGGACCTCGCCCCCTCCCCGAGCGCGGCCGAGGTTTCTTTCAGTCCGCGTCAGGATTATGCCGGCCCTTATGTCTTTAACCTGGAAGCGTTTGACGGATTTGTCTCCGGATCGGATACCGTGCGGATTACCGTCAACAATAATCCTCCCTCGGCCCTGGCCGGCGCGGATCCTTTAAGCGGGAATCGGCTTGCCTCGTTCTCCCTTTCCGCGAGCTCCAGCTTTGACCCGGATGGAGACGGCATCACCTATCTCTGGACCCAGCTTCTGGGCGGAAGCGTGGATTTGGTCCCCGCGGACAACGCCTCAGAGGTGACCTTTAATCCCAATCAGAACTATCAAGGGGATTACCTGTTTTCAATCCAGGTTTCGGACGGGCTGTTGAATAATTCCGATACGGTCCGGATCAGCGTGACCAACCTGCCCCCGGTGGCGGTGATCTCCGGGACAACCGCGCAGGGTATCGTAGGCCACCCCGTGACCCTTGACGGGTCCGCGAGTTATGATCCGGACGGAGACCCGTTCCAGTATCTCTGGACCCAGCTTTCCGGGCCATCGGTCGCGCTCGACCTGGCCAACCCGGCGATGCCGATTTTGAACCCGGCCCTGGTGGGTATTTATGAATTCCAGCTCAGGGCCTATGACGGCCTGGAATACAGCGCGGCCACTCCGCATAAAGAGATTATTATTAATGTGGAAAACAATACCCTTCCGGTCGCGAACGCCGGCGGGGACACCGTCTCGGATTCAAGAGACCTGCTGAGCGTTTGCCTGGACGGGTCCGGAAGCCACGATCCGGATCCCGGAGATACCATCGCCGCTTACGCCTGGGAGTTGCTCTCCAAACCGGCCGGGAGCGCCGCCGCCCTGACCGGAGCCGACACCTATGCGCCCTGCTTTTTTGACGACCGGCCCGGGGACTATCTGCTCAGCCTGAGGGTGGCTGATTTCCAGGGCGTCTGGAGCTTCCCCGATCAAATCAAGGTCTATTCCCAGACCGATGATTTTGACGGAGACCTGATCCCGGATGATTTTGAGCTGGCCCATAACTTAAATCCGCGCGACGCTTCTGACGGAGCGCTGGCTGAGAGCTCCACCACCGACCCGGACGGAGACCATCTGGTAAATGTTCACGAATATTTCAACAGCACGGACCCGCAATTCCAGGAGCCTTGGCTGCTTAAGCTGGCTGGACTCATCAATGCCTGGCAGGGAGGGTATTTCGGAGACGCTGATGGCGACCTCCAATTCGGAGCGACCGATGTCACCGCGCTCTCCAATCTGCTCGCCTCCGGAGGCACGGATACTTCCGGGTATTCGCAAATCTACCCGCCCAACGGCGAGACCCATGACCTGGACGGAGACGGCCTGGTCTCAAGCAATGACCTGACGGTGCTCAATGAATTGCGGGCCGGGAATTCCGCCGACTTCACCGGAACGCCGGTCTTGATCAATTTGCTGCAACCTTTAAGCGGAAGCGCCACGGTCCAGGTCGGTAAAACCGCGAAAATTATGGTGGAGGTCAAGGACCTGTCCGGGGCGCCCAGGAGCGGGACCGCGGTGATCTTTGAAGTGATCTCCGGAGATGCCGATTTTTACGGAGGAGAGGGAGAAACCCCGGAGCAGAGATTGCTGGAAGGGGTTAGTGCGATAAATTATGTCGGAGCCAACGAATATTCGCCCTGCTTGAGCGCGGACGGGTTGGAAATCTTCTTTGCGTCCACCTATGGCCGAAGCACTGAAGATATTTTCTTTGCCTGCCGGAATTCAGTGGACGAGTCCTTCGGAACGCCCCAACCCTTAAGCTCTTCCACCATCAATACCACCACCTACAAAGAATTCCCCCACAGCCTGACCGCGGACGGCCTATATCTTTTCTTCCACCGCAGCGATAATAATGGCGATCTGTATTATGCGCACCGCCTTTCACGGACCCAGCCCTTCAATCAGGTGGCGGCAATTTCTGAACTCAACAATCAAGCATGCACATCTTGTCCTTCCAGTGAAATCAGCCCCTGGATCAGCCCGGACGGTCTTTCCCTTTATTATTCCACCGACCGGACTACCAGCCGTAAAAATGATATCTGGAAGGCCACCCGCAATGCCATAACCGACCTTTTCTCCAGCCCGGCCAAGGAGGAAGGATTGAATTCCGACAGCGGTGAGCGTTACCCGGCTTTGAGCGCGGATCAGTTGGAAGCCGTGTTAATGTCCAAACGCGCCACCCCCACCGGGGACATCTCCTGGAATTTGTGGTATGCCAACCGGGCGTCCATCGGCAATCCCTTTGGAACTACTTCCAGCCTGGACCTGGTGAACTCCACTCACGATGAATGGAGCCCGTTCCTGACCGCGGATGGACTTACCCTTTATTACGGAACCGACTTTTACTCCGCGGACCTGGACATTTATCAATTACGCCGGCCGAGCCGGAATCTCGTTTTTTACATCAATCCCGGCAAGGGCCGCTTTGACCTGACCGGGCCGATCACCGCGGGCGCGGATCCGAACTCAGGCGGAAGGGCCTTTATCTACCTCAGGCCCAATGCGACGGGAGATATTAAAATCGTGGTCAGCGCCTCCAAAGATCCGGACCGGGAGCTGTCCGACACCGGCCTCGACCAGGTCATCACCATTCACGCCATCCCTTGATTTTACCGTCCGACCTTATAGAATTTCGGGATGAAGGTGAACATCATATTCCGGGAGCTGATGATTTTTACCCGGCTCGATCAAACCGCAGCCAGATGGAAAATTCCCGAGCCGCTTCCCGTTGAGCAAGGATAGTATGGCGAAAACCGAACAACCTGTCCGACGCGGCTACAGCCGATCCCTCCACCGCCATGGTCGCAAGGATAGTAAGGCGAAAACCAAACAACCTGTCCGATTGCCGGCCGGGGCGCTGGATCGCGCGGAGAATTGGCTGGAGCGGCGCGGCAAATGGATCCTCATTGCCGGATGGCTGATCTTCCTCTGCCTTTATCTCTCCCTGGCCTCGGACGAATTGGGCGGGGTCTTGGGAGGAGACAATACCCGATACCTGATGCTGGCCCAATCCCTGGCCAAGGGCAAGGGCTATCGGGACCTGTTTTTTTTCGGGGAGCCCGCTCATACCCAGTATCCCTTTTTATTCCCGCTGCTCATTTCTCCCTTTGCCTTGACGGCCCGGCCGGTCTTTTACACCCATATTTTTATCCAGATCCTGGCCTCGCTGATCCCGCTGTTGGTCGCGGGGTGGGCTCGGCTGGAAGGACAGAGCCGGCTGAGATGTATTTTGCTTTTTTTCCTGGCCGGATCCCTGCCCGCGTATTTCATCTTTCTCCTTAACATCCTCAGCGAAATTCCGTTTACATTTTTTATGTTCACCGCCCTGTTCTTGCTCAGTTATTGCCGACGCAAGGGGTTTGACATATTCAAAATTTTGATCATTTCCATCCTGGTCCTGGCCTGCGCGCTCACCCGCGAGCAGGGGTTGGTCCTGTTCGGGGCGCTTTTTCTCGGAATCCTTATTGACCCCGCGCTGCGCAAAGCCCGGGCCGGAAAAATTCCGCTCTGGCTGGTATTGCTCTTGGTGTTTCTGCTCGGATACGGCGCCTGGGCAATCCGGAACCAACTGGCGGGCGGAGGCGGTTTATACTTGAAGCAGTTCCTGCCCAAAGACCCTTATCAGCCGGAACTGGGCGCGGCCACCATCGGCGATTTCGTTGAAAGGATTAAAACCAACGCCTATCTCCACCTGCCCCACCTGGGAGGGTTCTCCTTTCCAATCTGGTTGTTCGATTCCAGGCCCGCGGCCCTGAATTGGACCCTGATCTTTTTCATTCCGATCATCCTGGGGGTTTTCTTCAGGATCGGCCGGAAAAATTTTCCCGCGGAATTATCCTTTTTATCCTTGTTGG
>CAIYYW010000002.1 GCA_903930515.1 uncultured delta proteobacterium | reverse complement strand
TCCGGTGCCGTTAACCGTGGCGTAGTAGGCATAATCGCGCGTGTGTTCGTGGTAATAGGCCACGCAAAACGGGCTGCGGCCCTCGGGGGCCGGCCCTCCAGCGAAAAGTCCATAGGCCCGGGTGTATGGGATGTCGAGGGCGTCGAAGGCTTCCCGGAACATGCCTGTGGCCACGATGGAGCCGGGCGGCAGATTGCTGAAGTCGTTGCGCGTGAGCACCGGCGTGCTGAAGGAAAAACGCACCCCGCAATCCGTCGCCAGACGATAAAGGTGCGTATCGATGGATGACGGGCGAGACCCGCGTTCGACCATCTTCATGTGGACATTGGCGGGCAGTGTTAGTTCGATGAGCTGGCCGAACGCCCGAAAGCGCAGGCTCGGCAAGGGATTGTAAAAAGGCGTCTGCTGGGAACCCTCCGGAGGGGAGAGGGGAAACCCCAGATACCGGCTCATGGCCTCGATGTCCAGCGGGGTCATGTCTGCGAAGTAAAGCTCGTGCCCGCTGGTGGCGGAAGCCTGGAGCGAGGCGCCGCCGATGGTATTCTTCTGCTCCAGAACGGTGACGGCATATCCCTCGCGAGCCAGAATGATTGCCGCGGTCAGGCCCGAAATACCGGCGCCCACGATGGTTACTTGTTTCATAACTCCTCCATATCGGTTTCCGCATCAGGTGGAAAGCCGTGCATCACCGCCGCCGGGGACTGCACGGTTCTGCTGCCCGGCACAAGGCGATTAATTACGACACAATATAATAGTTTACCACAGCCGTTGATTTTCTACCAATAAAAAAGGGCAGCGTCATTTGACCTGCCCCCTTGCTTTGGTTATGCAAAAGGAACATCCCTCAGATCATCCTTCATCTTCTTCTCTGCTTCGAAGGTCTGGTCAATGGAGCGGTTGGCGAACTGGAAGGACTTGCGGCGGAAGACCTCCTTTTCTTCCGCATTGTTCTCCTTGAGGTCGCCGAACTGAATCACAAAGAACTTGCCTTTGTGGTTGGTGGTCTCCTTCAAGGGCAAGCTTGCCTGGTACTCGCACAGGCTTCTCTTCCTTAGCCCGATGGCTGAGCGGAAAGCCCGTACCGGCTTGAGTTGCATGACATGGAGCGAGATAAAGAACGGCACATCGTCGTCGCGGTTGATGCAGAGCAGGTTGATTACCTCGTCGCAGGCGGGCCTCTCGCTTTTCTCCTTCCACTGGGCGTTCGGAAAGACCGGCTCAAAGCGTTTTCCGGCATTCTTGGCGCCGAAGACCTGGTTGAACGGCTTCTCCACATCATCAGAGGGGCGGAGTCCGTCGCTGCTTCTGCAGACCGGGTCTTCCTCAATGTTCTCGCCCCAACACACCCGGCCCTTGGTAGCCGCAAGCACAACGACATTGATCCTGTCCTTCTCCTCGTTGGTGAGGTTGTTACGGAACAGGCCCGGTGTGCCTTCCTTGCTGGTGGGCTGGACGATTTTTGTTCCTGGGGATGACCGGGTCGCCGGGAGCGGGCTTTATCGGCTCGGCCGGGGCGTTGCAAAAACCAGCCTTTTTGGCCCTGGATTGATTCGCCGGAATAGTTATGGGAAGATTTTGGCGGTGATATTTTTTCCAGGAGGATTAGATGAGCAAGGGACTCAGGCTTTTGGCGGTTGCGGCTCTGGCGGCGCTTGGTGTGATGTTTTTTGCGGGACCGGTGCAAGCCGGATCAGCCGGCGCTGAGGGCGGATCCCGTCTGGTCCAGAACCTTGACCAGGGCTGGGAATTCGCTTTGGTTGACAACGACCATCCCGGTCCCTGGCAGGAAGTCAATCTCCCTCATTCCTGGAACACCCAGGATACCCTTGACGGCGACAACAAATACCGAATGGGCGTGGGGCTATACCAGAAGGAGATAGAACTGGACCGCGCGGCCGGGCGCCGATATTTTCTCCGCTTTGAAGGCGTGAACATCAAATGCCGGGTGACTGTCAACGGCAAAGAGGCAGGCTCGCACCGGGGCGGATATACCGCGTTTGCCTTTGAGATCACGGAATTAGTTCATCCCGGCAAGAATTTGATTGAGGTAAAAGTGGACAACTCCTTTGACCGGGAAATTATGCCTTTATACTGCGACTATAATTTCTATGGCGGCATCTACCGGAGCGTCTATCTCATCAGCACGGCAAAAAATTGCATCGCGGTGACCGACTTCGCCTCGCCCGGCGTTTACCTGACCCAGAAAAATGTTACTGACGACGCGGCGGAACTTCAGTTCCTTGCCCGGGTCTCGGCGCCGGAGCCGACAGGCCTGACCGTTCGCTTCAAGCTGATGGATGCGCTCGGGACAGAGCTGAAAATAATGGAAGCCGCTCCTGAGCCAAAGGGCGAATGGATGGAGGCGGCTGTTTCGCTTAAGCTTGACCATCCCCATCTGTGGAACGGGGTTGATCAACCTTATCTGTACCGGGTGCGGACCGAGCTTATCTCCGGGGGCAAGGTGGTGGACGCGGTTGATCAGCAGTTGGGGCTAAGGTATTTCCGGGTGGACAGTGAACAGGGATTTTTCCTTAATGGCAAGGGCTATCGTCTTTATGGCGTGAACCGCCACCAGGACCGGGAGGGCAAAGCCAACGCGCTCAGCCCTGCGGACCAGGAGGAGGACTTTGCATTGATGCGCGAAATGGGAGTGAACGCGGTGCGGCTCGCGCACTATCCCCAGGCAGACCTGGCTTATAGCATCTGCGACCGCTTGGGGATTGTGGTCTGGGCGGAACTGCCCTTTATAGGAAGGACCGGGGACAAGACCGGGATCTTCCTGAACTCCAAGAATTTCCAGGACAACTTGAAGCAACAACTCCAGGAGCTTATCCGGCAGAACTACAACCACCCCGCGATCATCTTCTGGGGGTTGTTCAACGAACTGTCTCCGCCCGGAAACCCGGTCCCGCTGCTCAAGGAGTTGAACGCATTGGCGCATCAGGAGGATCCTTACCGTTTGACCACGGTTGCGACAATGCTGGAAGGTCCGCTTGACGATGTGACCGACCTCGCCTGCTGGAACCAATACTGGGGCTGGTATTACGGCTGGGTCCAGAACTTCGCGCCCTGGGCGGACGCGATGCGCAGGAATCACCCGCAACGCCGGTTGTGTATGAGCGAGTATGGCGCCGGCGCGAGCGTCAACCAGCACTCGGAGCTGAACCGCAATGTGATCACCACCGGGCACTGGCACCCGGAGAATTACCAGGCTTATGTCCACGAAAAGATGTGGGCGATGATCTCGGAGCGGAAATATTTCTGGGCCGGCTTCCTCTGGAATATGTTTGACTTCAGCGTGGTCAAGCGCAATGAAGGCGACCGGGCAAATATCAATGACAAGGGAATGATCACCTTTGACCGCAAGACCCGAAAAGACGCCTTTTATTTCTACAAGGCGAACTGGAACCCCGAACCGATGATCCATATCACCAACCATCGCTTCGTAAGCCGCCACAGCCCGCTGGTCCAGGTCAAGGTCTATTGCAACTCCGGCCCGGTCCAGCTCGCCGTGAATGGGCGGGGAATCAAAATGAATTCACAGGGCTTAAGCATCTACACGGCAAGGGTGTTTCTTAAGCCGGGAAAAAACCTGATCTCCGCATCCGCCCGATCCCCGGATGGCCAGGTCCTTGCTGACAACTTAACCTGGAAATTCCTCTTGCCCTGAAAGGTGATGGGCACGAAATAAAATCATCGGATTCTCCGGTGCGAGCAGGGGGAATTGAACCCGGAAACCGGCTTGCACGATCCGAGAACTCCGAAGGACAGAAGATGCTCGGGATTATTTCGGACAGCCGCGGTTTTATGAATAAACTATTTTTCCTTGCGTTGCCGCTGAATAACCGATAAAATTGACACACATAAACTCAATGGACTTTCACGGTAAAATCGCTCTCGTAACCGGGGCGGCGCGGGGCATCGGCTTTGCGACCGCGGCTGCGCTCGGCCGCCGCGGCGCGGGCTTGATCATCACGGATGTGGATGAGACGCGGCTCACGCAAGCCGGCCGGCTTCTGTCCGACCGGGGTGTCGCCGTTCTCGCGGTCAAAGCAGATGTCCGCTCCTTTGACGACTGCCGGGCCGCGGTTGAGAAGACCCTCAAGCGATTCGGCCGGCTGGACATATTAGTCAACAACGCCGGCATCAGCATGGTCTCGCGCTTTGACCAATGCGCCCCGGAACCTTGTCAACGGTTGATTGAGGTCAATGTAGTCGGCTCGGTCAATATGACCCTGTCCGCGGTGGCGGAGATTAAAAAGGTCAGCG
>CAIYYW010000001.1 GCA_903930515.1 uncultured delta proteobacterium | reverse complement strand
CGGTCTTGCCCACCCCGGTGTCCGTGCCCGCGACCACCAGCCCGTAATAAATCATCCAAGCTCCTCCAGAACTTCCTGGATGCTCTCCCAGGTGATCCGGAGCAGCAAGTCCAATTCCTTTTCCGAAATGGTCAAAGGCGGCATCAGGACTATGGCATTTCCGAGCGGGCGGAGAATCGCGCCGCGCTTGCGAGCGGAGCGCGCGACCTGGAACCCGACCATTTCATCGGGCATAAATTCTTCGTATTTTTCCCGGTCTTTCATCAGTTCAATTCCGGCCAAGAGCCCGAGCCGGGAAAAATGGAACACGCTCGGGAGCTGGTTGAATTTCGGAATCCATTGTTCAATCTGCCGAGCGCGCGCATTCACATTCTCCAGTCTTTTTTCTTTTTTCATCAACTCCAGCCCGGCCAGGGCGACTGAGCAGGCGAGCGGGTTTGCGGTGTAGGTATGGCCGTGGAAAAAAGTCTGATCCTGATGATGCCTGCCCAAGAACGCGGAAAAAATTTCTTCGGTAGCAAGCACCGCGGCGATCGGGAGATATCCCGCTCCCAGCGCTTTTCCCAGCACCAGCAGGTCAGGCTGGACAAACCCGAGCTCGCACGCGATATTTTTCCCGAGCCTCCCGAGTCCAACCGCGACCTCGTCCGCGATAAAAAGAATTTTATGTTGCCGGCAAAGCATTTCCACGGCCTTGAGATAACCTTTGGGCTGGACGATCATCCCGCCCGCGGCTTGAACCATCGGCTCAATAATAATACCTGCCAGCTCCTGGCTGTGCTCTTCCGCCAGGGTTTTCAGCTTGGCCAAGCATTGCCATTTGTCTTCCTCGCAATCCCCTCGGCCTTTCGGACACTTGTAGCAGCGAGGCAGGGGCGCGCGCAAAACCTCAAAAAGCAAGGGCTGATATACCTGGTTGAAAAGCTCAACCCCGCCCAGACTCATTGCGCCAATGGTGTCGCCATGATACCCGTTACTGAAACAGATAAACTTTTTCCGCTTTTTTTCGCCCCGGTTCTGCCAGTACTGGAAAGCCATCTTCAGCGCGATCTCCACCGCGCTCGCGCCATTCTCCGCGTAAAAAACCCGGGTCAGGCCCTGGGGAGCGATCTTCAAAAGTTCCTCCGCCAACTCAATCCCCGGCTGATGGGACAGGCCGAGAAAAGTGGAATGAGCGACGCGGGAAAGTTGATCAGCGATGGCGCGGTTCAATACCGGATGATTATGCCCGTGCGCCGATACCCAGAGCGAGCTTATGCCGTCAAGATATTTGTTCCCGTCCAGATCATAAAGATAAACCCCCTGACCGTGTTCAATCACCGGAAATTCCTCTCTCTCCCAGAGCCGGTGCTGAGTGAACGGATGCCAGAGCACCTTTCGGTCCCGCTTCCGCCATTCATCCTGTAAACTCATTTTGATTCCTGTTCCTCCCCTTCTTTTAATCCCATTTTCAATAAAATCTTAATATAGGCTGGTAAGCAATCCGGGGCAACCCAAAAGGATTGACCCTGAAAAATATCAGGTCACAAAGATTGAAACCGGCCGGACTTTTCGGCCTTGGTCCGGTTTTTGATATTTTTCCCCTCTGCCTCATTGCCGGATCACCTGAATAAGCGCCTGCTGATGCGGGCAGGCTTGGTTTCAATTCCCATAGTTTCGGGAACTATTAAAGAAAATGTGAACACTAAACCAGAAAAGGAGGCGGAAGATGAAAAAGAAAAGAGAAATTTTAGCGGCCATCGTGATGCTTCTGGGATTATTCGCGTTTGCTCAGGCTTCTGGCCAGGAAAAGAAAAATCCTTCCAATCTATTGCCAACCGGATCCCAGGCCAAAAGCCAGATCACTGCTGAAGTTCTCGGCTTGATTAACCTCAGCGACAACCTCGCCAGCATCAATGTCCAGATCAACTATCTGATCCCGGATCCGGGGATGAGCAACTTGGTGATTGAATTTCCTAAAGAGGTCAATATTACCCGGGTCCAGGGGCAGTTCATCCGCACTCAAGACATAATCCAGCTTGAGGATAAGCAACAACTGAAAATTGCCTTGACCAAGCCGGTGCGCGATGAATGGACGCTGTTCCTCACCTATGAAAAATATATTCCCAAGGATGCCAAGTCGCTGGATTTTCCGTTCCTGGAATTGAAAGGCGTCAAGTCCACCGAAGCCGTTTTCGGCCTGGAGGCAAGCGCGAATCTGGAAATCAAGATCGGACCGTCCGAAAACATTAAGCAACTGGATTTAAGCCAGATTCCCGACTCCTTGAGCAAACAAACCCAGAGCGTGATCCTGCTCGGATTTGCTTACTCCGCCCTGGGCGAACCCGGAATTAAACGCTCGCTTACTTTTGAGCTCACCAGATACCAGGATGTCCAGGTCATTGACGCGATCATTGATGACGCCAGGTATTTGACCCTTTGCCTGCAAGACGGCTTCTGTATCACCAAAGGCATCTTCAGCGTCCGCAACAAGTCCCGCCAATACCTTAAGATCCAACTTCCTCAGGACGCCAAAATCTGGAGCGCGTTCCTGGTGGATAATCCGGTTCGGCCCTCCCGGAACGCGGATGGAGAGTTTTTGGTCCCCCTCACCCGCTCGGATCTGGGCTTGAGCGGGATTGAGGATTTTCCCGTGGAAATTGTCTATGTCAATCCTGCCAAACAATGGGGCGCAGGCGGAAGAACCGCGATGGAATTGCCGAAATTGGACCTGGTGGTGCGGGAGATGAACTGGTTTATGTTTTTGCCCGATAAATATCAATACCAGAATTTCTCCGGCCTGGAGTTGGTTCCGGAAAAAAAGGGCGGAAGCGGCGCTGAGATGGAGATCAAGGACGCCTTGAATGTTTTCTCCTCTACTTTGCTCGCGCCGAGCTTTCTGAAGTTTAAAGCCCGGGCCCGGCAGGTGGAAGCGAAAGAAAACCTGAGCGCCATTTTCTCGGCTCAAAAAGCGCACCAGGAAAAACTGCATGCCTATTCGGAAACTTTTGACGAGGCCGGCTGGGCGCCTAAAACCAGCACCAGGTATCAATACTATATGGGCAAGGATTTTATCCCCGCAAACTCTCCAGACCAATCTGAGTCGCCGGCAAAACGCGTGATCAAAAACACCCGGGCCGATGTTTCCGGGTTTCAAACTTTTGCCATTGGCAATATTGACGCCGATCCGGTGCCGGACATCTGGATGATTGACGAGAACAAAAAGATCGTCAATCTCGTCAACGACCTGGAGTTGGATGAATTGGATGAGCAGGTGATGCAGACCCTGGAAGATTTGAAAGCCAAAGGAATCATCGCGGACCTGGAATCAGTGAAAAAAATTCCTCCGGTTAAAATCGGGCCTCATGCCTCGGGCATTTTGCCCATCAAACTGGATATTCCCCGCCAGGGCAAACTTTTTCAGTTCCAAAAACTCTTCCCCGGCGAAGGCGGGGACAAGAGACCAACCGTTATCAGCTTCTGGTATCTGCCCAATATTCTCGCCAAAGGCTTCAAAGGATTTTCCTGGATTACCCTGGCTTGCATGACCCTGATCGGCGGAGCGATTATTGGTTTTAGCAGATTCAGTCCCGAAGGCGGAAAAAAATTCCTCCCCAAAATGTTCCTGACCCTCGGCATCATCTTCCTCGCCTGGCTCGTAATCCAATGCGCCGGATGGGGAGTGATGCTGGTATTGTCAATATTCTGAGCGGGGCACGGGTTGTCCCCGTGTAACTGCCGGGTGAAGGGATGCTATAAAACCTCGCTGAGCGTTTCGGCCAATCGCTCAATTTCTTTCCGGCTATGCGCCGCGCAGACGGTGATCCGGAGTCGGGAGGTTCCGGAGGGGACGCTGGGGGGGCGGATGGGCTGAACAAAAAATCCTTTGCGGAAAAGGTTTTGGCTCGCCTTCAAAGTCCGGGCCGGATCGCGCAAGACGATGGGAAGAATCGGGCTGGGGCCGGAACCGATCTTCAATCCGATTCCCTTCAGGCACTTTCGCGCAAAAGCAATATGGTCCTGGAGACGCGCCACTAATTCCGGCTCCTGCTCAATGATTTCCAGGGATTTGAGCGCGGAAGCGGCGGCCGCGGGGTTGAGTCCGGTGGAAAAGATAAAAGCGCGCGAGCGGTTGATCAGAAGTTCGCGCAAGGATTTCGGGCCGCAGATAAATCCGCCCTGGCCGGCGAGGGCCTTGCTCAGGGTGCCCATCAGGACCAGGTTTTGAGGAAAGCCTTTGATCCCGAAATACTCCAGCGCTCCTTTGCCCTTTTTGCCGATGACGCCGGTGGAATGCGCCTCGTCAAGATAGACCATCGCTCCGAATTTTTCCGCCAGCTCAAGAATTTCCGGGAGCGGGGCAAGGTCCCCGTCCATGCTATAAATGCCTTCCGCCACAATCAATTTTCTCGCGCGCCGGTTCGCGCCGGAGAGCATTTTATTAAGGGCGCTCAAATCCGAATGGGGGAAAATTTTTATTTTGGCTTTGGAAAGCCGGCAGGCGTCAATCAGGCTGGCGTGATTCATCTGATCCGAGAAAATTTGATCATCTTGGTCAACCAATGCGGGAATCGCGCCGATATTGGCGAGGTATCCGGAGGAAAAGAGAAGACCGGCCTGGGCGCCTTTGAATCCAGCCAGCCCTTGCTCCAGTTCCAGGTGAAGCGAAAAATTCCCCGAAACCAGCCGGGAGGCGGCGGCGCCGGCGCCCCATTTCTGGATCGCGTCGGCTCCGGCCTTTTTGACGCGGGGATCGTTCGCGAGTCCGAGGTAGTCGTTGGAACAGAAATTGACCAGCCGTTTCCCGAAGATCACGATCCGGGTTCCGGATTTTTGCTCAATGGTTTTAAGCGAGCGGAACAATCCTTGGGCGTGGATCCGCCGGAGTTGTTTTTCAGTCCAGCCCATTTTCCCTGGCGGATAGTCCGAGGCTGCTGATCATTGCCAAATCCTGTTCCGGGCTTCGGCCTTTGCGGGTGAGGTAATCTCCCAGGATCAGGCCGGTGGCTCCGGCGGGAAAGATCCAGCTTTGAAAATCCCCCAGGATTTCCTCGCGGCCTCCGCAGACAATGAGGTCACTGTCCGGCAAAGTGAGCCGGAAGATTACAATAATCTTGAGCGCGTCCAGCGGGCTGAGCCTCTGCTGATGTTCCAGGGGCGTGCCCGGAATCGGGATCAGGAAATTGATCGGGACCGACTCCGGCTTGAGCCGGCTCAAAGTTACGGCCAAATCCGCCCGATCCTCCCATCTCTCCCCCAATCCGAAAATTCCTCCGCAGCAAAGTTTCAATCCCAGTTCCTTCGCGCTCCGGGCCGTGTCATAAGATTCCTGCCACTGATGCGTGGCGCAGATTTGGGGGAAAAAATTTTGGGAGGTTTCCAAATTATGATGATACCGGGCCAGGCCGGAATTTTTCAGCCGGGACAGTTGCCCCTGGCTCAGGATCCCGAGCGAGGCGCAAGGCTCCAGGCCGAGCGAGCGGATATTTTTCAGCGAGGAGCAGATCGTTTCCATCTCATCCTCTCCGCTGATCCCTTTCCCGCTGGTGACAATGGAAAATTCTTTGGCGCCATCCTGCTTTGCCCGCTTCGCCGCGCCAATTATTTTTTCCTGAGCCAGCAATCCGAAGCTTTCAACCTCGGTCTTCCAGCGGCCGCTTTGGCCGCAGAACTTGCAGTCTTCTCCGCACCTTCCGGACTTGGCGTTCAAAATCCCGCAGAGCCGGACAGAGTTCCCGAATTTTTCCTCGCGCAACCGGTTTGCGATCGGGAGCAGCTGGAGCAGTTCGGGGAAGGACAGGCCGGAGATGGCCTCGGCCTCGAACTCGCTGATGCCGATCCCGGCGATCAGGGAGCCGACAATCGCGTCAATCAACAAATTCAGTTCAATCTCCATTTCCTTCCAGCTTAATTTTAAATTCAGGCCGGCTGCTGTCAAGGGGTTCAATTTTTACAATGATTGATCCTTGATCCAATTCAGCGAGAACCCAAGGATGCGGGTTAAAATATTGACAAATCGCCGATCAGCAGTTAAACTTTTTGGGTCTTGGAGGAGGGCATTTGATGAAGATCATTCTCGCGTATTCCGGCGGCCTGGACACTTCGGTGTTGTTGAAGTGGCTGCAGGAGGAGTATGCCGCGGATTTGATCGCGGTCTATGTTGACTTGGGGCAGAAGGAGGACAAGGTTGCGATCCGTCAAAAAGCGGTCCGGGTCGGGGCGAAGAAGGTTTATTTTATAGACGCGGACGAGGAATTGATCCGGGATTATTTCTTCCCCGCTCTCAGGGCCGGGGCGCGCTATGAGGACCTTTACTTGATGGGCACCAGTTTGGCAAGGCCCTTGATCGCGAAGAAGCTGGCGGAGATTGCGAAGAAGGAAAAGGCGGGATACATCGCGCACGGGGCGACCGGAAAAGGAAACGACCAGGTCCGGTTTGAACTCAGCCTGGCCGCGCTCGCGCCTGCGCTCAAGGTGATCGCCCCCTGGCGGACCTGGGATTTCCAGGGACGGGCGGATTTAATCGCTTACGCGAAAAAGCATAAGATCCCGGTCCCGGTCACGGCCGCGAAGCCATACAGTTCCGACGCGAACCTGCTCCATATCAGCTATGAAGGCGGGATCCTGGAAGACCCCTGGACCGGGCCCAAAGACGATATGTTTCAAATGACGGTCTCGCCGGAGAAGGCGCCGGACCGGGCCGAGGAGATTTTGATCGGGTTCAAAGCCGGCAACCCGGTATCGGTGAATGGCAGGAAATTCGGGCCGGCGGCCATCGTGGAACATTTGAATAAGATCGCGGGCAGGAATGGGATCGGACGGGTGGATCTGGTTGAGAGCAGGTATGTGGGACTCAAGTCGCGCGGGGTTTATGAATCGCCGGGCGCCACGGTCCTTCACGCGGCGCACCGGGCGGTGGAGACGCTTGCGCTGGACCGGGAGGAGCTATACTTGAAAGACAGCCTGATGCCGATGTATGCGCGGCTGGTCTATTTCGGATACTGGTTCGCGCCGGAGCGTGAGGATTTGCAGGCGCTGATTGACAAGATGGAGGAGAAGGTTTTAGGAGAGGCGCGGCTGAAGCTTTACAAGGGGAATGTGACGGTTTCCGGACGGAAGAGTCCGGCGAGTTTATACCTTCCCAAATTGGCCAGCTTTGAAGAGGCCGGCGGGTATCAGCAGGCGGACGCGACCGGATTTATAAATTTGAACGCGCTCCGGCTCCGGACCAACGCGCTGGTGAACCAGGCTCGTAAGAAATAGGGATCCAGCCGGACCAAGGGTTCCCGGATCCGTAGATATAAGATTTAATTCAGGCGACTACAGGAACGCCTGGAAATAAAAGCGGGAGGATTAAGATGAAGAAGAAGACTCTATTGACCCCGGGCCCGACCCCGGTCCCGGAAAGGGCTCTCACAAGGATGGCGATGCCGGCAATGCATCACCGTCACTCCGAATTCAAGAAGGTCCTGGGAGAAGTGAGAGAAGGCCTCAAGTACATTTTCCAAACCAAAGGCGAGGTAATTATTTTCGCGTCCTCCGGGACCGGCGCGATGGAAGCCGCGGTGACCAACACGCTCTGCAAGGGCGACCAGGTGTTGGTGGTCCGGAGCGGGAAATTCGGGGAAAGGTGGGCGGATATTTGCAAAGCCTACGGCGTGAATGCGGACGGGATTGAAGTTAAATGGGGAAGCGCCGTGAAGGTTTCGGAGGTGGCGGCGAAACTGAAGGCAAAGGCTTATAAGGCGTTGCTGATCCAGGCCACCGAGACTTCCACCGCGGTCCAACATCCGGTCAAGGAAATTGCCGAGCTGACCAAAGGAACCGAAACGCTCCTGATCGTGGACGGCGTCACCGGGGTTGGGGTGTTCCCTCTCCCGTTTGACGAATGGGGGATTGATCTCCTGGTCACCGGCTCGCAAAAGGCCTTGATGCTTCCGCCCGGACTAGCCTTTGCCGCTCTAAGCGAAAAGGCCTGGAAGGCCTGCGAGAAATCCGACCTGCCCAAATATTATTTTAATTTCCGGAAGGAATTGAAAAACCTCGGCAATAATGAAACCGCTTATACTCCGGCGGTGAGCCTGATCGTGGGATTGCACGAGGTGATCAAGATGTATAAGGAAGAAACCTTGGAGAAGGTTTTCGCCGAGAACGCCCGGATGGCGGAAGCGACCCGGGAAGCGCTCAAGGCGATGGGCCTGAAGCTGTTTGCCCCGGAGTCTCCGAGCGACGCCTGCACCGCGGCCTGGACCCCGGAAACAGTGGATGGGGCGGAGGTGGTGAAGCGGATCCGGGATGTTTATGGATACGCGATTGCGGGCGGACAGGACCAGGTCAAGGGGAAGATCATCCGGATCGCGCATATGGGATACATCGCCCGCTACGACATCATCGCCGGGATCGCGGCCCTGGAGCAGACTTTAACCGATCTCGGATACAAGTTTGAGCTGGGAAGCGGCGTCAGGCGCGCCGAGCAGGTTTTCGGAGGCTGAGGATTCGGTTACCGATTCATTTAGGAGGTGGAAAATGAAAATACTGATCAGCGATAAATTTGCGCCGGAAGGAATAGAGCTGTTCAAGAAAGCTCCCGGCCTGACTGTGGACTACAAGACCGGGATGAAGCCGGAGGAGTTGAAAGCGGTGATCGGGGAGTATGACGCGCTCGCGATCCGTAGTTCCACCAAGGCCACCAAGGAGATCATTGAAGCGGGGAAGAACCTGCGCGTGATCGGGAGGGCCGGGATCGGGGTGGACAATGTGGATGTGGAAACCGCGACCAGGCAGGGGATTGTGGTGATGAACACCCCGGGCGGAAACGCGGTGACCACCGCGGAGCATACTTTGAGCCTGATGATGTCGCTGGCGCGCAAGATTCCGCAGGCCTATCTCACGCTCAAGGAAAAGAAATGGGAGAAGGGAAAATTCACCGGCGTGGAGGTGATGGGAAAAACCCTGGGAGTGATCGGCTTGGGCAATATCGGCAGGATCGTGGCGGACCGGGCTTTGGGCCTGAAGATGAAGGTGCTCGGGTATGATCCGTTCGTGACCGCGGAGATGGGCTCAAAGCTGGGAGTGGAAATGGCCGGCCTGGACGATTTGATCAGCCGGTCTGATTTCATCACCGTGCATGTTCCCAAGACCGAGGAGACCAAGGGGATGATCAGGGCCGAGACCATCGCGAAAATGAAAGACGGGGTGCGCCTGATCAATTGCGCGCGCGGCGGGATCATTGTGGAGAAAGATTTGATCGCGGCGATCAAGTCGGGCAAGGTGGCCGGAGCCGCCCTGGATGTGTTTGAAAAGGAGCCGCCCGAGTTCGGGGAGCTGTTTGATCTCCCCGAGATCATTTACACGCCCCACCTGGGCGCGAGCACGGGCGAGGCCCTGGTCAATGTCTCGGTCGGGATCGCCAGGCAGATGGTTGACTATCTGCTTTACGGCATCATCACCAACGCGGTGAATTTCCCGAGCGTGAGCAAGGAAGTGATGGAGCAAATTTCTCCGTATCTGAACCTGGCGGAGCGGATGGGAAGATTGGCCGGGCAATTGCTTTCCACCCTGCACGGCCTGGAGATAGAATATCGCGGCGAGGTGGCCAACCTCAATACCAAGCCGATCACGCATTCCGTGCTCAAGGGCTTGCTGGAGAGTTTTATGGACGAGCCGGTCAATTATGTGAGCGCGCCGGCATTGGCCAAGGCCCGGGGAATCACGGTGCGCGAGTCCAGCGATTCCGAGGCCGGGGATTATGCCAGCCTGATCAAGCTCAAGATCCAGGACCAGACCCCGGAGCTGGCCGAGATCGCCGGAACCCTGTTCGGAAAAACCGATCCCAGGATCGTGCTGATCGGCGGGATCAGCCTGGACGCGATCCCGCAGGGATACGCGCTGGTGATCCGGAATGTGGACCGGCCGGGCGTGATCGGGAATATCGGCTCCCTTATGGGCAGACACCAGATCAATATCGGAAGGTTCCAGTTGGGCAGGAAAGGCGGGGAGGCGATCTGTATCGTGAATGTGGACAGCTTGATTCCGGAGGCGGCTTTGGAAGAAATCCGGAGACTGCCCAATATTATTTCCGCGCGACAGGTTAACCTGGGCTGAGAAATAAAACCTCACCACAGAGACACGGAGAACGCAGAGAATATAATGGAGAAATAATTATCACCACAAAGGCACAGAGGACACAGAGAAGAGAAATGGGTCAAAAGGGATCTTAATGAGAAAAAATAATCTAGGGACGCCTATATTTCTAAATGCGGAAAGGGATAAAGGAAAACAGCTGACCCAAATTCCACTTGGAGAAAAATTAATTGAGGAAGAGTGGATTCAGGATTTGTTGATTATTCATCCCGAATTGATTCCTTTGCAAGAAATTGAGCCGGGGATCGGGGAATCGCTGATACCAATTGGAAGGGAGGTTGGCACGAATGCAGGGCCCATAGATAACCTATTCATTACCGAATCAGGGGTCCCCGTGATCGTTGAAACCAAGTTATGGAGAAATCCTGAAGCGAGGAGGCAAGTAGTTGCTCAAATCTTGGATTACGCAAATCAAATGGCACAATGGAATTATGAAAAGCTCTTAGAAGAGAGCAATAAATTTTTCATCAATTTTAAGGATAAGTATCAACTTAAGAATAAAGACCTTATAGAAGCCGTTAAAGCAAATTTCTCTGAATTTGATGAACAAACTTTCATTGATCAGGTATCCAGAAATCTTTCTGAAGGCAGAATCTTATTATTGATTATCGGAGAGGGCATCCAGGAGCAAGCCAAAGAACTTGCTAATTATTTGAATCTCTTTGCGCATTTTCATTTTAGACTAAAATTGATTGAACTCAAATTGTTCTCACTCTCAGAAGGCAAAGATGAAAAATATCCATTGTTCATCATTCCCCATATTGTTGCCGAGTCCGAAGCAATTGAACATATTAAATTGGATATCCAATATTCTGGAGCCGAAAAACCCAAAGTGACCATTCTTGAAAAAACCATAGAAAAACCAACATACATGTCTGAAGAGATCCTGTTTGAATCTCTAAAACAACTGCCAAAAGGCGATCAAATAGTCAGAGTTGCCCGCAAGTTGCTTTCTGGATTTAGTAGCTTGGATTTGATTGCAGGATCTAACAAAACAGAAATAGCGATTCAAATGCTCCTTCCAAAAGAAGGAGTCCTATTAAGTCTATTGGCCTTAAGTCCAACAAAATCAGGAACAATATATCATAATAAAAGATGGCTTCGGGATCAACTTAAACGGCAATGCAAGGATAAAAAGCTGGCGGATTCTGTATATGGAAAGGTGCTAAAGATTTTTGAAAAATTCTTCAAGGATCAATCAAAGGGGTACATTTCAGCAGATCTGATTGATTTGTTAGGAAAGGAAGATAT